>CAYXBU010000069.1:0-8602 GCA_964463245.1 uncultured Clostridium sp. | reverse complement strand
CAGGCGGGAAAAGATGTGCCGAAGATGTGCCGCCGAATAAATCAGTGGTTCCTTAGTCACCCACCGTGAACATGGGCTCCACGGCGCCGTTGTAGGTATTCTCGATGTAGGTCTTGACGGTCGCGGTCTCCAGAGCGGCGATCAGAGCCTTGGTCTTCTCGCTGTTCTCGTCGCCCTTGCGAACAGCGATGATGTTGGCGTAGGTCTTGGCGGCGTCGCCCTCGCGGCTCTCGGTAGCCAGAGCATCCGCGATCTTCAGGCCGGCGGCCAGTGCGTAGTTGCCGTTGATGACAGCCACGGTGCCCTTGTCGCTGTTCTTGAGCTGAGCGGGAACCGTCTCGGCATTGATGGCCTTGACATCATGACCCTTGGCATCCACGATGTCCAGCGTGGTCACGCCGTCGGTAGCGTTGGCACCCTCCTTCAGGGTGATCAGGCCCTCCTGCGCGAGCAGGAGCAGAGCGCGGGTCTCGTTGGAGTCATCAGCAGGAACCAGAATGGTCGCGTCGGCGGCGATGTCAGCCACACTGCTCACGCCGTTGCCGTACAGACCGAACGGCTCATAGTGGATAGCGGCGGCGGCCACCAGGTCGGTGTTGTTGGAGGCATTGTAGCTGTTCAGGTAGGGGGTGTGCTGGAAGTAGTTGGCATCCAGCTCCTTGTCGGTCAGAGCCTTGTTGGGCAGGACATAGTCGTCGAACACGCGGATCTCCAGGGTGTAGCCCTGCTCGGCCAGGATGGACTTGACCTGCTCCAGGATCTCGGCGTGGGGAGTTGCGCTTGCGCCGACGACGATGGTCTTCTCGTCGGAGCCGGACTTACAGCCGAACAGTGTCACGCAGGACAGGGACAGGATCAGGGCGAGTGCGAGAATGAGGATCTTTTTCATGGTGGTATATCTCCTTACAATAAAATTTGGGACTTCGGTACTCTATATATACAGGCCATAGCCCGTCGGCGCGACCTGCTGTTTTCGGGGGATGCGCCGCCGTCACTTCCGCACGCGGCGGTCGGTCTTGCGGGCGATGAGCATACCCAGCTCCTGGATGATCTGGACGATGACGATGATCAAGATCACGCAGACCCAGATGACATCGTCGTTGAAGCGTTGGTGCCCCCATGTAATGGCGATGGAGCCGAGACCGCCGCCGCCGATGGTAGCGGCCATGGCCGAGTAGCCCAGCACCGTAACGGTGGAGATGACCGCACCGACGATCAGGGAGGGCTTGGCCTCGGGGATGAGCACCTTCAGGATGATGCCGAAATTCGAGGTGCCCATGGACTGTGCCGCCTCGATGACCCCGGGGCTGACCTCCTTGAGGGAGGACTCCACCATGCGGGCGATGTAGGGGGCGGCGGCGATGACCAGCATGACGATCATGGCCTTATTGCCGATGCTGGTGCCCACCACGGCCTTCGCGACCGGTAGCATGGCGACCATCAGCACGATGAAGGGAATGGATCGGAAGATGTTGACGATGAAGCCCAGCACGCGGTTGAGCCACTTGATCGGGCGAATACCGCCTTCCCCTGTCACGGCTAAGACCACCCCCAGCGGGAGCCCCAGCAGGTAGGCAATGACCGTGGAGAGGAGGGTCAGGTAGACCGTCTCCCAGATGCCGGTGACCAGTGTCCCGGACTGCCACAGCTGTTTCAGGATCTCAGATATTTCCATGATCACACCTCCAATGTGTACGCGGGGAAGTTAGCATCCAGCCAGGAGAGCACCCGCTGTGCCATGCGCTCCTCCGAGGGAAGCTCCAGCAGGATGTGCCCGTAGGTCTTGCCGTCGATGTCCCGCGTGTCGGCAAAGAGGATGCTGACCGCCGCGCCGGTCTCCAGCACCAGCCCCGCGACCACGGGGGTATAGGTGGACTCGCCCTTGAAGGTCAAGCGGACGTGCCGTCCGCTCTGCACCTTGGAGGCTACCTTGATGCGGGGCAGGATGAGCTGACGGGCGATCTCGGAGCGGGGGGTGGCGAAGATCTCATCCACCGCGCCCATCTCCACGATGCGGCTTCGGTCGATGACCGCCACGCGATGGCAGATGCGATCCACCACCGACATCTCGTGGGTGATGACCACCACCGTCACGCCCAGCGTCCTGTTGATGGTCTGGAGAAGCTCCAGAATGGAGTCGGTCGTGGTGGGGTCGAGTGCCGAGGTGGCCTCGTCGCAGAGCAGGTAGTGGGGGTTGGTGGCCAGTGCTCGGGCAATGGCGACTCGTTGCTTCTGTCCGCCCGAGAGCTGGGAGGGGTAAGCAGAGGCGCGATCCTCCAACCCGACTAAGTGAAGCAGCTCCATGGCGCGCTTGCGTGCTTCCTCACGCGGCGCGTGGATCAGCTCCAGCGGGTAGAGGACGTTGCGCAAGACCGTGCGCTGCTCCAGCAGGTTGTAGCCCTGGAAGATCATGCCGATGTTGCGGCGCACCTCCCGCAGGCCCTTCGGAGAGAGCTTCATCAAGTCCTGACCGTCCACCAGCACCTCGCCCTCTGTGGGACGCTCCAGAAGGTTCATACAGCGTACCAGCGTGGACTTGCCCGCGCCCGAGAGGCCGATGATGCCGAAGATCTCGCCATCCCGAACGGTCAGGTTGATGTCGTCCAGCGCGGTCAGCGAACCATCCTGTGTGCGGAAGGTCTTGTTCAGATTCCGTATCTCGATCATGTCGTGTTCCTTTCACGCATTTGAATTTGACGGAAAGACAGCAAAAAGGGGAAGCACCGGCTTCCCCCCATGCGTCACCGTCCGTCGTCCGACGGGCGGGAGCAAACAGCGTTATCTGAGAGCCTCACGTTTGGCAACGCCTCCGACAAGGGTCTCAACGGCAGATGGCAGAAGTACCGGCATTCATATTACAGCAGCACATTTCCATGCGGCACATGCACATCATCATCATAGCTGCAAACATGACGGTATCTCCTCTCCTCTGTGAATATGCGCTCATTATACACCCCCGATCCCGGTTTGTCAAGAGGAAATTTGCCTTTTTTGAGAACTTTGTGCGAACTGCTGTCAGATCCCCGGCGCAAAATCGCCTTTTTGGATATTTTGCGAATATGCGGGGACACATCGGGCGGCATTTTGAAACCGCCCGGCCACTCATATTCGCCCGTCCCCCTGCATACAGTCTATTGAAAATCTGCCAGTGCAAAGGAGATGGAGCAACATGATGAATGATCGGTTACAGGATATGGAGCCGGGAACGGCTCCGCAGGGCTGCGGCAGTATCCAGGTGCCGCTGTGCGATCGGATGGTCACAGCCGATGTGGCGGGGGACTTCTCCCTGCCGGATTACCAACCCGAAATACGGCGGCTGTTGCGGGTGGGTGCATCGGTACAGCCCCCCGCCGCCTATGCGGGCGGGAGCGGCATGGAGCTGTCGGGGACGGTGGACTACTTCGTCCTGTATGTCGGCAACGACGGGCAGGTCTACTGCTCGCCGCTGAGTACCGAGTATCGGATGCAGGTGCCCTTTGAGGGGGGCGGGGACACGGCGGTATCCGAGCCGTTCGTCTGCATCTGCACCCCCTGCGTGGAGGGGGCATCCGGGCGGGTGACCGCACCGCGCCGCCTGAATATCCGCTGTCGCGTGAAGGCTCGCGCCAAGGTATACGGGGAGCGGGAGTTGACCTGCCCCGACGAGGGCGGCCTGGTGCCCGGCTCCATCCAACGGCTGGAGCAGACCGCCGAGGTCGCGCGGGTGTTCTGCGGCACGAGCGAGACCGTGACCCTTGGCGACGACATGATCCTCCCGCCCGGGACGGATATGCGGGTGGTCTGCGCGGAGGGGCAGGTCATGATCAGCGAGGCAACCGCCGGGAGCGGCCTCGTCACCTGTCGGGGGGACGTGACACTCAAGCTCCTGCTGACCCCTCCGGAGGAGCCGCAGGAGCCGGTCGAGGGTGGGGGAGACGCGGCTCTGCCGCCCGTCGTCCCGACCGTAGCCCAGCGGCGAGTCCCCTTCACGGTGACGGTGGATATGCCGGGGGTGACCCCGGATTGCACCGCCTGCGGATACGGCGGCTGTCCCGAGCTGAGCGTGCAGGTCGAGGAAGGGCGCATCCATACCGACCTGGGGGTATCGGTACAGGCGACCGCCCAGCGCAACGAGACCGTGACCTACACGGGAGACCTCTATTCCACCCGCGCTGAGGGGGAGTGTCGCTTTGCCGACTGTCCCGCCGAGGTTGCACGACACGCGGTACAGGGGAACTTTACTTTGAGCGATTCCCTGCCGCTGTCCGAGGCGGGGATCGACCCGTCCGCGCAGGTGGTGGACATTGCGGCGACCGCACAGGTCGAGTCGGTCACCTGTGAAAAGGGACGTTGCCTGTCGGTCGGTACCTGTCGGTTCCAGCTCTTGCTTTGTCGCGGTGGGGAATGGAGCGCGGCCGAGGTCGCACTGCCCTTCCGCTACGAGTGTGAGCTGTCGGTCGGGACGGTCTCTCCCTCGCCTGTTTTTGATGCAGGCGTGACCGTGATCGGCAGTCGCGCCCGCATGGACGGGGAGCGCATCGGGCTGGATGCCGAGGTGGGGGTGGCTCTGCGCCTGACCGACCCGCTCTCGCTCCGCACCCTGAGCGGATTCACCCTCGGGGCGGATATATCCCGCCCGCGCGGAGAGTATCTCATCTGCTTCCCCGCCCCCACCGACTCCCTTTGGTCGGTCGCCAAACGCTACCACGCCCCGCTGACGGCACTGGCCGCCGCCAACGACCTGCCGGTCGCCGACTCCCCCGCAGAGGCATCCTCGCTGGCGGGAGTTGGGTATCTGATCGTATAAAAACCGCGAGTCGCGCAAGCCTTCCCGAGGCAAGGGTCGGGCTTCCCGCACGACAAAACAGGCACGACCGCAGTCGTGCCTGTTTTGTATACATACAGAGCTCGTCGTGTCGGGGCTGTCCCCGCCGCAGAGACATCTGCCTCGTATTACTCCTCGTCGGAGTAAACGACGGTCTCCTCCTCGGGAGCGACCTCCTCGGCATACTCCTCGGGCATAGCCTCCTCAGCCTGCCGTGCCTCCTCGATGAGGGCGCGGATGGAGAGGGAGACCTTCTGACGCTCGGAGTCGATGTCGATGATCTTGGCATCCACGACCTGTCCGACCTCAACCACATCAGCAGGCTTGCCGACGCGGTGGTCTGCCAACTCGGAGATGTGGATCAGACCGTCCACGCCCTCCACGATCTCAGCAAATGCGCCAAAGGGCATCAGGCTGACGATCTTGACGGGTGCGGTCTCGCCCACGGCATAGGTGTGGGTGAAGATGTACCAGGGGTTGGTAGCCTCGGTCTTGTAGCCCAGGGAAATGCGCTTCTTCTCAGCGTTGAAGCTCTTGACAAAGACCGTGATCTCGTCGCCGATGGACACGACCTCGGCAGGGCTCTTGATGTGCTTCCAGGACAGCTCGGTGCAGTGGACCATGCCGTCCACGCCGCCGAGATCAACGAAGGCGCCGTAGCTGGTCATGCTCTTGACCACGCCGTTGTACACCTTGCCCTCCTCGATGTTCGCCCAGAACTCCTTCTCGCGGGCGTTGCGCTCCTCCTGCAGAACCTTGCGGATGGAGCCCTTAGCCTTCTTGCCTTCCTTGACCTCGATGATCTTCATGGAGACAGTCTGACCGACCAGCTCATTCAAGTCGCCGCCTCTCGGAACGCCGGAGTGTGCGGCGGGGATAAAGACCTGGTTGGAGTTGACCAGCGCGACAACGCCACCCTTATTGACCAGAATGACCTTACCCTCCAGGTTCTCCTGGGTCTCGTAGGCCTCCTCGATCTTCTTCCAGTTCTTGTCGGCGTCGACCCGCTTCTTGGAAAGTGTAGCGAAGCCATCGACGTCGCTGACACGGATCACGAAAGCCTCTACCTCATCTCCAATTTTGAACATTTGATCCAGCTTCGCCGCAGGGTCATCCGTGATCTGGTCGATCTTGATCACGCCGGTGACCTTGGTGCCCAAGTCGAGTTGAATCTCGCCGGAATTGATAGCGGTCACGATCCCTACCACGGTATCTCCTGTCTTTATTGTTTTGAGCGCTGACTCTTCCAGCAGCTCGGCGAAGTTTTCGTTCAGTGCCTGTTCGCTCATGTTGTTTGCAACCTCCTCAATGATGTCGTGGGGGGTCGATGCCCCTGCCACGATTCCCACTCTCAGGTGGGAGCCGTCCCGACGGCGTGCAATCGCCGCCTGACGGAGTGACGGAATATAGGTGCTCAGCTCGTCTGCACGCTCCACCCACACGGTGTCAGCGCAAATCCGACTGCAGATCGCAAAGAGCTTTGCCGAGTTTGAGCTGGCTCGACCGCCGATCACGACGATGCAGTCACATTCGCGTGCGAGTGTCGCCGCTTCCTGCTGCCTCGATTCCGTAACACTGCATATTGTATCAAAAATAAATGAATTTGTAAAGGGGTTTTCGAGAATTTTTTTTGACTTTTCCCATTCTTTCAGATTTTGTGTGGTCTGTGCGACCAAAACAGGGGTCATTTCCCGCCATCTTTCCCGATTTCCCGGGTCATCCAGAAGTCGCTCCAGCCCCTCCGCCGACCCGAAGACCACCTTCTCCCCGGCAAAGCGGCTGAGAAAGCCCACCACCTCCGGGTGCTCTGCGGCACCCAGCACCAGCAGGAATCGGTCGTCCCTCCCCTGCTCCGTCCGCGCCGCCGCGCACAGCTCGGACTGCTCGGCGCAGATGCGGTGGATCTTCTTGACGAAGGAGCAGGTGCAATCCACGAAGGAGAATGCGGGGTTGGCGGCGGCAGAGGCGCGAAGCACAGCCTCGGTCTCGGCTGTCATGCCGTGGGCACGGACAAAGACCTTGACGGGAGCCTCGGGCGTAGCCTCGGCGCACAGGCGCGGGATGTCCTCCACACCGATGACCTCAACGCCGCCTGCCCGCAACCGTTCGGTATAGGTCTCGTTATGGATGAGCCGCCCCAGCGTGAAGATGCGCTCCCCCGAGGGATGTGTCCGCATCTCCTGCTCCACGGCGGCGGTGGCACGGGCGACCCCGAAGCAGAAGCCCGCGTTGTGGGCAACCGTGACCTCCATCAGCGGCATCCGTCCGCCTCCTCGTCCCCGAGGGCGCAGACCCGCTCAAAGGCCAGCTGTATGATGCGGTCGAACTCCCCGGGGCGGGCGGGGTCGTAGGCCATCTCCTCCGGGGTAATGGGCTTGCCGATGATGATCTCCTTGCGGCAGAAAGCCTTCATGCGGTTGCCGGGGGTCTTGATGTACACGGGCAGGAGTGGCACCCCCGCCTTGACCGCGATCATGGCGGCACCGGCGTGTATCTTGGTGGTGCGGGGATCCACCCCGGGGTTGCGGTGCCCCTGCGGGAACATCCCGACCGTCCGTCCCTCCTCCAAGAGCTTGATGGTGCGCTTGATCGCCCCCACATCCGCGCCGCCGCGGTTGACGGGATATGCCCCCAGAGCCTTGATCATCCAGTTGAAGATCGGGATGCGGAACAGCTCCTTCTTCGCCATGAAGTGGGGCTGCTGTTGGGACAGGCTCGCGCACAGGAAGATGGGATCCCGCCAGGTCAGGTGATTGCAGACCACGAGGTAGGAGCCCTCCCCGCGGCGCGGTTCGTTCTCCCGCCCCCGCACCTTGATGCGATGGCAGAAGCGGACAGGCACGGCAAAGATGGCGTGGACGACCTTGTACAGGCCACTGCGGCAGTGCTTGCGGTTCAGCTCGCGGCGATCCGTCGCGGCGACATTCTCGGTGCGGCTCACAGGCTCAGCCCCTTTCCCGCCAACACGCGGCGGATCAGCTCGATCATGCCCTCCACGCTCTCCTCAAAGGTCAGCTCGGAGTTGTCGAACAGGAGCGCGTCGGGCGCTTGCACGGCGGGCGCGACGGCGCGGGTACGATCCTCCTCGTCCCGCCGCTGCATATCCGACAGCACCGTCTCGTAGGAGGCGGGCATTCCCTTCTCGGCCAGCTCCGCCACGCGGCGGCGGGCGCGCGCCTCATTGGAGGCGGTCAGGAATATCTTGACCTGTGCCCGGGGCAGGATCACGGTGCCGATGTCGCGGCCGTCCATGATGACCGAGTTCTCGTCGGCGATGCGCTTCTGGGTATCCAGCAGGAACGCGCGTACTGCGGGCACCTTGCCCACGGCGGAGGCGTAGCGGGAGATCTCGTTCTCGCGGATGCGGTCGCCGAGGTCTTCCCCGTTCAAGTAAACGTGCTGTACCCCGTCGGTGTACCGCACCTCCACCCGAATATCCGACAGCATATCCGCCACGGCGGCGGCTCCCTCCGGCGAGATCCCCTGCGAGCGGGCATAGTAGCCTACCGTGCGGTAGAGCGCACCCGTATCCACATACACCAGCCCCAGCCTTGCGGCGATAGCCTTGGATATGCTGGATTTCCCTGCCCCGCTGGGGCCGTCGACCGCGATCTGAATATGTTCCATAGTGCAACTTCCTTTGCAAATTCGTTCTATCGCTATTATACTCTATTTCTCCGCAAAAAGCAATAGTCAAGGCAAATTTTTTGTGCGGCCGTATTCCTGTGCCAATGAAAAAATCAACTCTGCCATTGACAAAACCCGTCTCCTGTGGTAAAATATACCCATACCGCGCGG
>CAYXBU010000068.1:0-8637 GCA_964463245.1 uncultured Clostridium sp. | reverse complement strand
ACGAATTTTCTGACTGCGCAATTGAGCAAAAAGAATTGTGCGGTGGTGCCTTAATTCCCGCTTTGTCTTTCCAGCTCCTCGTAGTCCTCTCGTCCCATGATATAGTCAATGTAGAAGTCCGGCTTTTCCTCCAGCTCGCGGTTCATCTCGGCAAGCCCGAACCGCTCCGCCAAGGTCGGGGTAGCGGAGAACAGGTCGGTGCCCAGTGCCAGCCGATCCCCCGTGATGGTAAAGCCTGCGGCCGTCAGCATGGAGGGAAGGAAGTCAAAGGCGGTAAAGGAGCGGTCTTTCGTGTTCTCGGTGGACACGGCGGCATTCAGAAAGAGGTTGTACCGCCCGCGCAGGCCGCTATCGTCCGCCGAGCAGAAACTGCTCAGCATATTGATGTGGTCGCCCAGGATCACCACCGTGGTGTCCTCGTAGAAGGGCTGTGCCCGCAACCACTCGATGAACTCCCCGATCTCGCGGGAGGTAGTGGCATAGACATTGTTCAGCTGACGGCTGAATCTCGTCTCGCTGCCCCGGTAGCCCTCACCCGCCGGGTAGGTGTAGCCGGTGAAGTGGGTGTCGATGGTGCTGATGAACAGGTGCCACGGTTGGTCGCTGTCCCCTTCGGTGGAGAGGAACGCCTGTGCCAGTCGGAAGGTAGCCTCGTCGGAATAGCCCCACTCGTTGGTCTGGGATGCGGGGATGCTCAGGCTGCCCGTGCCTCCGGCGTTCAGGCTCCACTGCGGGTTCAAGGAGTCGATGATCTCATAATTCCCATGGTAGGAGAAGTATTGCTTCACTCCGCCGAAATTGGTGCGACAGCCCGAGAGCAGGACGTTGCGGTAGCCGAAGTCGCCTAAGATGTCCCCCAGCGCATAGGCACCCTTGAGGTATTCCTCGGCGCGATAAGAGTTGTTCATGTCGGGCGGCACCTTGAAGGAGATGCCCGCCGTGTTGGCGATGAGGGAGGCGGTGGTCCAGGTACTTCCGTAGGCATCCTGCGTGCCGCGTACCCCGTCATCCGAGGCGAAAAAGGTCGCGTCCTCGGCAAACAGGAGCCGATACAGCTCCGGGATGACCTCCTGCTCCCACGCGCCGCCCTGTTCCTTTGTGAACATGGTGGTCTCTAAGGACTCCACCTCGATGACCAGCAGGTTGCGCTTCTTAGTCGGTGCCGATATGAGGTAGCTCGAGGTGGTGGGGGAGAGCGGGTAGACGTAATGCGCCCACATACCGTCCGCATCGGCAGGGAGGTGTGCCGAGAGGTCGGCGGGCGGCTCGGTCTCGGGGGATGTGTCCTCCTCCGTGTCGGTCGGGGCAACCATGGCAGTGCCTGTCGCGGTGTCATTAGGCGCATCGGTAGGCACGGCGAAGTCTGATCCTGCGCCACAGGAGAGGGAGAAGAGCAGAAGGTTCAGTGCCAGCAGAGCGGCGGGGAGACGGTGCAGAGACTTCATGGACAGGTTCCTTTCCGATTCAAATTAGTTGTCAGCGCGGGATTCCAACTCCTCGTAGTCGTCCCGCCCCATGATATGATCGATATAGAACTCCGACTTGTACGCCAACTCGTCGTTGAGCTTGTCCAGCCCGACGGCCTCAGCCAGAGTCGGTTGGGAGGAGAAAAGATCGGTGCCCAGTGCCAGCCTGTCGTTCCGAAGGGTAAAGCCGGCCGCTGCGAGCATGGACGGATAGAAGTCAAGGGCGGTAAAGGAACGATTCTTGGTGTTCTCAGTCGTCACGGCAGCGTTGAGGAAGAGGTTGTAACGACCACGCTCTGCGGCATCCTTTTCATCACAGAAAGAGCTCAGCATATTGACATGGTCACCTATGATGACCACCGAGGTGTCCTCGTAGAAGGGCTGTTCCCGAAGCCACTGCACGAACTCCCCGACCACGCGGGAGGTGGTGGCGTAGACATTCTCCAGCTGACGGCTGAATTTCGTCTCGCTTCCTTGGTAGCCCTCGCCCGCCGGATAGGTGTAGCCGGTGAAGTGGGTGTCGATGGTGCTGATGAACAGGTGCCACGGTTGGTCGCTGTCCCCCTCGGTGGAGAGGAATTCCTGTGCCAGCTTGAAGGTAGCCTCGTCCGAGAAGCCCCACTCATTCTTCTGGGAATCGGGGACGCTCAGCTTGCCCGTCCCGCCTGCGGTCAGGGTCCAGCTCGGGTTCAAGGGGTCAATGATCGCATAATTGCCGTGGTAGGAGAAGTACTCCTGTACCCCGCCGAAGCTGGTGCGGCAACCCGAGAGCAGGACATTGCGGTAGCCGTGCTGCTTCAGCACATCCCCCAGCGAGTAGGCACCCTTGAGAAATTCCTCCGCCTTGTAGGAGTTGTTCATGCCGACCGGCACCTTGAAGGGAATACCCGCCGTGTTGGCGATGAGAGAGGCGGTCGTCCAGGTGCTTCCGTAGGCATCCTGCGTGCCGCGGGTATTGTCATCGCTGGCAAAGAAAACGGCATCCTCGGAGAAGAGCAGTTGGTACAGCTCCGGGATGACTTCATGATCCCATACGCCGCCCTGTTCTCCCGTGAACATGGTGGTCTCCATGGATTCAAGCTCAATGACCAGCAGGTTGCGCTTCTTCTCGGGTGCTGTCACCAAAGTGCTGTCGTCGGGGGCGACATAGTGCTCGAACATGAAGGAGGAATCCGTGGTTTGCGCCCATATATAATCGTACACGCCGATCTGACCGAGTGCAATGCCGATAAGAACGAGCCCGATCACGATCGTACATATCCAACGATGCCGAATGGGATAGATCTGGATCTCGGTCTCCTGACCGGTCTTTTTGGAAATGCGCTTGATCGTGCGCCGCTTGTGGAACAGATCATATTGCAGAAGGATCAGGCCTGCGATGACCACAAGGCAGATGGGCCCTGCGATCAGTGCACCCTTGACGAAGGTGCTCATGCCGGAATCGGTGGCACTGTGTGTCATGTAAAACCAAAGTTCTTCCAGTTTTTCGTTGGGGTAGACTGCGTGCAGGTAAACGGCGGCTCCGCAGGCGACCACCGGCAGGACGATCAGGAAAATGTGCAGACAGGTGAGCAGGACGCGCCCCGCCGAGCGTTTCTTGACGGCAGGGGTCTGATCAGGGGTGGGGACTTGAGGTGTTTGGTTCATGGTTTCCTCCCGAATAGCGTATATCCTGACCATTATAGCACTATTTTGATGAGAATATGTCACGGAATTGTAAAAAGTGCGGGAACGGCGAAATTTGACGGCGAGGGACAAAAAAGTTGTCCGACCGTCTTGACGAAATGCCGCAACTTTGCTATAATAGCTGTAACTGCTACAGCAGGAAGGATATATGACGAGCAAGGAGAGCATCCCATGAGCATAATGAAATTCTGTCGGCTGGATCCGACCGCCGTCCTGCCGTCCTACGCGACCCCCGGCTCGGCGGGAGCCGACCTGTACGCACTGCCCTCGGGTGACCCGGTGACCATTCTCCCCGGGGAGACGGCCTTCATCCGCACGGGGCTGGCGGGAGCCGTGCCGAGCGGGTATGTGGGGCTGGTCTTTGCGCGGAGCGGTCTGGCCTGCAAGCAGGGATTGGCACCTGCCAACAAGGTGGGGGTGATCGACTCGGACTATCGCGGCGAGTGGATGATCGCGCTCTATAACCAGTCCGATGAGCCCCGCACCATCCACCCCGGTGACCGCGTGGCGCAGTTCGTGCTGTTGCCGATCCTGACCCCGACCTTTGAGGTGGTGGACAGCCTGGACGAGACCGACCGAGGCACCGGTGGCTTTGGTTCGACCGGTATACAGTGACCCGAAAACCATAAAATATATAACATATATCGAAAGGACATCACCATCATGAAGAGAACATTTGCACGGCTCCTCTGCGGCCTTCTGCTCCTGACCCTGTGCGGCGCGGGAGCCTTGATCTCCTGTACGGAGACGGGGGATACGCCCACCGATACCGACACCGAAACGGCGACCGACCCGGAGACCGAGGGCGCGACCGCCACCGAGGTCGTGTCGGATACCGCCGCCGAGACCGATCCCGCGACTGAACCCGCTACCGAGACGGAGACTGAAACCGAGACCGAGACCGAGACCGAGACCGAAGTCGAGACGATCGACTTGGGTATTTCCATGGATTCCCTGAAGGAGGAGATGCAGCTCCTCTACAGCGGCACACAGGTGCGTAACGAGACCGTCATGTTCTTGGACGCGGGCGAGGAGAAGAGCCTCCTGTTCCGCGCGGATTCCATCCTGTCGGTGACCAGCTACGATGGCACCAAGACCTACGAGGAGGGCGTGGACTACGAACTGCGGGACGGCAAGCTGGTGGCTCTGGAGGGCGGCTCTCTGCCCATCATCACAAGTGAGACCTACTACGGAGCCGACTCCTCCTCCTTCCTCATGACCTCCTATAACGGCAAGAACGTATATACCCACTGGGGCGAGGGCACGGCCATGACCAACTGGCAGGTCAATGTCAGCTACACTCACTCCGACAGCTGGGAGGACTTCCTGCAGACCTGCGAGATCGGGCAGTTTGAAGGCCTGATCGCAAAGCTCCGAGCCGGTGAGGACGTCACGGTCATCTTCTACGGTGACAGCATCACCTACGGCGCAAGTGCCAGCTTTATCTACTCCTACGCGCCGTATAGCTACAGCTATCCGCTGCTCTTTACCGAGGCACTGGCTGACCTGTTCCGCTACAATGTCACCTACGTTCGCGCAGGGCTGAACGGCACGAGCCAAGTCCCGTCCGACTACATCCTTGAGGATGCGCGGGGCACCATCACCTACATCAACCCCGCCGTGGGTGGCTGGACGACCCAGAACGGGCTGGACAATTACGACACCTATATCAAGCCCTTTATCGAGCAGTACGGGTGTGACCTGTTCGTGCTGGCTTTCGGCATGAACGATGCAGCCGGCGCACCTCGCACGGTGGCCAATACCCAGAAGAAGACCCTGCAGAAGGTGCTGGAGCAGTCCCCTGCGGCAAGCCTGCTGGTGGTCTCCACCATGGTACCGAACCCCGACGCGACCAACGGCTGGTACGGGAATCAAGTCAATCAGGAAAAGGCTCTGGAGAGCATGGTGTCGGGTCTGCAGAAGGACGGCGTCTCCTGCGCGCTGGCACGCATGGGCTCCACCAGCCGCGCCATCCTGGAGCATAAGAACTTCCGCGACTATACCGGCAACAACATCAACCACCCGAACGATTTCTTCTGCCGCGTGTACGCGCAGTGCCTGCTCCAGACCCTGATCGGCTACGAGAATATGGGTTGATCCGCGGGGGCAAACTGATCCTGCAAAAGTACGAAGGGGTGCCGCCGCGGCGGCACCCCTTGAACGAGGAGAATAACCATGAACGAAGATACAAGAACAAGTCAAAAGAAGATCGGGTACGCCGTGCTGGGGCTGGGCATCGGCATGGCACACGCGGATGCCGCCTACGCTTCCTCGCAGGCTGACCTGGTCGCGGTGTGCGACATCGACACGGCACGGCTGGCCAAGGCCGCCGAGGCCTACCCCGGCGTGACCCTGTATACCGATTTTGAAGACCTGCTCCGCGACGAGCGGGTGGAGATCATCAGCGTCTGCCTCCCCAGCGGGATGCACGCCGACTACGCCGTGCGGTGCATGGAGGCGGGCAAGCACGTCCTGGTGGAGAAACCGTTGGACATCACGCCGGAGCGGGCGATCTTGATCGAACAGGCGCGCCTCCGCACGGGGCGTACCTGTGGGGTGGTACACCAGAACCGCTTCAATGCGGATATGTACCCCATCCGCGAGGCACTGGAGACGGGGCGGTTGGGTCGGCTGATCTTAGGCACCTTCGCCGTCAAGTGGTATCGGGGGCAGGCCTACTACGACCGCGGCGGCTGGCGCGGCACCTGGGAGATGGACGGCGGCGGGTCGCTCATGAACCAGTCCATCCACACGGTGGATCTCATGCAGTGGCTGATGGGGGAGGTCGAGTCGGTCACCTCCACCATGAGCATCGCTGACCATCGGATCGAGACCGAGGACGTGACCGCCTCCCTGATCCGCTTCAAGAGCGGGGCGACCGCGACCTTCGTCAGCACCACCTGCGCCTACCCCGGTATCTCCACCGAGATATGCCTGTACGGCACGGGCGGCTCGGTGGAGGCGGATGCCGACTGCCTCAAGACCTGGAAGCTCAAGGACTCCCCCGACGAGGACGAGGAGGAGGCGGCCATGCTGGCTCGCTTCGGCGGCGGGAACGCCGCGGCCGTGGCGCAGGAGCCGACCCGCCTGTTCGGTCATGCCCACGTCGTGGAGGATATGATCTCGGCCGTGCGGGAGGGGCGTGACCCGGAGGTACTGCCGTCCGAGGCCATCAAGAGCGTCCGCATCGTGGATGCGGTGTACCGCTCCGCCAAGACGGGGGAGACCGTCCGACTTGCGGATGCGCCGCTGGATTGAAAACTGTATCATGTGAAAATTTATAGAAAAAAGTCGGGCGAACAGACCCGACTTTTTCAGACCCTTACAGCAATGCCAAATGTTATCCCCCGCTTTATGTGTACAGCATATCCTCGATCACATCGCGCAGGTGGATCGGGTCTATCCGGCACCGCTCACAGGCGGAACAGAGCTCTGCAACGGCGGCTTTTCGGGTGGATACATCCGACACGTGCGCGACCTCGTGGCCTGCCTCGTCTAAGATCACGATGCCGTAGGATATGTAATGGTCACCGTCGACAGAGAGGACGGCTTCCGGACAGGGAACGTATCGGAGCATGACAGCACCTCCTTTCTATAGCAAATGATTGGAAAGACAGTGGCGGCGTGTGGTGTGTTGCGTGGGGCGATACGCGGGGGGGGTCGGACGATCCTCCGTATGCCTTGCAGAACAGGCTTTTTTGATACCTTATTATAGCATATGTGAATTGAGAGGTTGATCCTTCAAAAAAATGCAAATACAGACTGCGACACTCCCTGCTTCCGGAAACGGAACCAAGGCGGAACCCGGATCCGAGAGTCGCTCGGGGGCATGGGAACCTCAAAAAAACGAAAAAATGCAGGAGGTGCAAGATTTGTACATATGCACAGTTTGGATTTATAATAAACGTGAAACGAAACCTGTCATATATGCGCTCTTTATCGAATGACCGAGAATCATATTTGTGAATTATGCTCAAGACGTCAAGAAATTTAATCATCAAAGCGGGTCAAAACCGTATAATTCCCATTTATTGTAATGCATTTTATGGTAATTCCGACAAAAAAAGTGGCAGCTGTGCGGCTTCCCCGAAAAAACTTCCTGCGGAATGCTTTACTTTTTTGGAGATCTGTGCTATAATGAGATAAATGCGGAGAAGGAGGAACGGCCGCGTGCCCAACGATTATACCAAAAGTGCCATTAAGGCGGCGTTCATCCAACTGCTGAACGAGCGACCTTTGAGCAAGATCAGCGTCAAGAGCATCGTGGATATCTGCAATATCAGTCGAAATACCTTTTACTACCATTATCAGGATATACCCTCCCTCTTGGAGGAGATCATCAAGGATGCGGCGAACAACCTGACCAGTCGGCACGACACCGTGCTTTCCATGGAGGAGTGCATCGAGAAGGCCTGTGCCTTCGTCAAGGAGAATCGACGCGCCGTCTACCATATCTACAACTCGGTCGACCGTGTTGCTTACGAGGACTTCCTCATGCGGATGTGCGATCATACGGCGCACCTGGTGGTGAATGAGCTGGTTACAGACGGCGACTCGCCGTCCGAGGACAAGGAGGCTCTCATCTACTTTGCCAAGTGCCAGTTCTTCGGGCTTTGCATGGACTGGACCAAGAGCGGCATGAACGACAACATCGCCGAAAAATACCGCCGCGCTGTGCGGCTCCTGTCCGAGCTGTCCTCCCGGGGCTGACGATCGGTCGATTTCTGTATGACAAACACCCCCTCGGTGTCCTAAAGTGTGACACCGAGGTTTTTTTTGTCTATTGCGAAATAGGTCGGAGTGGACTATAATAATGCCTGTAGAATTTGAAGTGTGCCCTGCGGGGCGGGAGGAGACGGTATGCATTCGGCGATACCTATGCGTATAGCGAAATTCGGACACATCGTGTTGGCAGGCTTTCTGCTGGTGCTGGGGGTTCTGTTGCTGGTCGACCCGACCTTTCCCGTGATCGCCTGGAAGACCATGTGCGGCATCTTCCTGATCCTGCTCGGTGCCATCAAGATCACGGGCTACCTGTCCAAGGACATATACCGACTGGCTTTCCAGTATGATTTCATATACGGCTTTATGCTCATCGGCATCGGCATGATCTTTCTGATCCGCCCCTCGCTGACGGTGGAGTCGGTCGGACTGCTGATCGGGATCTTCGTCTTCTCGGACGGGATCATCAAGATACAGGTCGCTCGCCATGCCAAGCGGTTCGGCATCCCGCTCTGGTGGATGATCTTTGTGCTGGCGGTTCTGGCGACTATCGCCGGGCTGTTCGTGGCACTGTACCCGACCGACAGTATGACCTTCCTGACACAATTCATGGGGGCGGTCTTCATGCTGGAGGCGGTCATGAGTGCCTGTACGGTGCTGTCCTCGGTGCGGGTCGTGGAGTATGCCGACAGACCCGGCGAGGGGGATTAAGGAACCACTGATTTATTCGGCGGCACATCTTCGGCACATCTTTTCCCGCCTG
>CAYXBU010000067.1:0-8729 GCA_964463245.1 uncultured Clostridium sp. | reverse complement strand
CCCACCAGTTTATCCAGCTCGGTATGGGTCTGCTCGATGCGTTTTTGGGCGGCATCCAGCACCGAGCCAAAGGTAGCGAACTCGGTCTTGACGGCGCCCAGAACCTGCCAGACTTCGCCGGAGCGTTTCTGGATCGCAAGGGTGCGGAAGCCCATCTGGAGGCTGTTGAGCAGGGCGGCCAACGTCGTGGGGCCTGCGACAGTCACTTGATACTGCCGCCGCAGCTCCTCGCACAGCCCCAGCCGCACGGCCTCGGCGTAGAGTCCCTCCACGGGGAGGAACATGATCCCGAAATTGGTGGTCGCGGGCGGGTCTATGTACTTATCCCGAATGTCCCGCGCCTCACTCTTGAGGGTGGCAGTCAGTGCTTTTTGCGCCTCCTTGACCGCCGCCGGGTCACCCGACTCGTAAGCCTCGGACAGGTGGGCATAGGTGTCCCCGGGGAACTTCGCATCGATGGGCAGGAGCACCCGCCCCTCGCCGTCCCCCGGCAGGCAGACCGCGTACTCCACCGGGTCGCGACCGCCCTTCTTTGTCACGACATTCTTCTCGAATTGCTCCGGGGTCAGCATATCCTCCAGAATGGCTCCCAGCTGTACCTCGCCGAGGATGCCGCGGGTCTTGACCCCGGAGAGCACCTTCTTGAGGTCGCCCACATTGCCCGCCAGCGTCTTCATCTCGCCAAGACCCTGATATACCTCGGTCAGACGGTCGCTGACCGCCTTGAAGGACTGCGAGACCCGCTCGTCCAGTGTCTTTTGCAGCTTCTCGTCCACCGTCTCCCGCATCTTGTCCAGCTGTTCGCTGTTCTGCTGACGGAGTGCCGTCAGCTGCTCCTCCAGTGTCTTACGCATCTGCTCCTGCGCGGTCGCGGACTGCTCCGCCATCTGCCGTACTCGCTCGGCTATGCCGTCCATGCGGGTGTTCTGCCCCTCGGATATGGCGCGCATCTGCTTCTCCTGCGCCTCGGACAGGGCACGCATTTGGGTGTTGACCGTCTCGGTCAGCACGCTCACCTGCCGCGACAGAGTCTCGGTCAGGGTGTTGATCTGCTTGTCCAGCGCGACTGTCAGGGCGGCCAGCTGCGCCTTTTGCGCCTCGGCAGCATCGGCTTGTGCCTCCCTCTGCGCCGTGCCCAGACGGCTGACCGAGCCTTGCACGGTCTCCACCGTCTCGCGGCGGCTCTCGTTCAGCTCCCGCCGCAAGGACTCCTGCAGGGTGGCCAGCTCCCGCCGCAAAAGCTCGGCATTGCGCCCCTCGCTCTGCCGCAGGTCTTCCTCCGTGACCGACTCCTCGGGTTGCTGATCCGACCGCCGCCGCAGGAGCAGTACGACCGCTCCCAGCAGTGCGACCAGCAGGACACAGTTGATCAGCCCCATGATCTCCGCAAATCCCATAGCTTACTTAAACAACCACAGATCCGCCCCCGCAGGTACGCCCGAGGAGGAGGTCAGGTCTATCTCCTTGCCGAAAAATTCTTCTGCCCATACATGGTAGGCCACGCCGTCCACCGCCGAGGCAAAGGTCAGGGTGATCTGATCCGGCGCGGTGATCTCGGCCGTGACGGGTGCCTTGGTCAGGCGCACCGTCTTGCCCCGCACCAGCTTCACCCCCCAGAAGCCGCTTACCGTTGTCCCGCCGCCGACCGTGGTCAGACCGTCCCCTACATTGGTGTAGGTCAGGAGGATCTGCTTGCCGTCCTTGGAACGCTCGACCGACACTAAGATCGGTCCGGATACCATCTCGAACCAGCCGTCCGCGCTGACCGCACTTGCGATCTCGGCGGCGCGGGAGGCCTGCTCAAACTTGCAGTTCGGGTGCAGGTTGTTCCAGAAGGTGTTGTCCGCCCAAAGGTCGGACGAGGGTACCAGGTAGCAGTTCGGGATCAGGTGCACCGTGGAACCTAAGGTCGCCCGCACCAGGCCGAAATCCATGAACGCCCACGGCTGTCCCGGCGGGATGATCGAGGCCTCGGACTGCTTGTAGATGGTGGGGAACTCGATCATGTAGAGCGGGAAATCCCGATTCACCAGATTGTGGGTGGAGCGCATATGGGTCATGAGGGCAGCCAGCTTGGCGGGGAAGGCCTCGGCCAAGCCCGACTCGCAGTCGCTCTCGCCCTGATACCAGAGAACGCCCGCCATGGCGTACTTCTCAAACGGGTACATATAGTGATTGTACATATACCGCGCCGCATCCCCGTTACAGCCCAGAGTCGTATAGTAGCCCTTGGACTCCGACCAGCTGTCACTGCCGGTCGCCTCGGCGGCCTCGTTGGACATGAACGCGCCGATGGGCTGTCCGTTGCCGTCGATCTCGATCATCCCGACCGGGATCTCCGTCCGCTTTACATACTCCACGGCGAACATATACCCCAACGCCGAGAAGTTGGACAGCACGCCACCCTCGGCGTACTGCCAGCGGGCACCGTTCTTCAGCTCGGCGCAGACCTCATCGGTGCCGCGCACGACACCGGTGCGCTGGGTCAGGGAATTGTAATGCAGACGGATGGGCAGGGACTTGTCGTCGTAGCCGTTCCCGCCGCGGTCTGGGTCGGTGATATAGGCGCGGTGGTTGGCCACGCTGTAGGCTACATTGGACTGCCCGATGACCATGAACACATCCCCGACCAGTACATTCTCAAAGCAGTACTCCTGCTTGTCGGTGTAGATACGCATGGTGTTGCCGAGCTCGGCGGACGGCTCCAGCCGCGCCCCGAAGGTCAGTGTCCAGGTACCGTCCTCGATCAGTGCCTCGGCAAACATACCCATGAACTCCCCCGAGACCTTGCGCCCGTTCTCGGATGCCTCCGCAAAGCCCCATACGCGGATATGCTCCCCGCGCTGAACCACCATGTCCGAGGAGAAGACATTGGACACCGTGAAGCTCTCGGCGTAGGGCGCATCCAGCGTCTCGCCGATCATCACATCCTCGATCACGACCGTCTCGGTCTCTGTTTCTGTTTCCGTTTCTGTTTCCGTTTCTGTCTCGGTCTCTGTCACAGGCTCGGTCGCCGGATCGGTCGCCGGGTCGGTCGCAGGATCGGTCTCGGCATCGGTGACGGGCTCGGTCTCGGGTGCCGTCTCCGGTGCAGTCGCCGCGGCACTGTCAGTCTCGCTCCCCGCCTCGGAGGAGCCTCCGCCGCAGGCGCACAGCGGCAGGATGCAAACGAGCAGTAAGCAAAGCAGTATTTCTGTGCGTTTCATGTGTGTCTTCCCTTCCTTACATTTATGATCTGTGATCATCCGTTTTCAAGATCGCCATCGATGCCCCGGCGCATCCCCTCGTTCCTCACTCCGGCGAGACCACGCCCTCGCGGTAGGCATCCAGCAGCTCGCGGAGGTCGGCCATACGGTCGAGGAGGGCGGCTCCCTCGTCGGTATCCCGCACCAGCATCCGGCGGGTCATCATTTCAAAGACGACGTCCGAGGAGGCGAGGATATCGCGGTTCTCGCGGACGGCGGCCTCCTTCCCTTCAAAGGGGGAATGGGAGACCAGTCGCAGACCGCGGGAGGAGTAGATCAGGGTATAGCCGGCGATCCCGGTCTTATCGTGGTAGGCGCGGCAGAAGCCGCCGTCGATACGAATATACTTCCCGCCTGCGCGGACGGGGTGCTCTCCCCGCGCGGCGCGAACCGGCACATGACCGTTGATGATATGAGCGGTATGCTGATCCAGCCCGAACTCCTGCAGGATGGCGGCGGCGGTCTCGTAGGTGGTCACGAGGTCGTAGTAGGGGTTCTTGACCTCCTCCCAGGTCGCCCGATCCGAGACGAAGTAACGCTCAAAGGTGGTCATCTTCTCCCGCCCGAACAGGGGGGACTGCCGCCCGCACCACAGGTAGTACATGAAATCCAGCTCGTCCTGCCCGCCGTCGTAGAAGGCGGCGCGAGCGGTGCGGTCGCAGAAGTCCATATAGGCGCGCCCCGACAGTGCCTGTCCGTCGTGGGTATGCACCGTGTCAAAGCTCCCGTCCTCACAAAGGGGAATGCACCCGTGGAACAAAAGGTTCCCGTTGCAGACCTTGTACAGGCTCCCGCAGGCGTACAGAAACTCGATGTGCCGCCGCAGACCCGGCGATCGCCGGAAGGCACGCACCAGCGACCTCATCAGGCTCTGCTCGCCGTCGCTCAAGCGGTAGGGGTCGGCGGGATCCACCGTCGGGAAATGTGCATCGTTGAGGGGGTAGGTCTGCCCGCCGATCTCCACCGTGTGGGCATCGTAGTCGATGTGCTCCAAAAGGAGCCTGTCCTCCATGCCGTACTCCGGATGGCGGCGGATGAGCTGACCCTCCAGCTTGAACATGATGATGGCAATGGCCTTGTGCGCCTTGGACAGCGTATCCATGCGGTTCTTGACGTAGTAGGCGTCGTCCTCGGCGCGGGGCATGAACCAGGTACAGCCACGATAGGTCTCCTGTGCAAAGCCGATAAGGTCGCGCAGACTGATCCCGTAGGTGTTCTCTATGATGGACAGGGTGTTGTACTGGAGTGCCGAGTTGAGCACCGTCGCCACGCAGACGGGACTTCCCGCCGCCGCGCCCATCCAGACGATGTCGTGGTTGCCCCACTGGATGTCCACCTGATGGTGCGCCCGCAAGAGGTCTAAGATGCGGTCGGGGCGCGCCCCGCGGTCGTAAATGTCCCCCACCACGTGCAGCCTGTCTACCGCCATGCGCTTGACCAGGCGGCAGAGTGCCTCGATGAAGTCCCCCGCCAGTCCTACGTTGATGACCGTGTCCATGATGTTCTGATAGTAGGCCTGCTTGTCGTGCTCCTCGCCGGAGGTGTGCAACAGCTCATCGATGATATAGCGGAAGTCGGTCGGCAGTGCCTCCCGCACCTTGTCGCGGGTGTACTTGGAAGCCACCGAGCGGGACAGGTCTACCAGCCGATAGAGGGTCACGCGATACCAGTCATCGGTGGCAGTGCCCGCCTGTCTCAGCTCCTCCAATTTCTCGACAGGGTAGTAGATGAGGGTGCAAAAGCACCGCCGCTCCTCCTCCGACATGGTGCGGTAGAAGATGCTGTCCACCTTCTCCCGAATGACTCCGGAGCAGTTGTTCAGGATATGCTCGAAGGCCTCGGCCTCCCCGTGCAGATCGCTCATGAAGTGTTCAGTCCCCTTGGGGAGGTTGCACAGAGCGGTCAGGTTCACCAGCGTTGCGCTGGCCTCGGGGATGCCGGGGTACTCCTTGGAGAGGAGCTTCAGGATCTTCAGTTGTTCGGGGGTACGGTGGGTGTTCGGCTCCATGCAGGTACCACCTTTCTTTTTGTTGTGGGTAGGGATAGGGGGGATCGGGCGGGAGGTTGCCGGTCGGGCGCGCCCGGATTTTCTCGTTCATATAAAGCTTTTTCCCTCATCCCCCCTTCTCCCACGGAGAAGAGGGGAGCCCGCGTTTATTTATATGCAAGGGGCTGCGCCCCTTGCGACCCCGAAGCGGTAGCCGGAGAGTTTCAGAAAAATCCGAGGGGCTGGACGGGAGAGCTTTCAGAAATTCAGGATCCGCCGTGCCTCTTCCAGCTCCTGCTCGGTCGGGATCCAATCGGGGCGGCTGTCGTCTGCCCGCCCCAGCCGCAGAGCCTTACTGCCCGCGTAGGCGTGGTAGGGCAGGATATCCACCCCCTCGCCGTGGGCAAGGCTGCGGTACAGCTCTGCGACCGCCTGCCAGTGGGTCGGGGTGGTGTTGACCCCCCGCACCGCGATGCACCGCAGGCGGATGCGCCCCGCCGTCGATCTGTCGCAGAGCCGCAGATTATCCAGTATCTGCGAGAGGTTCCCGCCTGTCATACGCAAGAGCCGCGCGGGGTCGGTGTCCTTGATGTCGTACAGCCACAGCCCGACATAGGGTACGGCGGCGGCCATCCGCTCCGGCGGAAGGGCTCCGCAGGTCTCCACCGCGATGTGCAGACCCGCCTCGGCCAGTGCCCGCAGGAGGTCAATGACCTGCGGGTAGAGCAACGGCTCACCCCCCGAGAGGGTCACGCCGCCCCGCTCCCCGAAGAAGGCTCTGTCCCGCAGGACAGCCTCCACCAGCGCGGAGACCGTCATCTCGTGTGCCGACAGCTCACAGGCACCCGTAGGACAGGCCTCGTCGCAGGCACCGCAGGCGCGGCAGAGGGCACGGTCATAGGCAAGACTGCCCTCCCCTGCCCCGTCGGTCTCCACCCGCCGCGCCCCGCTCGGGCAGACGGTGGCACAGCCGCCACAGCCGATGCAGGTGGTCGGATCGAACAGGAGCACCGACCTCGCGGGCTGGGTCTCGGGATTGTGACACCACGCACACCGCAGGGGGCACCCCTGCAGGAATACCGTCGTGCGCAGACCGGGGCCGTCCCCTGTGGAGAACCGCTGGATGCGCACGACCGACAGGGTGGGTTCCGCGCCGCTCACAGGGTCTGCTCCGTTCTTTGGATGATCATATCCTGCCACTCACGGTTCAGGGTGACGAAGCGGGCATTCCAGCCCGACACCCGCACCGAGAGGGTCTTGTAGCGTTCAGGATCCTCCTGGGCACGGTGCAGGGTCTCGGCATCCACCACGTCGATCTGCATGAAGTAGCCGCCCAGCTCTAAGAAGCCGTGCAACAGCCCCACCAGTGCCTCCACGCCATTCCCCCCATCCAGGGTGCCGGGGAACAGCTTGATGTCCAATGCCGCACCGGTGGTCTGACGGCAGAGGTCGGCCTTGCAGTAGGAGCGCACCGTCGCGGTCGCTCCCTCGGTGTCGGTACCGGGTGTGGGGGAGGCATTGCCGGAGAGGATCTCCCCCCGACGGAAGCCGAACGGGACAGCCAGCCGTCCCGGCGACCACTCGATCTGCCGTCCGAAGGTAGACACGCCCGAGGGGAACACCACCGGCAGGTCATGCGACCACGGGGCACACAGCTCCGCGAAATCGTCCAGGAGGCGGGTGGTGTAGGCGTCCGCCTCGTCGTTATCGTTGCCGTAGCAGGACAGCCGCCTCCGCACGGTACGGCGCAGTACCTCCTCGCCCTCCCAGTCGGTACGCAATATCTCCATCAGGCGGTCGAAGGAGACCGTCTTGTCTCGGAAGACCAGCTTGTCGATGGCGTAGAGACTGTTGCCCGCATCCGGTGCACCGCCGATGTGGGGGGACTGGACATTGTAGGGCACCCCGCCCTCAAAGTAGGAACAAGCCGACTCCACGCACCCGTGCTCGAACAGCGAGACCACGGTGCAGGGGATCTGGGGGTTCCAGACCATGTTTCCCTCCCGCCAGCCGGGCACCCATGCATTCAGCACCCCGGTGGCGATCCCATCCACCACCTGCCGAAGGTCAGACAGGTAGGCGGTATAGAGGGACTCGAAATCCTCAAAGTGTGCAGGGGTATCGCTATCCAGCCGCAGGGTCTGCCGCTGGAGCACCTGCAGGGCATCAAAGGGGCTGTAGGAGAAGCGGGTCATGCCGGGTATCTGGGTCTCCCAACAGCCGTCGTTGGCAAACTCCCGTGCAAGCGCGACGGGGTAGCCCTGCCGCTCCAGGGCGCGGAGCACCAGCGGCTGGTTGTAGACCGCCACGATCCCGCCGCCGTGCCGCTGTACCTCCGCCACCCGACGGAACAGCTCGGGCGGGCTGTCGGGGGACAGCCGCACGCTGATGGGGTAGTCCGAGATGGCCAGCTCCTCCACGATGTCCAGGATCAGGTAGGTCACCCGACCGGTCACCTCTCGTCCGTCGCGGTCGATGCCGCCGATGACGATGTTCTGGTAATGCTGGGCATCCCCCGAGCCCTGCGGGGTGTTGCTCTGTATCCATTCACAGCCCTTGATGAAGAAGGAGGCCAATATCTCCCGCGCCTCGTCAAGGGTAAGCCGCCCTGCCGCGAGGTCGGCCTCCAGATACGGCTCCAGCAGCTGATCGATGCGCCCCAGCCCAGGCCAGTTGCCGCACAGCCGCGTGAAGGCGAAGCAGAACCAGAGAGACTGCACTGCCTCATGGAAGGTTCTTGCCGGGGAGAAGGGCACCTGCAGGAGCAGCTCGTGCAGGTCGGGGCGAACCGTCTCGGTCGCCGCCAGATACCGTCCGTGCCAGACACGGAAGGCGCGCAGGGTAGCCTCGCAGGAGCGCAAGAACTCCATCTGTCGCGGGCGCAGGGACTCGGTCTCGGCACGCACCAGCCGTGCGGCGACCTGCGCCTCCACCGCTGCCATGCCCTCCCGCACTGCCGTGAAGAAGTCCACCGTCAGGTGGTTGACCCCCCAGAGGATCAAGTTTCCCTCAAAGGTCACCGGGATGTGTGCCCCGATGGCTCCGCCGCAGGTCGCCGCGCCGCAGACCCGCTCCTCGGGGCAGAGCCGTATGGGTGCATACCGCACCAGCGCGGCAATGGCGGCGTCCTGCCGCCCTATGTCCGACAGGCCCTCAAAATCCTCGCGGGTCAATCGGTCAGGGTGGGTCGGATCGTCCAGCGCGATCGCCATGCATTGCATGGCCTCGTCCCCGTACTTCCCGTGCAACGACTCGTCCGCGAATCGCCGCGTCTCCTCAGACAGGCGCACCGGCCGCGGTGTGGCTGAGGGTGTGTAGAATGTGATAGACATTTATATATTTATCCTTTCTTTTTGTGGAGTCCCTGCCCCACAATGTATTCGAAAAAAGGGTACCTTTATGATCAGCCGCTTTTTGCTCACTTAGTATGTGCATCCTCGCCCCAAGAGGGGATCTCATCCTTGAAGAGCTGGTAGAACTCGGCCTGCGAGACTAAG
>CAYXBU010000066.1:0-8928 GCA_964463245.1 uncultured Clostridium sp. | reverse complement strand
CTACCGAGCCTGCTACTAAGCCCGCGACCAAGCCGGCAACTGCGGCACCCACCGAGCCGCCCACCGAGCCTGCAACCGAACCGGCGACCGAGCCCATTCCCACGAATGGATTCTATAAGAACCCCAATGACAGCCACCTGTACTACTATGAGAACGGAAAGCCCTACACGGGCGGTCTGTTCAAGGTAGGCGGCAAATACTACTATGCCCGCAGCACCGGTTGGCTGGTGCGCGGCACCACCTACTATGTGGACGACGGCAAGAACTACCTATCCCCCGGGCTGTATGTGTTCGACTCCGACGGTGCCATCACACGCCGTTCCGGAAACGAGCAGACCATCGGCAGCTTCCGCAACAACTCCGACATTCTGGATGTGTACGGCAATGTACCCATCTACCGTGAACAGCGGCATGACCCCAACGTCCGCAATATCCTGCTGATGGGCACCGACTCCCGCGACCTCTCCGAGACCCGCGGGAACAGCGACACCATGGTCGTCTTCTCCATAAACGAGAAGACCGGCGAGGTCAAGATGATCACCATCCTGCGGGATATGCTGGTACCCCTTGAGGGCTATGACTGGAACCGTGTCAACGCGGCCTACCGTCTGGAAGGCGCAGGTCTGACGGTCAATACCGTCAACGAGGCCTTCGGGCTGGACATTCAGGAGTTCATTGTCATTGACTTCAACGGTGTGATCGACCTGATCGATTACATCGGCGGCGTGGATGTGAATCTGACCCAGGCTGAGATCGATTACTACACCGAGACCTTCCCTGCCGTGTTCCCGGACAAGATGACCGCAGGAAAAGTTCACTTGAACAGTCTGCAGGCGCTGACACACATCCGAAACAGAGCACTGGGCACGGATTTCGAGCGCACGAGACGGCAAAGGGAAGTCATGATCGCCATCATGAACAAGATCATTCGTGACCAGAGCGTCACCGAAATGAACAGCACCCTGAACTTCTTCTTGACCTTGATCCGCACGAACATCCCCGCAACCGACTTCGTTTCGGTGTGTCTGTCGCTTGCAAGCGGCATGAATTCCAATATGCAGTCGACCCGTGTCCCCTTGGGCAATGACGAGTATGTGTGGGCTATGTACCAAGGTATGCTGATCTACAAGCCGGCCGTGAAGGATGTCAACGGCGTCCGCATGGATATGGATCCCAGCCTGACCGCGATCGCCAAGCGGCTGGAAAAATTCCTGTACGGCTAAACGACTACCTTGTTGTGAGAGATCTGTTGTCCTTCATCCACGCTAATTGAAAAGGAGTGATAAAATATGAATATTGTTTGTCTGGACATGGAAGGGGTACTTGTCCCCGAGATCTGGATCGCCTTTGCCGAGGCCAGCGGCATCCCCGAGCTGCGCCGCACCACCCGCGACGAGCCGGATTACAACAAGCTGATGAACTGGCGGCTGGGCATCCTGCGGGAGCACGGTCTGGGACTGACCGAGATACAGAAGGTCATCGCCACCATTGATCCGCTCCCCGGTGCAAAGGAATTTCTGGATGCCCTGCGCCGCGAGACCCAGGTCATCATCCTGAGCGACACCTTTGAGCAGTTCGCCATGCCGCTGATGGAGAAGCTGGGCTTCCCCGCCCTGTTCTGCAACACGCTGGAGGTCGCGCCCTCCGGGGAGATCACCGGCTTTACCATGCGTATTCAGCAGTCCAAGCTGACCACCGTGCGGGCATTGCAATCCATCGGATTTGAGACGATCGCCGCCGGGGACAGCTACAATGACCTCGGCATGATCCGTGCCTCCAAGGCGGGATTCCTCTTCAAGTCCACCGAGAAGATCAAGGCCGACAACCCCGATCTGCCCGCCTTCGATGAATTCTCCGACCTCTTGGGAGCCATCCGACAGGCACTGTGACCGTTAAATAGTAACTATGACCCCATATCCACCGCGCGGCGCAGGTTCTGCGCCGCGCGGTATTGCTGAAACTCATTTTCGACAGGAGACAACACCATGAAGGTTTTCTTTCGCTTCTTCCGCGAATACCCGAAGGAGAGCGTCCTCGCGCCGCTCTTTAAGCTCTTGGAGGCCTGCTTTGACCTCTTTGTCCCGCTGGTCGTGGCGGAGATCATTGACGAGGGCATCAACGGCGGGCGCGGCGACAGCTACATATGGTGGTGCGCCGCCATCTTAGTCCTGCTGGCCATCGTTGGACTGATCTGTGCCGTGACGGCACAGTATTTTGCCGCCAAGGCGGCGGTCGGGACCGCCACGGGTCTGCGGCACGAGCTGTTCTCCCACATCCAGCACTTCTCCTATGCGCGTACCGACAAGGTCGGCACCTCCACCATGATCACCCGCATGACCAGCGACATCAACCAGATCCAGTCGGGGATCAACATGACCCTGCGGCTGACTCTGCGCTCCCCCATCATCGTCTTCGGTGCCATGATCATGGCCTTTACCATCGACGCAGAACTGGCTCTGATCTTCGCCGCCGCCATTCCCGTACTGGCGTTGGTTGTGTTCGGCGTGATGCTGGGCGGCATTCCGCTCTACCGCCGCGTGCAGAGCAAGCTGGATCAGGTAACCTCGGCCACCCGCTCCAACCTAAGCGGTGTGCGGGTCATCCGCGCCTTCCGCAAGGAGGAAGAGGAGGTCACCAAGTTTGACCGCATCAACCGTGAGCAGACCGACCTGCAGAACAAGGCCGGCTTCCTGTCGGCACTCATGAACCCCGTGACCTATGTGCTGGTCAACCTCGCCGTGGTGCTCATCATCTGGAAGGGGCATATCCCCGTCAATGAGGGCAAACTGACCCAGGGGCAGATCATTGCGCTGGTCAACTACATGGGGCAGATATTGGTCGAGCTGATCAAGCTGGCGAACGCCATCTTCCTCATCACCAAGGCGGTGGCCTGCGGCAACCGTGTCGAGGCGGTGCTTGAGATGTCCGCCGGGATGGATGTCCTGCCCGAGACCTCCGAGGGCGGCGACAAGACCCTCGCGGTGGAGTTTGACGGGGTGGAGCTGACCTATCCCGGGGGCGGTGCTCCCTCCCTGTCGGGCATTGATCTGCGGGTCAATCCGGGCGAGACGGTGGGCATCATCGGCGGGACAGGCTCCGGCAAGACCTCCCTTGTGAACTTGATCCCCCGCTTCTACGATGTGACTCGCGGTGCTGTGCGGGTACACGGGCGGGATGTCCGCAGTATGGAACCGACCGATCTCCGCGCCCACATCGGCATGGTGCCGCAAAAGGCCGAACTGTTCCGCGGCACCATCCGCTCCAACCTGCTGTGGGGCACGGCCGACGGGCAAGCCGACGACGAGACACTCTGGGCGGCACTGGAAGCGGCGCAGGCCGCCGACTTCGTCCGCAGTAAGGAGGGCGGTCTGGATGCTCCGGTGGATCAGAAGGGGCGCAACTTCTCGGGCGGTCAGCGACAACGCCTGACCATCGCCCGCGCTCTGGTCGGACAGCCCGACATCCTGATCCTTGATGACAGCGCATCCGCGCTTGACTTCGCCACCGATGCCGCCCTGCGGAAGGCTCTGCGCACCCTGCCGGGGCACCCGACGGTATTCATCATCTCTCAGCGCACCTCCTCCATCCACGCCTGCGACCAGATACTGGTTCTGGAGGACGGCCATCCTGCGGGACTTGGTCGCCACGAGGAGCTGCTGCAGACCTGTCCGCTCTACCGCGAGATACACGAATCTCAATTCAAGGGAGGTGAGGCACAGTGAGTGCATCCGGAAAGAAGAATAAGCTCGCCCGCGGCGAGTCGCTCCCGACCTTAAAGAAGGTGCTCCGCTACCTCGCCGCCTATCGGCTCCTCTTTGCCGTCTCGCTGATCTTGGCGGCAGCGGTGGTGGTGCTGACCCTGTATCTGCCTATCCTGACCGGCCGTGCCGTCAACCTGCTGGTTGGCGAGGGGCAGGTAGACCCCGAGGGACAGCTCCCCCGCATCCTGCTGAGCTCCGGTATCGTCATTCTGGTGACAGCCATCTGCCAGTGGCTGATGAATATCGTCAACAATCGCATCACCTTCGGGGTCGTGCGCCGTCTGCGGCAGGATGCCTTCAATCATCTCCAGCGTCTGCCGCTCTCCTACCTGGATCGCCACCCCATCGGGGACACCGTCAGCCGCGTCATCACCGATGCCGATCAGGTAACGGACGGATTGCTCATCGGCTTTACCCAGCTCTTTACGGGGGTCTTGACCATCATCGGGACACTGGTCTTCATGCTGACCATCAATCCTCTTGTCACCGTATGGGTGGTAGTGGCTACGCCGCTGTCCCTGTTCGTGGCATCCTTTATCGCCAAGCGCACCAGCCGCCTGTTCACCCAGCAGTCGCAGATCCGCGCTGAGCAGACCGCACTGGTGGACGAACTGGTCGGCAGTCACAAGGTCGTGGCCGCCTTCTCCCACGAGGACGAGGCCATTGCGGATTTTGACGAGGTCAACCACCGTCTGGAGACCGTCTCCATCCGCGCGACCTTCTTCTCCTCCCTGACCAATCCCTTCACCCGCTTTGTCAACAACCTGGTCTACGCAGGGGCGGCACTCTTCGGTGCGCTGGTCTGCCTGCACCCACCCTTTGAGCATATGCTGATGGACGTGGGCGGTCTATACAGTTTTCTCTCCTACGCAAGCCAGTACACCAAGCCCTTCAATGAGATTTCCGGTGTGGTCACCGAACTGCAGAACGCACTGGCCTGTGCCGCACGGCTCTTTGAGCTGATCGAGGCCGAACCGGAGGTGGCCGATGCCCCGGATGCCGTCTCGCTGACCCCCGACGAGGTGGACGGACGGGTAGAGCTGGATCAGGTCGCGTTCTCCTACAGCCCGGATCGGGAGCTGATCCGCGACTTCTCCCTGTCGGTCAAGAACGGCCAGCGAGTCGCCATCGTAGGACCCACAGGTTGCGGAAAGACCACCGTCATCAACCTGCTCATGCGGTTCTACGACGTAGATAGCGGCTCGGTCTCGGTCAGTGGGCAGGATATTCGGAACATGACCCGACACTCCCTGCGGGGAGCATGGGGCATGGTACTGCAGGAGACCTGGCTGGACGGCGGCACCGTGCGGGATAACATCGCCTTCGGCAGGCCGGATGCCACCGAGGAGGAGGTCATCGCCGCCGCCCGCGCCGCTCACGCCGACAGCTTCATCCGACGTCTGCCCGACGGCTACTATACCGTACTGGGAGACGACGGCGGGTCGCTCTCGCAGGGTCAGCGACAGCTGCTCTGCATTGCGCGGCTGTTCCTCTGTCTGCCGCCCATGCTGATCTTGGACGAGGCCACCTCCTCCATCGACACCCGCACCGAGATGAAGATACAGAACGCGTTTGCCAAGCTGATGCAAGGGCGCACCTCCTTCATCGTGGCGCACCGCCTCTCCACCATCAAGGAGGCGGATGTGATCCTGGTCATGCAGGACGGTCACATCGTGGAGCAAGGCAACCATGAGACCCTTCTCAAGCAGAACGGCTTCTATACGCGGCTCTATAACAGCCAGTTTGAGGCGTAAACACTCAGCCCGCAAAAGGGGATCTTCCCCCGTCGCGGGCTGATTTTCGTATCGGATGATTCCTTATGCCTTCCAGAGGCTGTGCAGGTTGCAGTAGGCGTACACGGCCTTGACCTCGTCCCCCTCGCAGAGGGCAAAGCAGACCTCCGGTGCCTCACCGGGGTGAAGCTCTCGCCGCTGGGAGCCGTACTTGGTCTCCAGCGATACCCACGCGATATAGTGTTCCTCGGTCATGGGGTGTGCCGCCGAGCCGACCTTCACGCGGACGGTGCTGTCCTCCACCGTCCAGACCGGCAGGTGCTTCTCGCGGGAAGCATCCGTCGTCCCGGGGATGATCTCGGTCATCTTCTGCCCGCAACATACCACCGGTACCCCGGCATCCTGTACCTTCTCAATGACATTTCCGCAATGCTCACATACATAGTATTTCATGTTTCGTTCCTCCAAATAGTTTTTTATGTGCGGGGAGACCATCGTCTCCCTAATTTCTTACACGCCAAGGATGCTCAAAAGTCCATCCATATTCTTGCGTCCGAAGCTGACCTGCTCCTCGTTGATCACAAGGCAAGGCACGCTCATGACGTTGTACCTCTCCTTGAGGTCGGGATAATGCCGAATGTCGTAGACCTCCGCACTCACCTCCGAGTGAAGGGAGGCCACCCTTTGTGCCGCGACCACCAGCTCGGGGCACATGGTACAGCTGAGCGAGACCAGCACCTGCATACGCACGGGGCGGTCTATCCGCGAAATGCGTGCTCGTGCCGCCTCGTCGATCGGCTGACCGGGTCCTGCCGCATTGTACAGTCCCAGCACAAAGGAGGTAAACTCGTGGCCACCCGGTACCCCGTGGAAGCAAAGCCCCGTGTCCGCGCCATCCTTGAGGATCCGCACGAAGGGAAGGTGCTCCCCGCCCGTGCCCTCGGTCATGGTCAACTTGTCGGTCATGCTCGCCATCTCGGTGATATAGCCCTTCAGCTCGGTCGAGACCGCGCTGCCGTCAAGGTGAAGCTCCAGCGTCAAGGGCGCGGCCATGCGGGAGAAGACGGTGTGGAGCTGTGCGACCACCTCGGGCGGGAACAGCTCGCTCCCCTGCCCCGTGCCGCTCGCTTGCGGCTGTGCGGGGGGCGGTGCGGACGGCTTTTCCTGCGGCTTGCGCGGGATCAGCCCTGTCTTTTCCTGCATGACGGCGGCATACCGCTCCAGCTCGGTGGCGGCGGTCGCGCCGTCCCCCACCGCCGTGACCACCTGCCGCAGGTTCTTGCGGCAGACATCGCCTGCGGCGTAGATACCGTCACGACTCGTCTTGCGGTTTTCGTCGGTCAGGATATACCCCTGCGGGTCAAGCTCCACCAAGCCTCGGAACAGAGCCGTCTCCGGCTCATATCCCGCAAAGACGAACACGCCGAAGCCACCGCCCTCCGGGGCAAAGACTGTCTCCTCGCCGGTCTGATTGTTGCGGTAGCGCAGCTCCCGCAGGAGGCTGTCCCCCGCGACCGAGACCACCTCGGTATTGGTCAGCACGGTGATCTTCGGATGCTCTCGTGCGGGCTTGGCGACCGCCGCCGCACAGGTGAAGTCCTCCTCGCGGACGAGAATGGTGACGTGGGAGGCATAGCGAGTCAGGAACACGCTCTCCTCGGCGGCGGCAAAGCCGCCTCCCACCACAAAAACCGGCTTGTCGGTGAAGAACTCGCCGTCGCAGGTCGCGCAGTAGGCCACGCCTCGCCCACGAAACTCCTCCTCACCGGGGAAGCCGATGCGGCGGGGGTGAGCACCCGTGGCGATCAGGATACCGAAGCAGGCATAGTCCCCGCGATCGGTATGCAGGGTACGCAGGTCGCCCTCAAGCTCCAGCCCGGTGACGGTAGCCATAGCGAACTCCGCGCCAAAGCTCTCGGCCTGACGGCGCATGGTCTCGGTCAGGGCGCGACCGGTGGTCTTCTCCACGCCGGGGTAGTTGACTACCTCCTCAGTGATGGTGATCTGACCGCCGATCCGCTCCTTTTCCAGCACCAGCACGCGATACCGCGCCCGCGCGAGGTAGAGAGCCGCCGTCAAGCCGGCCGGCCCTCCCCCGATGATCACGGCATCGTAAAAGAGGCTCTGATCCATCAAAGCATACCCACAAGATCCAGGCTGGGCTTGAGGGTCTCGGCACCGGGCTGCCACTTGGCGGGGCAGACCTCGTCGCCGTGCGCCGCCACGAACTGGCTGGCCTGCAGGCGACGAAAAAGCTCGTCGGCGTTGCGCCCGACATTGCCCGCGTTGACCTCGTAGACCACGATCTTGCCCTCGGGGTTGAGGATGAAGCTGCCGCGCTCCGCCATGCCGTCCTCCTCGATCAGCACCTCAAAATCACGGCAGAGGGCGTGGGTCGGGTCGGCGAGCATGGGGTAGGTCAACTTGCCGATGCGCTCGGAGGCATCGTGCCAGGCCTTGTGGACGAAGTGGGAGTCGGTGGAAACGGCGTAGACCTCACAGCCCGCCGCGCGGAACTCCTCATACTTGTTCTGGAGATCCTCCAGCTCGGTGGGGCAGACGAAGGTGAAGTCGGCGGGGTAGAAGAAGAAGATGCTCCACTTGCCGAGGATATCTTCTCTGGTGACCTTCTTGAATTCGCCGTTCTGATAGGACATGACCGAAAAATCGTTGATCTGCTTGTTGATGAGAGACATGATAGTTTCCTCCTGATATTTTGAAATTTTTTTTGCGGTTTTGCGGTTTACGGCTCGCCCGCCCTGCAGGCGGGACACAGCCAGCGGATGCGAAGATCGTAGGACTCGATGCGACAGCCGAGCTGTCTCTGGAAAGCCTCGGTCATATCCGGCAGGGTCTCGTCCGACAGCCCGCCGCACTTCACACAGATCAGATGATCATGACGTGAGGTATTATCATAGCGATCCGGACAGCCGGCCTCCGAGATGCGGATCAGCCGATGCTCGGCCACCAGCGCACCAAGGTTATTATAGACCGTTGCCTGCGAGATTTTCGGGTTTTTCTGTTTCAGTGCCAGGAATATTTGCTCAGCCGTGGGATGGGAACGGGTCTCCAGGATATAGTTGTAAATGTCCTCTGCGTATTTTGTCATACTATTCGCCTCCAGAATTAGAATTGTTCTAATTACATTTCCAATTATACCAGGGTCAGGAGCGTTTGTCAAGGGGTTCGGGGCATTTTTTTATGACCATTTTGTAAACAAAACATCACTGCACATGAGCATCCTTAGGGGATCAATGCGAACATACAGTAAGCAACATGACAAAAAAGAACCCCGAAGCACCACGGCTCGGGGTTCTTTTCTGTACTTCCGTACTCCTTGATTATCTCTTGGAGAACTGGGGAGCGCGACGAGCGGCCTTCAGACCGTACTTCTTACGCTCCTTCATACGAGGATCGCGGGTCAGGAAACCGGC
>CAYXBU010000065.1:0-8962 GCA_964463245.1 uncultured Clostridium sp. | reverse complement strand
CAAAGTCAAAAGGCAACACCTCGTGTGTTGCCTTTTGACTTTCGGCAAGAGGACTTGAATGGTTCGGTAGTGAATGACAGCCCTGTGGGCTGTCAGAGCCGAACCTGACCGAGCGGCGCGACACGCCGCGAGAATCAAGTCCTCTTGCCTGCACCAACAAAAAAGGAACTGCGGTTCCTTTTTTGTTTATCCAAGTCGCAGGCTTGGCATATCATCGCCGCGCGGGGCGCGGCGTATATCATCAGCCCCACCGGGGCTGCATATCATCACGCTTTAGCGTGTATCCCCAATAAGGAAGTGCGAAAAGGCAACACCTCGTGTGTTGCCTTTGTCTTTGATGATTCCCGAGACTCCCCGCCGCCACCCCTTCCAAAATAATATCCCCAAATCGAGAAAAAGTAGCAATTCCCTCTTGCATTCCACCGATTTTTTTGCTATAATACATCGTAAACAGAGTTGACCCACGTGCGGGCCTTCCGCAAAATAGGGGTCGCAAAGGAGGTTTTCCCATGAAACGCATCCTGACACTCGCGCTCGCCTGCCTGTTGCTTTTCTCTGCCGTGACCGGCCTTGCCGCCTGCGGCAATGACCCGTCGGACGGGGAGACGACCTCGGCAACGGTCGGCGAGACCACGCCCGCGACTGACGCGCCGTCCGGCGAGACCGAGGACTCCGACGGCGGGGAGATCGTGAACCCGACCGATAAGAGCGACCTGCCCGACGATCTGAAATTCACCGGTGAGACCGTCAAATTCATCTATGTGGATATGGTCGGCAAGAAGGACGAGCTGGTCAGCGACGGCTCGGACAGCCTGATCTCCGAGGCGGTGCTTACCCGCAACAGCCTCTTGGAGACCCAACTCGACATCACCATGGAATGCATCCCCAACGCGGGAGGTGACGTGGCCGAGAAGCTCAAGCAGGATGTCATGACCAATGGCGGGGAGTATGACATCGTGGTCAACGGAACCTATATGTCGGTCACGCCCGCGCTGGACGGCTACTACGTCAACCTCTCGGAGGTTCCGTATCTGAACACCACCAAGGACTATTGGACACAGGGCTTCAACGATATGGTGACCTTCGGCGGCAAGCAGTACTTAGCGACCGGCTCGGCGGCCATTTCGCTCTATCGCTATGTGTTCCTGACCCTGTACGATCAGGCCGCCATGAACGACCGCCATCTGCCCGACCTGTACGACACGGTCAAGAACTACGAGTGGACACTGGACACCCAGTGGAGCCTCATTCAAGACCTGTATCAGGATGCGAACAACTCCGGTATGAAGGATGCGGGGGACTACTACGGCTTCGTGACCGGCAGCGGGAGCAGTATCGACCCCTATACGGTAGCCGCCGACATTCATCTGGTGGGCAAGGATGAAAAGACCGGTGCCCTGTATTTCGACACGGATGAGCTGGAGCGGGTCGCAGGTCTGCATGAGAAGGTCTCCCGCCTGTACAATGATGCCTCGGCCTACTTCTACCGCGGCGGCGCAGAGGACTGGGCGGGCATCACCAAGAACATCATCAACGCCTTTACCGACAAGAAGGCCATGATGGTGACCTGCCTGTTCTTGGATATGGAGACCGAGATCAAGACGCTGGCCGCCATGAGCTACGGCATCGCCCCCCTGCCCATGTACGACAAGGCGCAGGGACGCTACTACTCCTATGTGCAGGATCAGGTGTCCTGCTTCGGCATATCCGCCGCCGTCCGGTCGGAGGAGCGGCTGGCTATGTTGGGTGCGGTTCTGGACTGCATGGCATGGCACAGCAGCTGTACCATCCCGGAGGCCTACTACAAGACCAACCTGTCCACAAAGTTCATGCAGGATCCGCGCTCGCCCGAGATCCTGGATCTGATCTTTGACAGCATCCAGTTCGATTTCTCCGGCACCTGCAGCAATATGTTCGGCGGGCTGGTCATCCGAGACGAGCTGCGTCCTCTGCTCTCCTCCACTACCACCAAGATCGCCTCGGCGACCAAGAAGTGGGAGGGTAAGATGAAGAAGATATTGGCCGAGTGCAACGAAAAAATTGAAAAGCTGCCGTGACGGAATGACACGGCTGCGCGGCGCGGAGAGCATAGGCTCTCCGCGCCGGCTCTTTTCTTGCGGCGATCCGGCTTTCCAAGAAAAAACAAAATTTTTTTTCGGGGGAAGGGGAAGATCGACAGATACGGGTTCGTCAAAATGACCAAAAGGTTTTCGGGGGCAAAAAACCGCCCCGGAGAGCCTGCAAAAGCCCCGAAACACCTGCCCGATCCCCCCTCGTTGCCCCCCTGTCGCATAGGTCGATATTATATTATTGAAGGAAACGTGACGAGAAAACGGCGGCTCTCGTTATTTTTTTGTCAGGCGAAATTGACATTTTTTTGACAGTGGACAACCTACCCGAAAAAGCCCGGAAACAGAGGAAAAAACTTTGTATGGTTTTCAAACGAAAAAATTCCGCTACCCCCTTGCAATTCTTTCGTCATTTTGTTATAATACATGGTGAATAGATTTGTCTTCTATGAGGGGCGGCTCAGACGGGCTCCGTCGGGCGGCCTCAATACGCAAGAGAAGGAGTGCTTTCTATGAAGATTCTGGTCGTCAATGCCGGAAGCTCGTCCCTGAAGTATCAGCTCTTTGATATGGACGAACGCCGGGTGCTGGCGAAGGGTCTGTGCGAGAAGATCGGTCTCTCGGGCGCGATTACCCACAAACGCCCCGGCAAGGAGACCTACTCCGCCGACTACCCGATGCCGACACATGACGAGGCTATCGCCCTCGTCCTCAAGCTCCTGACCGACCCCGAGTGGGGGGTCATCGACAGCGTGGATGAGATCACCGCTGTCGGACACCGCTTTGCACATGGCGGCAAGTTCACCTCCTCCCGCAAGCTGGGCGAGGAGGAGATGAACTATCTGGAGTCCATCGTGCCCATCAACCCCCTGCACGGCCCGCCCGCCATCAAGGGCGTCAAGGCCTGCCGCAAGCTGATGGCGGATGTTCCCATGGTCGGTGTCTTTGATACTTCCTTCTACGCCACGCTGGAGGAGAAGGCGTACATCTACGCCCTGCCCTACGAGTGGTACGAGACCTACGGTGTGCGCCGCTACGGCTTCCACGGTACCTCCCACCGCTATGTTTCTGCCGAGGCCGCCCGCTTTGTCGGTCGCCCCATCGAGGAGCTGAAGATCATCACCTGCCACATCGGCAGCGGTTCCTCCATCTCGGCCGTGAAGTACGGCAAGGCCGTGGATACCTCCATGGGCTTTACCCCGCAGGAGGGCCTCCCCATGGGGACCCGGTGCGGCTCCATCGACCCCTCCACCGTTACCTACATGATGAAGCAGACCGGCATGACCCCCGAGCAGATGGACGAGCAGTTGAACAAGAAGTCGGGTCTCATCGGCGTGTCCGGCGTGTCCAATGATGCGCGCGAGGTCTGGGCGGCGGCAGACGCGGGCAACCACCGCGCCGCGCTGGCGATGGACATCATGTGCCAGGGTGCCAAGAAGCTGATCGGCTCCTACGTCGCCGAGATGAACGGCGTGGATGTGCTGGTCTTTACCGCAGGTCTGGGCGAGAACGATGCCCGCTCCCGCGAGAAGATCGCCTCCGAGCTGGAAGCACTGGGCATCAAGCTGGACAAGGACAAGAACAAGAACCTTGAGAGAGGCATCAACGGTGTCATCTCGGCGGACGACTCCCCCGTCACGGTGCTGGTCATTCCCACCGACGAGGAGTACATGATCGCCGCCGATACCCTTGCTCTGGTCGAGGGCAAGTGATCCTCCCATTCCCCCGTACCCGCTTTGTGACCCACCGGGGATACGCCCCGGCGGGAGGACAAATATAAATAGAGAATCTTATAAAACGAAAGGAAAAACACATTATGGCACAGTCTCCGTTCGAGATCAAAAAGGAAATCTGCGACATTGGTAAGCGCATCTACGACCACGGCTTCGTCGCCGCCAACGACGGCAACATCTCGGTCAAGGTCGGCCCCAACGAGTTCTACTGCACCCCCACCGGCGTGTCCAAGGGCTACATGACCCCCGACATGATCATCAAGATCGACGCACAGGGCAACAAGATCGACGGTAAGCTCAACCCCTCCTCCGAGATCAAGATGCATATGCGCGTGTATCAGGAGCGTCCCGATGCAGGTGCCGTCGTCCATGCTCACCCCCCTGTGGCTACCGCCTTCACGGTCGCCGGCGTGGCTATGGATCAGTTCATCCTGCCTGAGGCTATCCTGACCATCGGTACCGTTCCCACCTGCGACTACGGTACCCCCTCTACCATGGAGATCCCCGACTCCCTCATGCCCCACATCCAGAAGCATGACGCTTTCCTGCTGAAGAACCACGGTGCTCTGACCGTCGGTAACACTCTGATCCGGGCTTGCTTCACCATGGAGGAGGTCGAGTTCAACGCAAAGATCAACCTCTATGCCCGTCAGATCGGAGTGGGCGCCGAGGCTCACATCGAGGAGATCCCCTGCGAGCAGCTGGAGAAGCTCATGGAGCTGCGTAAGAAGATGGGTCTGCCCGGTAAGCACCCCGGATGTGCAAAGTGCCCGAACCGCGGCACCGCCAACTGCCACTGCCTGCCGAAGGGTGGCGAGCACACCTGCACCTGCGGCAAGGATGCTTCCGCGAGCGACAACGATATGATCGCCGAGATCACCCGCAAGGTTCTCGCCGCTCTGGGCAAGTAATTTAGCCCGATATAGTTTATTTCCCTCACACGTTTGCTTTCAACTCTTCCCTTCGATGACATTTTTTGAAAGTCTTTGAAGGGGTTTGGGGAAACTTTCTTCAGACAGTTTCCCCAAGAGAGAATTTGATCAAGAAAGGAAGAACCGCTTATGGCAATCAATCTGACCGAAGCGCAGGTTGCTGAGCTGGTCGCCCGTGTCGTCAAAGAGATGAAGGGCGAGTCGGCCGCGCCTGCCGCCGGACACAGCTGGGATGCGACACAGTATGACGGCCGCAAGCTCATCGGCGTGTTCGATACCATGGAGGAGGCCATTGCTGCCGCCGAGGCCGGCTACAAGACCATCCGCGCCACCAGCGTGGCGGATCGGGAAAAGCTGATCTCCTCCATTCGTACCTACTGCCGCGCCGAGGCCGCTACCATGGCTGCCCTGGGCGTGGCCGAGACCAAGATGGGCAAGGTCGAGCACAAGATCGCCAAGCACATCCTGGTCGCGGATAAGACCCCCGGAACCGAGGACATCGTGGCCGAGGCCAAGACCGGTGACCACGGTCTGACCCTGACCGAGCGCGCACCCTTTGGTGTGGTGGGTGCCATCACCCCCTCCACCAACCCCTCCGAGACGGTCATCTGCAACAGCATGGGCATGATCGCCGCCGGGAACGGCGTGGTCTTCAACCCCCATCCCGGTGCCATCGCCACCTCCAACTACGCCGTTGACCTGGTCAATCGCGCGGTGCACGCCGCCGGTGGTCCCGAGGTGCTGGTCGCCTCGGTGAAGAAGCCGACGCTGGATACAGCCAACGTCATGTACAAGCACCCCGCCATCCGTCTGCTGGTCTGCACCGGCGGTCCCGGCGTGGTCAAGTCGGTGCTCTCCTCCGGGAAGAAGGCCATCGGCGCCGGCGCGGGCAACCCGCCTGTCATCGTGGATGATACCGCCGACATCGAGAAGGCCGCCAAGGACATCATCGACGGCTGCACCTTCGATAACAACCTGCCCTGCATCGCCGAGAAGGAGGTCTTCGTCTTCGAGAACGTCGCGGACAGACTCATCGCCGGTATGCAGAAGAACGGTTGCATCCTGCTCACCCGCGAGCAGGCAGACGCACTGGCCAAGGTCGTGGTGACCGAGAAGGTCGGCAAGGACGGCAAGGTCAGCCACGTGGTCAACCGTGACTGCGTCGGCCATGACTGCGCGGTCATCCTGGAGAAGATCGGTCTGCACGTCGGTCCCGAGATCCGTTGCGCCATCGCCGAGGTGCCTTTCGAGCACACCTTCGTCCAGACCGAGCTGATGATGCCCATCCTGGGTATCGTCCGGGTCAAGAACATCGACGAGGCCATTGACCTGGCGGTCAAGGCCGAGCACGGCAACCGCCACACGGCTCATATGCACTCCAAGAATATCGATAACCTGTCCCGTTTTGCGACGGCTATCGAGACCACCATCTTCGTGAAGAATGCGCCCTCCTATGCCGGCATCGGCTTTGGCGGCGAGGGGCACACCACCTTCACCATCGCCGGCCCCACCGGCGAGGGCATCACCTCCGCGCGGAGCTTCACCCGACTGCGCCGTTGCGTGATGGCGGATCACTTCCGCATCATCTGACATCACTGTCACAGCAGTTTTTACAGAAAGGAAACAGAAATCATGGATGTAACGGCTTCTCAGATCGAAGAGATCGTCCGCCAAGTCGTAGCCGGTATGGGCAAGAGCTGTGCGGCTCCCGCGACACTGCCCAAGGTCGCCCACTGTGCCATGCTGGTGGCTCCCAAGAAGTTTGAAGTCAAGGAGATCCCCATCCCCGAGCTGACGGATGATGATATCCTGGTCCGCGTGGAGGGCGCAGGTGTCTGCGGTACCGATGTACACGAGTGGCGTCAGGATCCGTTCGGCCTCATGCCCGTCATTCTGGGTCACGAGGGAACCGGCGAGGTGGTATACCTCGGCAAGAACATCAAGTGCGACACCGCAGGTAAGCCCCTGCAGGTCGGCGACAAGATCGTCACCTCTGTCATCTCCTGCGGCGAGTGCTACACCTGCCGCATGGTGCCCGGCCGCACCAATCTCTGCGACAATCAGGGCGTGTTCGGCCTGATCGGTGACAAGAGAGGTACTGCCGAGGGCAACCGCGTCAACGGTTGGTTCGCGGACTATATGGTCATCCGCGGCGCAGGTGCGACCTACTTCCAGGTCAACGACCTCAACCTCAACCAGCGTATGCTGCTGGAGCTGGCTACCGTGTGCGTACACGCGCTGGAGCGCGGCCAGTCCACCGGTCTGATCAACTTCGGCTCTAAGGTGCTCCTGCAGGGTTGCGGCCCCGTGGGTCTGGTCATGCTGTGCGTGCTCCGTGCCGCCGGTATCAACTATGTCATCGCCGTGGACGGCAACGAGGATCGCCTCAAGACCGCCGAGCGGCTGGGTGCTAAGATGACCGTCTGCTTCAAGCGTCCCGATGAGGACACGCTGGAGAAGCGGGTCGCCAAGGTCAAGGCCGTCGCTAACAACGTCGGCGTGGACTTCGCCTTCCAGTGCACCGGTGCACCGGCTGCTGCGGCTGACATCTACAGCTACATCCGCCGCGGCGGCGGTATGTGCGAGATGGGCTTCTTCGTCAACAACGGCGAGTATCAGGTCAACCCGCACTTGGCTATGTGCAACAAGGAGATCAACATCGTCGGCTCCTGGGACTACAGTGCCGAGGATTACCCCAAGACCATCGCCTTCCTGAAGCAGTGCCAGGAGATGAACATCCCGATCGAGGATCTCATCACGCACTCCTACCCGCTGGATCAGATGAACGAGGCTATGGAGACCAATGTAGCGCAGAAGGGTATCAAGATCTGCTACATTGCGAAGTGATGACGGAGTGTGACCGGATATGGCTGCACTCGGTATGATCGAAGTATTCGGCTTTGCGACCTCCATCGTGGTCGCGGATGCCGTGGCGAAGGCCGCCGATGTTGAGGTGGTCGCCATTGACCGGAACAAGCCCGCCAATGCGGACAAGTGTGAGGTTCCGCTGGTCATGGTCGTCAAGTTTGAAGGAACCCCCGCAGCGGTCGAGGCGGCGCATGACGCCGGCGTGGCCGCCGCCAAGGAGCGCGGACTGTACATCACCTCCAAGATCAATTCGGGACTGTCCCCGGATGTGGAGTGGTTCGCCCACCTGACCGCCACCGGACGGGACAAGCTCCGGAACTACACCACCGCCGACGGCAAGAAGCTCTGACGCGGTACCCCACTAAAAAAACAAAAAATAATTTCTTAAAGGAGAATTTTTGTCATGAACGAAGCTCTTGGTATGGTTGAGACCCGCGGTCTGGTCGCCGCAATTGAGGCTGCTGATGCTATGGTGAAGGCTGCTAACGTCATCCTGGTCGGTTCCGAGAAGATCGGTTCCGGACTCGTGAGCGTCATGGTGCGCGGCGATGTCGGTGCTGTGAAGGCCGCTGTTGAGGCCGGTGGCGCTGCCGCTTCCCGCCTGGGCGAGGTCATCGCTACCCACGTCATCCCCAGACCTCACACCGACGTCGAGAAGCTCCTGCCCAAGATCAACTGATAGACACCGTCTCCCCCGGTTGATCCACCTGCAGTCCCTGCCGCCCTTCCCCGGGCGGCGGGGAGCATCCCCCGCCGCCCGGGCGAGAGGCACCCTCTGAATCGAGAGGCGTGCCCCCGCGAGAGGCGCGGATGTGACATCTCTCAAAAAAGGAAAGAATTATGGAAAAGGCAATCGCACTGTTGGAGGTTCAGGCCATGGTCACGGCGATCGTCGGCCTTGACGCTATGGTCAAGGCGGCGGACGTCAAGCTGATCCATGTCGAGAAACGCTTGGGCGGTCGGTTAGTCACCGTGGTCGTGGAAGGTACTGTCTCCGCCGTTCAGGCGGCCGCTGAGGCAGGAAAAGCCGCCGCCGCACAGGTTGGCCCCGTCAAGCTGTGCGAGGTGATCGCCCGTCCCCACCCCCAGGTCATGAAGTTCCTGCGTACAGACCCCGTCTGAGTCGCGCAGGGATTCGTGAAGCCCGCGCCGTCGGGTGCGGCAATACATTCGTACACAAAAAAACATAGGAGGAAAATACGATGAACGAAGCTCTTGGTATGGTTGAGACCCGCGGTCTCGTGGCTGCCATCGAGGCTGCCGATGCTATGGTGAAGGCTGCCAACGTCGTTCTGATCGGTTCCGAGAAGATCGGTTCCGGACTCGTGAGCGTCATGGTGCGCGGCGATGTCGGTGCTGT
>CAYXBU010000064.1:0-9045 GCA_964463245.1 uncultured Clostridium sp. | reverse complement strand
TGACCGAACCCGTGACCGAACCCGTGACCGAACCCGTGACCGAACCCGTGACCGAGCCTGTTACCGAGACCTCGACCACGGCCGACACCGCCGAGAACGACAGGGATCAGGGCGGCTGTGCCTCCGCTGTCGGAGTCGGTGCACTGGCTACCCTGCTTCCCACGGCGGCCGTAGCTGTCCACCGGAAGAGCACACGCAGGAAGACCAAGAGAGAGGAAGATGAGTAAGCCTATATGCTTACGACACAAAGAACCGCCGTTATGAATCTGGAAAATGCCATTCGCGGCGCACGCAACCCCATGAACAGCTGGGCGCGGATGGACAGTGCCTACGACGAGGACGGGCACTACATCTTAGGCGAGAACGACCTCTCGCTGGCGATGCGGCTGTCCCGCGCGGGCAGTGACCATCGGAAGTTCCTGCGGCAGATATTCGTCTCGGTGGACATCACCGCGCCGCTGTACTGGTGGAAGGAATTTGACACCTACAAGGTCGGCACGGTCGCCAACTCCACCTCCACCATGCACAAGGTACACGCCAAGGCCTTCTCGCGGGAGGACTTCTCCTGCGACCGCATGGATGAGGGCGGTCTCCGTATGCTGGATGCGGTCATTGAGTATCTGGAATCCGAGCGGCAGAAATTCCTGTCCGACAAGGAGGATCGTCAGCCCTGGCACAACATCATCCAGACCCTGCCCTCCTCCTACAATCAGATGCGTACCGTGACCATGAACTATGAGAACCTCGTCAACATCTACTACGCTCGACGCAACCACAAGTTGGCCGAGTGGCATACCCTCTGCGATTGGATCATGACCCTGCCGTATGCGCGGGAGCTGATCGCCAACCGGGACGGGGATTGAGCAAACCCGTATAAGGAATACAGGGGTCGCCCGCGGGCAACCCCTGTTTTCCTATCCCGTGCCACCCCGTATCACTTGTTCGGCAAGAACTTTCCGCATGAAAAATTGTAAAAATTCTTCTTTTCCTATGGAAATTTCCATCCATATGTGGTATAATGTGAAATGAGAATGTCTACCCTGCCCCGATGGGGCGTTTCCCACGTTGAAAGGATCGATCATTACCATGTCAAAATACATCGAAAAGGCTGAGACACAGACCCTCCCCTTAGTAGTACTGCGCGGGGTCGTGGTCTTCCCCGGCATGACCGTGAACTGCGACCTGCAGGACGACAGCTTTAACTCCCCGTCTGCAGCTCAGACGGCGGCTACCGTCGGCGAGCCGATCCTGCTGGCATCCCTTCTGGATATTTCCGAGCCGGACAGCGGTGAGCCCGCTATGACCAAGCTCTGCCCCGTGGCAACCGTGGCGCGCATCAAGCAGCTCATCCGCACCCCCGACGGCGAGACCCGTCTCATTGCCGAGGGGCAGTGCCGCGCGACTCTGACGGGGATCACCCCGCTGGACAATTACACCATCGCGACCGTCATTTCCAAGACCGTCGTCACGCAGGACGACGGCGGCATTGAGGGGGAGGCCTACCTGCGGGAGGCCATGATCGCCCTGCGGCATATCGTCCGCTTCATCCCCGCCGTAGCCGAGGATATCATCAAGCACGTCAGCACCATCAAAAATCCCGGCCTGTTCTCGGATTTCGTAGCCGCCAATATCCTTGTCCGCTACGAGGACAAGCAGACCATTCTGGAATGCTTCGACCCCATGCTGCGGATCGACACCCTTATCCTGATCATGAAGCATGAGGCGGAGGTGCTCTCCTGCGAGGCGGACATCCGCAAGCAGGTGCGGGATCGCATCAACCGCAACCAGCGGGAGTATTACCTGCGGGAGGAGATCAAGGTCATCCAGGACGAGTTGGGCGAGGGTGGCAGTGACACCGACGAATATTACGAACGCATCATGAAGGCGGGTCTGCCCGAGGAGGTGCAGAAGAAGCTGCTCAAGGAGAACGAGCGGCTGGCGAAGCTCCCCTTCGGCTCGGCCGAAGCCTCGGTGCTGACCAATTATCTGGATGTCTGCTTGGATATCCCGTGGAAGAAGGAGACCGCCGACCGCGTCAACATCGAGGCGGCGCGCAAGATCCTGGACGCCGACCACGACGGGCTGGAGAAGGTCAAGGAGCGCATCTTGGAATTCATGGCGGTCAAGCAGCTCTCCCCGGAACTCAAGAATCAGATCATCTGTCTGGTCGGCCCTCCCGGGGTCGGCAAGACTTCGGTCGCCGCTTCTATCGCCCGCGCCATGAAACGCAAGTATGTGCGGGTCTCCTTGGGCGGTGTGCGGGACGAGTCGGACATTCGCGGCCACCGCAAGACATACATCGGGGCTATGCCCGGGCGTATCATCACCGCGCTGACACAGGTCGGCGTGAAGAACCCGCTGATCCTCTTGGACGAGATAGACAAGCTCACGCGGGACGCGCACGGTGACCCCTCCTCGGCACTGCTGGAGGTGCTCGACCCGGAGCAGAACAAGTTCTTCCGCGACCACTTCGTGGAGCTTCCGTATGACCTGTCCGACTGCCTGTTCATCGCCACAGCCAACACGCTGGACACCATCCCGAAGCCGCTCATCGACCGTATGGAGATCATTCAGCTACCCTCCTACACACGGCAGGAAAAGCTATCCATCGCGCAGAATCACCTCATCCCCAAGCAGCTCAAGAAACACGGCATGAACAAGCGCACCCTCAAGATCCCCGCCGAGACGGTTGAGGAGATCATCGACGCCTACACCCGCGAGGCCGGTGTCCGCAATCTGGAGCGTTCCATCGCATCGCTTTGCCGCAAGGCCGCCAAGCGGTTGATCGAGAACCCCGAGCAGAAGAGCCTGACCATCCGTCCGTCCGACCTTCCCGTATTTCTGGGCGGGCACAAAATACCCGCCGAGCACATCTTTGAGGAGGACGAGGTCGGGGTGGTCAACGGGCTGGCCTACACCGAGGTGGGCGGCGATATGCTCCGCGTGGAGTGCGCCGTTCTGGAAGGGAGCGGCAAGCTGGAGCTGACCGGTCAGCTGGGGGATGTGATGAAGGAGTCGGCTCATGCGGCTCTGACCTATACACGCAGTATCGCCGCCGAGTACGGCATCCCCGCTGATTTCTACAAGACCAAGGATATTCACATCCACGTCCCGGAGGGGGCTATCCCGAAGGACGGTCCGTCGGCCGGTGTCACCATGATGACGGCACTGGTCAGTGCCCTGTCCGGCATCCCGGTCAAGCGGGATATCGCCATGACCGGGGAGATCACCCTGCGCGGACGTGTCCTGCCCATCGGGGGCTTGCGCGAAAAGACCATGGCGGCCTACGCCGCCGGGGTCAAGACCGTGCTCATCCCCGCCGACAACACCGCCGATCTGGACGACATCGACCCGACCGCGCGAGAGAATCTGACCTTCCTGCCCTGCCGCCGTGCAGGCGACGTGCTGAGTGCCGCGCTGGCGCAGACGGGACGAGGCGACAAGTAAAGCCCCCGCTCGGGCATCCCGAAAAGGAGTACATCATGGCAACCCCTATCTGTCTTCAAAACGCGACCCTGCGTATCACGGCAGGGGAGATACGGCAATTTCCGTCTGATCCCATTCCGCAGATCGCGCTGTGCGGTCGCTCCAACGTGGGCAAGAGTTCACTGATCAATTCCCTGCTCAACCGCAAGAATCTGGCGCGGGTCAGCTCCGCGCCGGGCAAGACCATTACCATCAATTTCTACGACCTCGACCGCAAGCTGTTCTTGGTAGACCTGCCTGGCTACGGCTTTGCCAAGCGCAGTCGGGAGGACAAGGAGCGTTGGTCATCCTTGACCGACGGCTTCTTTACCCGAAACCCGCACATCGACCGCCTGTGCGCCGCCGCTCAGCTGGTGGACAGCCGTATCGGGCTGACCCCCGACGACGAGGCTATGGTGGACTTTTTGCGGCAGACCGGCATTCCCTTCTTCGTCGTGGCGACCAAGGTCGATAAGCTCAACGCCACCGAGCGGCGGGAAAATACGGCCGCCATCGCCGCGCATCCGTTGCTGGAGGGCACGCGGATCATCCCCTACTCCGCCCTCAAAAATGAGGGGCGGGACGAGCTTCTCTCCGTCATCGGCGGGCTGACGGGTGTCCGCTTCGGCAAGTAGTTTGGAGATATACCATCATGGATCTGCTTTACCCGCACCTGTCGGTCAACGCGGCAGGACACCTCGCCATCGGCGAGGTGGATACACTGGAGCTGGCGCAGGAGTTCGGAACCCCGCTGTACGTCATGGACGAGGGAGCCATCCGTCGGATGTGCCGTGTCTACCGTCAGGCGGCGACCGAGGCCTTCGGCACCGATGCGCTCCCCCTGTATGCCTCCAAGGCACTCAGCTGTCGGTATATCTACCGTCTGGCCGATGAGGAGGGCATGGGGGTGGATTGCGTGTCGGGCGGCGAGCTGTACACCGCACGGAAAGCGAGCTTCCCGCCCGAGCGCATCTACTTCCACGGCAACAACAAGACCGACCGCGACCTGCAGGACGCCCTGGACATGGGGGTCGGCACCATCGTGGTGGATAACACCGAGGAATTGGCGGCACTGGAGACTCTGGCGAGCCGCATGGGGCGGATGCAGAGCATCCTCTTGCGTATCACCCCCGGCATTGACCCGCACACCCACAAGGCCATCTCGACCGGGCAAGTCGACTCCAAATTCGGCTCGGCCATCGAGACGGGACAGGCCATGGACATGGTCAAGCAGGCTCTCGTCTGCCGCCATATCTGTCTGCGCGGCTTCCACTGCCATGTCGGCTCCCAAATATTCGACCACTACCCCTTCGTGGATGCCGCCCGTATCATGGTGGATTTCATGGCTGACGTGCGGCGAGAGACTGGCTTTACCGCCCGTGAATTGAATCTGGGCGGCGGCCTGGGCGTACCCTATACCGAGTACGACCGACAGGTAGACTACGCCGCCGTCATTCGGGAGATGGGTGAGGAGATACGGCTCATATGCCGCGAGAGGGACTTCCCCCTGCCCCGCGTGATCTTGGAGCCGGGACGGTCACTGGTAGCGGCGGCGGGCATTACCCTGTACACGGTCGGATCGGTCAAGGAGGTCCCCGGCTTCCGCACCTATGTCTCGATAGACGGCGGTATGCCGGATAACCCCCGCTACGCGCTCTACAACTCCCGCTACACCGCGCTGGTCGCCAACTGCCCCGACAAGGAGCAGTCCCTGCGGGTCACGCTCGCGGGACGGTGCTGTGAGTCCGGTGACCTCATCGGTGAGGATATGCCGCTCCAGCCCACCCGTCGGGGGGATGTGGTGGCCGTCCTGACCACCGGTGCATACAATTTTTCCATGGCATCCCACTACAACCGTCTCCCCCGCCCGGCATTGGTCATGATCCGAGAGGGTCAGCCGCGGGTGGTCGTGCGGCGGGAGACCTACGACGACCTGATCCGTCAGGATGTCGATGTATAAGCTGTTTTGATCTTGAAGGGAGACGCATCTTTTGTCCACGTTCCTCAGTCAATTACCCATGTACCTTCTGAGTCTGCCTGTGCTTTTGATGGCATTCTCGGTACATGAATCCGCACACGGCTACGCCGCCTACCGCCTGGGTGATCCCACCGCCCGCAATCTGGGGCGCATCACCCTCAACCCCATCAAGCACCTTGACCCCTTGGGTACCATCTGCATGATCATCGCGCACGTTGGCTGGGCAAAGCCCGTGCCCATCAACACGCGTAACTTCAAGAATCCCAAACGGGATATGGCTATATCGGGTGCGGCGGGGCCTATCTCCAACCTCTGCTTGGCGATCCTGCATCTGGTTCTCTTGCGGGTGGTCATGTCGCTCTGCACGGATCGCTGGCTCGGGGAGACTGTTAAATACTTCGAGGCTGTTCTGAGCAAGACGGATTTTGCCGCCTCGCTCGGCTACCTGATCGCCGCCCTGTGCCTGTATATTCTCTATCTCGGCGTGATCATGAATATCAGCCTGGCCATCTTCAATCTTATCCCGGTTCCGCCGTTTGACGGCTCTCGCATCTTCTACGCATTCCTGCCGACCAAGTGGTATTTCGCCGTCATGAAGTACGAGCGCGCCATCATGCTGGCCTTCCTGCTCCTCTTTGCCCTCGGTGCGCTGTCAGGTCCTCTGAATTGGCTCATGGAAAAGATACTGTACGGGCTTTTATATGTGTTCGGTCTGACCGAGGGAACCGATGCAAGAGTGCTGGCTTGGATGCTGGATTATGTCAACAATCTGATGCTGTAATCACGATAGAAAGGGAGTAGCCGTGGAAAGCCTGACCTACCATTTAGAGACCTTTGAAGGCCCCCTCGACCTGCTCCTGGGACTCATCAAGAAGAACAAGGTCGAGATATCCGATATTCCCATTGCGCTGATCTGCGACCAGTACATGGCCTACATCAGCGAGGCCGAGGCCATGGATCTGGAGCTGACCTCCGAGTTCATCGTCATGGCCTCCGAGCTGATGCTCATCAAGAGCAAGATGCTCTTACCGCGTGTCGAGCCGGAGGAGGAAGATCCCCGCGCCGCGCTGGCCGAGGCGTTGCTCAAGTATCAGCAGGCCAAGGCCGCTGCCGTCGTGCTGGCATCCGCCTACACCCGCTACTCCGGGCGTATGGTCAAGGACACCGACGAGATCACGGTAGACAAGGCCTATGTAGCCGACCAATCGGTGGTCTCACTCTGCGCGGCGGTGCGCCGCATCATCGCCTACCGCGAGGAGAAGCCCCGCGCCGAGCGAGTGACCTTTACCCCCATGATCGCCTCTCCCATCGTACCGGTGGAGGCCAAGATCGTGGGCATCCTGCGGCACTTCCGCCGTGCGGAAGGCAGCCTTCCCGACGGGGAGTCGGTTCGGCTGAACACCCTGCTGGAGGATGCCGTTTCCCTGCCCGACATGATCGCCATATTCTTGGGCGTTTTGGAGCTGGTCAAGGTGCGACGGCTGATCCTTGTGGAGCCGTCCGACACACCGGCGGCGGTGTTCGGCACCGATGCCGTCTTTACGGCGGGTGACGCAACAGAAGATATACCGTTGCTGTCGGAGTACGACAGCGTTGAAGGAGGTGACAGCTCATGAGTCAAGACAAGGTCGTCGAAGCAGATGCCGTTTCGGTCATCGAGCGGGCGGAACAGGCCATCGAGGCCGTTCTGTTTGCGGCGGGACACCCCGTGACCTACGACAAATTAGCGGCGGTGATCGGCTTGTCGGCGCGAGACATCCGCAACCTGACCGCCCGTCTGGCAGACAGCTTCGAGGGGCGCGGCATTCAGCTCCTCCTCTACCCCGACTCCTGCCAGCTGTGTACCCGTGAGGAATTTGCCCCCTTGATCCGTGAGGCGTTGGACATCAAGCGGGGCGGAAACTTGTCGGCTTCCTCCATGGAGGTGCTGGCCGTGGTCGCCTACAACCAGCCTGTCACCCGTGCCTTCATTGACACGGTGCGCGGCGTGGACAGCTCCTACGCCGTCTCTTCCCTCTTAGACAAGGGGCTGTTGGAGCCGGTCGGACGGCTGGAAGCCCCCGGCAGACCCATGCTGTTGGGCACGACCGAGAAGTTCCTGCGAGTGTTCGGGCTGTCCTCCCTTGCCGACCTGCCCGAGACCGAGGCACTGAGCACCGCCGAGGTGTCGGCCGCCGAAGTGTCGGCCGCCGAAGTGTCGGCCGCCGAGGATTCAAAAGCCGAGGAAGATCCCACACCGCCCGAAGGTTTGCCTGACGGCGCAGAGGAGGTGAGCGAATGACCGCCCTGATCGTGATCGGTTGTATCCTGCTCCTCTTTGTCATCCTCTTTACGGCGCACGCCTTCATCACCATTGAGCTGACAGACGACTTTTACCTGACGGTGCGGTTCTTGGGGATTCCTATCCACATCCTGCCCTCCAAACCAAAGAAGTACAAACTCAAGGATTACACCCTCAAGAAGATCCGCAAGCGCGAGGCGGCCGCCGCCAAAAAGGAAGCTAAGAAGGCCGCCGCCAAAAAGAAAAAGCAGGAAGCCAAGGAAAAGAAGAAGACCGAGAAAGAGGCGGCGGATGCCGCCCTGACCCCGGCCGAGCGCAAAGCCAAAAAGGCCGCCGAGAAAGCTAAAAAGCCAAAGCTGACCGACCTCATCCCGCTGGTCGCACGGGTCGCCAAGCTGTTCTTCTCCCGCTTCTTCGGGAAGCTGCACATCAAGGTCGCCCGCATCCACATCAAGGTCGCGGCGGCTGATGCCATGACGGCGGCGGTGCTGTACGGCACGGTCAACCAGTCGGTACAGTACCTGATGGAAGTCCTCGGCAAGATATGCCATGTGGACGGTCTGAAGGAGGCGGATATCGACATCCAACCGGATTTCCTGACCTCCTCCTTGGAGCTTGATTGCAAGCTGACCTTCCGTGTCAGCCTCGGCAATATTCTGGGCGCGGCCATCAAGGCGGGCTTCTCGTTCTTGGTCGGCTATGTCCGCATCAAGCCCCACCCCGACGAGTCCGAGCATAAGGTCGGCGACAAGAAGTCCGAGCCCTCCAAAGCTCCCGACTGTGCAGGTTGATCCCCCCATTTTTCTCTGTAACCTTAAAGAAAATAATCACATCAGAAAGGAACCCCTTACCATGGCAAACGAAAACAAGATGCAGGACGTCATCGCTACCTCCCTGCAAAACATCAAGAACCTCATCGACACCAACACCGTCATCGGTACCCCCATCGTCGCGGGCGGCACCACCATCATCCCGATCTCCAAGGTCTCCATGGCCTACGCGACCGGCGGACTGGACTACGCGGGCAAGGCTGACAGCTCCAAGGAGCCGAAGAACTTCGGTGCCGGCGGCGGTACCGGCCTGACCATGCAGCCCCTCGGCTTCTTAGTCGTGGACGCAGAGGGCAAGGTGGACATGATCAACGTGGGCGTTAAGTCCCCGTCGGATCCCATCGAGCAGATCGTCAACCTGCTGGATCGCTCCCCCGAGATCATCGCCAAGGTCAAATCTCTGGTCGGCAAGGACAAGGCTGACGAAGAGTAAGCTCGGATACGCATAAAACTTCCCGTCCGTCCATATTGTGGGAACAGGATCACAAGCT
>CAYXBU010000063.1:0-9121 GCA_964463245.1 uncultured Clostridium sp. | reverse complement strand
AGCAAGTGAGTGAAAAAGGCGTAAGCCGTGAATTGTGCGGTGTTGCCTTAAGTTTCATCCGGGATCTCTTCGCCCATGATATAAAAACGCAGGGGAGGAACCATCGGTTCCTCCCCTGCCCTGTTATGGATCGCAATTACTTCAAGGTGATCACACTGTCCGGAACGTTGATGGTACCGGGGCAGTTGACTGCGTCCCCGCCACAGCTGATGGTCAGGTGCGCGGTGGTCTCGACCGTCACGGTCTGGGTCGCCTGAAGAGCATCGTCCGAGCAGGTGATGTCGATGACGGCATCCTCGGCAATGAGGATGTAGCCCTTGCCCTGCTTCAGCTCCTCGTCGGACTTGATAGCGTCCTCGCCGCCCGACAGGGTCAGCTTGCCGCCCGAGACCGTCACGCTGTTGTTGCCCTTGACGATGTTGTTGGGTGCCGTTACGGTGATCTGACCGTTGGTGATCTCCAGATCCTTCTTACAGCCGATGCCGTTGTTGTAGTTGCCCTCGACCGTCAGAGTCCCCTTGCCCTTGATCTTGAGGTCACAGCCGGCATACAGGCAAGCGTTGGGCTTGGTCTGGGTCGGGTCGGAGAACTGGTAGGTCTTGGCGTCGGTCAAGCGGTTGACCGAGCCCTCGGCCAGCTCGATGACCACCTTGTCGGCCTCCACTAAGTAGAGGGGAGCCGTGGTCGAGGAGGATGCCGTGAAGTTGTTGAAGATCAGGGTGACCCGCTCGGTGTCGGCGACCCGCACCCGCAGCTGTCCGTTGCTCAGGTTGCCGGTCAGCTCATAGGTGCCGGGCTTGACGATGGCAAAGGCATTCTCCTCCAGCACGACGGTGCCCTCGGGCGCGCCGCTCACGCTGGTGCCGTCAAAGGTCAGCTTGATGGTCTCCACGGTCGGGGTCGTAGTGCCGGTGGAGCCGTTCACGGTCTCGCTCTCGCCCGGGGTGGTGTCCCCCTCCGGCAGAGTCGCCGAGGTGTCCCCCTCCGGGGTGGTAGCCCCGTCCGGCAGGGTAGAGGTCTCCTGCGCGGCGGACTCGGTAGCCGCGTTCGTCTCGTCTCCGGACTGTCCGTCCGAGCAAGCAGAGGCGGCGCATACGGTCAGCATCAAGGCCAGTGCCAGCGCAGTCAGCTTTGCAATGGTGTGGTTCATGAGGATCATTCTCCTTCCGCTCGGTATTCGCCGAGCCTGCATTGGGTGGGAAACCGTAGGGCGGTGCCGATCACCGCTCCGCCGTCACGATGCGGTCGTATCGGTCTCGGTGGATGTCTCCGGGGCAGTCTCGGGTGTAGTCTCGGAGCCGGTCTCCGTGGTGGTATCGACCACGGGCAGGCTGTCGGACGAGCTCTCGCCGCCCGTGGAGATGGGCTGATCCACCGCCGTCGTGCGGTCGATGGTCACGATCACGCCGCCCTTGTTGGTACCCGAGAGGGTATAGGCGTAGTTGGTCGGGCAGCTGATGGCGGCACCACTGCCGGACACCTCGCAGTGGTAGACCTCGTAGGTCTTGCCGTCCGCGCCGGTGATGGTCAGTCTGTCCTTGCTGGTGTACCGGGTCAGGAACTCCAGGTACTCCTCCAGGCACAGGCTGTTGGCCTTGATGTAGGTCGCGTGTGCCACACCCACATAGCGGAAGTAGCCAATGTACTCCGCCACGCCGGTCATGGTCGGCTTATCGACCGGGTAACGCTCGATAAAGCCGTACTTGGCGGCATTCTCGACGAACCACGCGTACACAACAGAGTTCGAGGTCAATGCCGCGTTGCCGGTCTCGGTCATGATACGCAGCTCGGCACCCAGACCGGTCTTCCAGTCATCCGCGTGGGTCTTCAGAAGACCCGGATTCGCCTGACGCTCGGCCTCGGTCATGTAGGCGACCCGCACCAGCACGTTCTTGACGCCGGTCTCCTGCGCGCAGGCGGTCAGCATCTCGTCCAGTGCGGTCAGCGCGGTCTTGTTCATGTAGGAGAACATACCGCTGAGCTGGTAGGGATTGTTCCCGCCATGCTTCTGGTTGCGGTAGTTGTACACATCGGTGAGGGACGGATCGTCGTCGCTGATGCTGTAGGGATTCAGCTCGTTCGCCAGCACCAGCGTGCCGGTCTTGACATCCTCCTCGGTCACCCGCAGACTGCCGAACTGCACGCTCTCGGTCGGGAGCTTGACCCCGCCGTTGTCATCCGAGCAGCTGTCCGCGATGGCGGAGATGCAGAGGATAAGAAGCAGTACCAGCAACAGAGCCGCCAGTGCATAGATGGCCAGCGTCACGACCCGGAGCTGCTGCTTTCTTGCGGTCTTGCGCGAAGTGTAATCTTCCATATCCCGGTTTGCCATGATAGGAATACCTCCTCGTTTTCTTTGATGTATCAGTCCCGTATCTTACTTTGCGTCCTTGATGGAGAAGTCCATGCGACCCTTCTTATCCAGACCCATGTACTTGACCTTCACGGCCGAGCCGACGTCGATGCCGGCATCGGTGACCTTGTTGAGCCGTCTGTTGGCGATCTTGGAGATGTGGACCATGCCCTCCTTGCCGGGCGCGTACTCCACGAAGCAACCGACATCCTCGTCGGGTCTGTCCTTGCTGGCCAGGATCTTGACCACCTTGGCATCGTAGATCTCGCCGACCTCCGGCTCGAAGACGATGACCGAAATGGCCTCGCGAGCGGCCTTGGCCTGTTCCTCGTTGACAGCGGCGATGTGGATGGTGCCGTCGTCCTCAATGTCGATCTTGGCACCGGTGTCCGCCACGATCTTCTGGATGGTCGCGCCACCCTTACCGATGACCTCGCGGATCTTGTCGGGATCGATCTTCATGGTGGTCATCTTGGGGGCGTAGCGGGAGACATCCTCGCGGGGCTGGGGAATAGCCTTGAGGATAACATTGTCGATGATGTAGTCACGACCTGCGTGGGTCTGTGCCAGAGCCTGCTTGATGATCTCGGGGGTCAGACCGTCGATCTTGAGGTCCATCTGGATGGAGGTGATGCCCTTGTGGGTACCGGCGACCTTGAAGTCCATGTCGCCGTAGAAGTCCTCCAGACCCTGAATGTCGATCATGGTGTCCCACGAGCCGTCCTCAGCCGTGATCAGGCCGCAGGAGATACCCGCCACGGGAGCCTTGATCGGCACACCGGCATCCATCAGAGCCAGGGTCGAGCCGCAGACCGAACCCTGGGAGGTCGAGCCGTTGGAGGACACGACATCCGAGACCAGACGGATGGCATAGGGGAACTCCTCCTCGGAGGGCAGGACGGGGATGAGGGAACGCTCAGCCAGTGCGCCGTGGCCGATCTCGCGGCGTCCGGGCGAACGGGCAGCCTTGGCCTCACCGGTGGAGAAGCCGGGCATATTGTAGTGGTGCATATACCGCTTGGAGGTATCGTTGTCGATGCCGTCCAGCATCTGCGCCTCGGACAGGGTGCCCAGCGTGGCCGCCGTCAGCACCTGGGTCTGACCGCGGGTGAAGAGACCCGAGCCGTGCACGCGGGGCAGGACACCCACCTCGGCGGCTAAGGGGCGGATCTGGTTCATGGCGCGGCCGTCCACGCGCTTTTTGTCCACCAGCAGCCAGCGGCGGACGATCTTCTTCTGGATCTTGTAGATCAGCTCCTCCATCTGACCGGGCAGATCGGGATACTCCTCGCCGAACTTCTCCAGGATGGCGTCCTTGACCGGAACCATGCGGGCATCCCGAACATTCTTGTCGTCGGTGTCCAGAGCCGCCATGACATCCTGCTCGCAGAAGGCGAAGATCTTGTCGAACATATCGTGATCCAGATCACCGGAGGGGTAGGAGAACTTGGGCTTGCCGATCTCGGCGACGATGCCGTTGATGAAGCCCAGGAGACCCTTGATCTCCTCGTGTGCCGCCATGATGGCCTGGAACATGGTGTCGTCGTCCACCTCGCGGGCACCTGCCTCGATCATGACCACTTTCTCCATGGAGCCGGCGACGGTCAGCTCGAGGTCAGAGACCTTGCGCTGAGCCTCGGTGGGGTTGACCACCAGCTCGCCGTCCACCAGGCCCATGAACACACCGGCGATGGGGCCGTTCCACGGAATATCCGAGATGGACAGGGCGACCGATGCGCCGATCATGGCCGTGATCTCGGGGGAGCAGTCCAGATCCACCGACATGACGATGAGGGACAGGGCGATGTCGTTACGCAGATCCTTGGGGAACAGGGGACGGATGGGGCGGTCGATGACACGGCTGGTCAGGACGGCCTTCTCGGAGGGCTTGCCCTCGCGCTTCAAATATCCGCCGGGGATCTTGCCGGCGGCGTACATACGCTCGTCGAAATCCACCGACAGGGGCAGGAAGTCGATGCCGTCGCGGGGCTTCTCGGAAGCCGTCGCGCAGCAGAGGACAGCGGTCTCGCCGTAGCGGCAGAGGCAGGAGCCGTTGGCCAGACCTGCCATCTTGCCGGTCTCGATGACCAGCGGGCGACCGGCCAGGGTGTAGGTATACGTGCGGTAGCTCTTGAACTCCATCTCGGAGCTGGTAATGGTGTACATCTCTTTTTTCCTCCGTTTTATTATATGTTTCGGTCTCTTGTATGTCCCGCGGAGGTTTAGCACTTACCGACGGGTCGGACGCGGGGCATCCGGCGCATAGGTAAGGACTAATCCGGCGCGGAACGGGCGGCGGGTCATGTCCGAGGGGGTCTGGGGTATCGCGGGTCGATCCGGGAAGTCAGGGGGGCGAAAAAAGCAAGGGAGCGGGGGCGGCAGGAACCGCTCCGCACTCCCTTTTCTTCATCTTTTGATCTGATACACGGCAGACCTCCGCACATACGGACGATCCGACCGTCTCCGGGAGTGTTGATAACTCCTCGGAATTACTTTCTCAGATTCAGCTTTGCGATGATGGCACGGTAACGCTCGATGTCCACCTTCTGGAGGTAGCCCAGGAGGTTACGGCGATGACCGACCATCTTCAGAAGACCCCGACGGCTGTGGTGATCCTTCATGTTGGATCTCAGGTGCTCGGTCAGGGAGTTGATGCGGTAGGTCAGGATCGCGATCTGAACCTCGGGAGAGCCGGTGTCACCCTCGTGGATGGCATACTGCTGGATGATAGCTTGCTTTTCTGCTGCGGTCATGGGAATTTCACCTTTCCTTTTTATAAATTCGGCATTGGCACAGCGACCGGCCGGTGAAATCCCGCGCATGGCAGGTTTGCCCGGAGACCGTGCGAATGTCAGCGGGTCTATTATACCATAGTCCTGTTTTTTTGTAAAGGAGGAGATTCAGAATTTACATATTATTTACATTTCAGACAAGCTCTTTGAGGCAGCAGGGTACCTCAACTCTCCCCCCAATACTTCTTGTCCAGACTCCTCAGCTGAATGGCCTCGGCAATATGCCGATCCTCGATCTGCTCGGAGGCGTCCAGGTCAGCGATGGTGCGGGCGACCCGCATGATACGGTCATAGCCGCGCGCCGACAGCCCCAGTGCGGTGTAGGCACTACGAAGCAGCTCCATGGCGGCGGGGGACGCCACGCAATACTTGCGGATGGCGGCGGCATCCAGCTGGGCATTGCAAAAGATACGCGCGCCGTCCTCCCCGCTCATGCGGGCGGCGGCAAAGGCGCGGGCGGCCGAAACGCGCGCCCGCACGTCCGCCGAGGTCTCCTTGGTGTCAGGCTCGCGGGCGGCCAGCTCCTCGTAGGCCAGCGAGGGCAGCTCGATCTGGATGTCGATGCGATCCAGCATGGGGCCGCTGATGCGGGATATATACTTTTGCACATCCGACGGACGGCAGGTGCACCGACGGCGCGGGTCGCCGAAGTAGCCGCACCGACAGGGATTCATGGCGGCGACCAGCATGAAGGTGCAGGGGAAGGTCACGCGGCCGTTGGCGCGGGTGATGGTCACGCGGCGATCCTCCAGCGGCTGGCGGAGGGCATCCGTGACCTGCTTGGGGAACTCCGGAAGCTCGTCTAAGAACAGAACGCCGTTGTGTGCCAGGGAGACCTCGCCGGGGGTCGGGTTGACCCCGCCGCCGATGAGCGAGACCGCCGACATGGTGTGGTGGGGCGACCGAAAGGGTCTGCGCCGCAGAAGGGACACCCCCTCGGGCAGTACCCCCGCCACCGAGTGGATCTTGGTGGTCTCGATGGCCTCGGCGAAGGTCAAGGGCGGCAGGATAGTAGGCAAACGCTTGGCCAGCATGGATTTTCCGGTTCCGGGAGGGCCGATGAGCAGGACGTTATGCCCGCCCGCCGCCGCGATCTCCAGCGCGCGCTTGGCCATGCGCTGACCCCGTACGTCCGAGAAATCCAGATCGTATACGTCTGAGCCGTTCAAGGCTAAGTCCGGCTTGGAGACGGGGGAGAGCGGCTTGCGGCCGCAGAGGTGCTCCACCAGCTGGTGCATATTCTGCACACCGTAGACCGTGATGCCGTCCACGGCGGCGGCCTCGGCGGCGTTCTCGGCGGGGGCGTAAAATTCCGTCATGCCGGCATCCCGCGCCGCCACGCACATGGGCAGGATACCCCGCACGAAGCGGAACTCGCCCGAGAGCGACAGCTCCCCCACAAAGCACCGCCCGGACAGGTCGCAGTCCCGACGGATGATCCCCGCCACCGACAGAATGCCCACCAGGATGGCGGCATCAAAGCCGGAGCCCTCCTTGCGGCGGTCGGCGGGGGCTAAGTTGACCAGCAGAGCCGCCTCGGGAAAGCGGTAGCCGCTGTTCTCACAGGCGGTGCGGACGCGGTTCTTGGCCTCCTTGACGGCGGCATCCGGCAGACCGACCAGTTCAAATTCCGGTAGGCGGGGCTGACCGTCCACCTCGACCGTCACGATAAAGCCGTCAATGCCGTACAGGCCGGCGCTGAAGATCTTTGATAGCATAGTTGCCTCCTGTGGAAGTATATGAAAGGATCATAGGGAGGTCGCTGAAAACGGATGGCTTGCCTGCTCGCCCTGCCCCGGGGGGAAGCCCATCTCAAACGCCGAGGTTTCCCCCGGTTCCCCGGCTGATCCGTCAGCCGTTAGGCTTTTGGAGGGACTTCTATACCGAGTCGAGCAGAATTGTCTTGTTTCTCCTTACAGCTCGATCAGCTGCTTGGGGCTCTGGGTAAAGTCGTGGATGGTGCCGTCGGGGAGGACGGTGATCATGTCCTCGATGCGGCAGCCGTACTTCCCGGCGATATAGATACCCGGCTCGACCGTCACGACATGACCGGGCTGCAGGGTGATCTCGCGAGGAGAGGAGGCGGCGAAGCGGGGATTCTCATGGATGAACAGCCCCACGCCGTGCCCCAGGCTGTGCCCGAAGCAGCCTTTGTAGCCGGCGTTGTCGATGATGTCGCGGGCGACCTTGTCGGCATCACAGCAGGCCATGCCGACCTGCAGCGCCTCGATGGCGGAGGTCTGTGCCAGCAGGACGGTATTGTACAGCCGCTTCATCTCGTCGTCGGCCTTGCCCAGCACCACTGTGCGGGTCATGTCGGCGCAGTAGCCGTTGCAGCGGGCACCGAAATCCATGGTAAAGAAGGCGTTGGGGGTCAGCTTGTTGTCGCCCGGAACCCCATGCGGCTTGGAGGAGTTCGCGCCCGAGACCGCGATGGTCTCAAACGCCGTGCCTTCTGAGCCGTGGGCGCGCATATAGAACTCCAGCTCCAGCGCGACCTCCAGCTCGGTGCGCTCGGGGGTGATGAAATTGAGGATATGGGCAAAGGCATCATCGGTCAGCTTCTGGGCGCGGGTCATGAACTCGATCTCCTCGGCATCCTTGATGATACGCAGGGAGCTGAACAGCCGCGACCCGCCGGTCATCAGCTCCACCCCGGGGAAGGTGTCGGCGAAGCGGATGCGCTGGGCACAGGAGACCGACTCCTCCTCGTAGGCCAGATGGCGGATCCCGTGCTTAGCCAGCAGCTCCGCCACGCAGGCGAGCATGGAGCCCTCCGGCATGACCACCTCAAAGTCGGCGGGGGCGGTCTCCCTCGCCACCTCGATGTAGCGGAAGTCCGCCAAGAGGTAGGCCACCTCCGGCAGTACCAGAACATACCCGTCGGTGTAGTTGAGCGCGGTCAGGTACCGCTGGTTGATCTCGGAGGAGACCAGGATCGCCTCGACCTCACCGGCCTTCATGCGGGCTTGCAGATTCTTAACGTGTGACATATGGATTCCTTCTTTCTTGTATTTTGCATTTTGGAAACATCCTGTACGGACACAGGGTCATGGCTCGGTGTCGCCCCGCTCAAGCGGTCGGCGACGGCTGTAGGCCTTCCCAATAGGTCTTCATGGTCAGCGCATCCTCCGCCATCGTCCCGTCCGACTCGCATATGATGCGCGGGCAGACCCCCTCGCGCAGGATGGCCTCCATGAGCGGCTCAAAAGCGGGACCGTATTCCCGATCGGCGAAGGTCAGGTGCTTCTTCTCGCCGCCGGCGGTGTACTCGATGCGGGAGAAATGGCAGTGGAGGTGGCGAGCATACTTGTCCCCCAGCCGCTCCCCGATGAGGTCAAAGACTCGACGGTAGCTGTCGCAGTCGGGGAACTGCCCACCCTGCGCGCGGGCGTTCATGTGCCCGAAATCCACCACCGGGTGGTAGTGCGGGTCTACCCGACACTGTTCGATGACCTCTTCCAGGGTGCCGAGCTGGTTGACCTTGCCCATGGTCTCGATCCCCAGCCGAATGGGGGTGTCTCCCACCGCCTCGATGACCCTTGCGAGGGTATCGCAGGAGAGCCGCATGGCCTCCTCGCGGCTGATCTTAGCCGCACTGCCGCTGTGGATGACGATGGTATCGGCACCCAGCAGCTCGGCCGCCCAGAGAGATTTCTGAATATAGCCGATGGCGGCCAGGCGTTTCTCCTCCACCGTGCCGGAGAGGGATATGAAGTAGGGGGCGTGGAGGGACATCTGGACACCGCACGCCCGCGCCGCCTCGCCGACGGCACGCAGGGAGGTCTCACCGGCGGCGATGCCCTTCCCGGCCTCGTACTCGTAGGCATCCAGGCCGATCTCGCGGATCCACGCGGGGGCTTGGGTGGTGGATTTATGGCCTGTGCGGTAGAACCAGTCGCCGTTGCCGCCGGGGCCGAAGGTGGGGGTGTTGGTGAGCATATTCGTTCCTTTCTCGTTTCTTGATAGGGTCGCC
>CAYXBU010000062.1:0-9248 GCA_964463245.1 uncultured Clostridium sp. | reverse complement strand
CAGCTGGTTAGAGCGCCACGTTGACATCGTGGAGGTCATTGGTTCGATCCCAACTGTCTCCACCAGAATCGGAAATACCCGCCCTTGTGGCGGGTATTTTTGCTTATTCGCATAAAACTTTTTTCTCATCCTCCCCTTCTCCCTCCGGGAGAAGGGGAGCCGGCGTTATTGTATATGCAGGGGGTTTCGCTTCGCCACAGCGAACAACCGAGTGGCTGACCTTCTCCACGCGAGGAGAACGCGGGGTATCAGAGATCCATACCGCGCAAAGGTTCAAAAGCACGGCGGGGCGCTCCGCAGAGCGTCCCGCACACCTAATAGGGGGTTCTATCTTTCGTTAGTCTCTGCCGAGTAGAAGTCCGAGTCGATATCGTTGGTCTACCAATAAAATGTCAGGGAAGTTTTTGCGGGGTTTGGGGGGCTTTTTTCAAAAAGCCCCCCAACGCTTCTTCGCTCCTTACTCTCTCGCCACGCCGCTTTCGCGTGCCGCCGCCATGACGGCGTCGGCGACGGCGCGGGCTACGCCGCGATCCAGCGCAGAGGGGATGATGTTGGTCTCGGACAGGTCGGAGGCGGGGATATAGGCCGCCAGGGCGCGGGAGGCGGCGATCTTCATAGCCTCGTTGATGCAGGAGGCGCGGCAGTCCAGTGCGCCGCGGAAGATGCCGGGGAAGGCCAGAACGTTATTGATCTGATTGGGGAAATCCGAGCGGCCGGTGCCCACGATCCGCGCTCCGGCCTGCAGAGCCAGATCGGGCAGGATCTCGGGGGTGGGGTTGGCCATGGGGAAGACGATGGCATCGGTTGCCATGGACTGCACCATCTCGGGCGAGACGATCCCGGGAGCCGACACGCCGATGAACACATCCGCGCCGCGCAGGCAGTCGGCGAGGTCGCCGGTCAGGCCGCGTGGGTTGGTCAGAGTCGCCATTTCCTCCTGCGCGGGGTTGTTTTCGGGTTTGCCAACATACAACGCACCGAAGCGATCCACCATGGTCAGGTCGCGCAGACCCAGCCGGAGCAGGTGCCGCCCGATGGAGATGCCGGCCGCGCCTGCGCCGTTGATGACAGCCTTGACCGAACCGATCTCCTTGCCCACCACCTTCAGCGCATTCAGCAGGGCGGCGGCCACCACGATGGCGGTGCCGTGCTGGTCGTCATGGAACACGGGGATGTCGCAGACCTCCTGCAGTCGCCGCTCGATCTCAAAGCAACGCGGCGCAGAGATGTCCTCCAGATTGATGCCGCCGAAGCTGCCTGCCAGAAGCGAGATTGTACGGACGATCTCGTCCGGATCCTTAGAGCGGATGCAGAGCGGGAAGGCATCCACGTCGGCGAAGGCCTTGAACAGGGCGCACTTTCCCTCCATGACCGGCATACCCGCCTCGGGACCAATGTCCCCCAGCCCCAGCACGGCGGTGCCGTCGGTCACGACTGCGACCAGGTTGGAGCGGCGGGTCAGGCGGAAGGACAGCTCCGGATCATCCCGAATGGCTAAGCAGGGAGCCGCCACCCCGGGAGTGTAGGCCAGCGAAAGGTCTTCCCGTGTCTCGATGGGGCAACGGGTCGTGACCTCGATCTTCCCCTGCCATGTTTCGTGCAGGGAGAGGGACTTCTGTGCAACGGTTTCTTTTTCCACGATAGTGCCTTTCTTTGTTTAACAGTATCAGCCGATACAGATGATCGGAACAAGGATGGGATAAGCCAGCGTGGGGCAGGTGATCTCGGCGTACAGGCGGTTGACCGCCTCTACCCGCTCGCCCGCGCGGATGGTGAATGCGGTCGAGGTATCGCCGAACAGCCCGTGGGGCGGCTGGGCATAGAGAAGGGAGATGTTCTTTGCGTAGCCTTCACAGCTCCAGCCCTCCGGGAGCAGGAGCCGCATCTGCAGCTTGCGGGATTCCACCACGGTGGGGCTGCAGAGGAAGGTCAGGGTGACCCGCTTCTCCTCGCCCTCTCGGATGTGCGCCGAGCCGTCCAGCTCCACCCGCACGGTCATGGCGCGGTAGTGGGTAACATCGTAGGAGTAGGGCTTGCGGTCAAAGGGGGCACAGGTCGGTCGTTCGCTCGGCGGGGCGACCGTCTCGCCGTCGGTGAAGGCGAAGGGCACATGGTTGGCGGCCATGACCGAGGGCACGAGTCGGAGGACACGGTCGGTCAGCTCCCGACAGCTGCGGGGGATGCGTATGGAGTACATCCCGCTGATGGACACCGTCACGATGGCATCCCCGATCGGATCCTTGAGCGCGGCGGGAATGCCTGCAGTGCCGCCGAGTATGCCGAGGGTCGCCCCCACGGTGGCGGCGGTGCAGTCGGTGTCATCCCCACAGTTGATGGCGTAACGCAGGGAGTTCAGGTAATCCCCCTCGCCATAGAGCAGACCGATGATGACAAAGCCGAGGTTGGAGGGGGCTTGGAACCAGCCGAGGTCTTGGTTGAGCTTGAGCACCTCTGCCCGCGTCTCCCGGTAGGGAAGGCCCTCCCGATGGCGATCCACCACCAGCCGCACGGTCTGCGCGACCCGACAGTCGGCGGGGATCATGTCAAGAGCCGTGTCGATGACAAGGTGTATATCCGACTCGACATACGCCAGACTCTGCATGGCGGCGGTGAACATCTCGGCGTATACCCCCTCCCCGCAGCCGTGGTCGTACATGGCATCCATGATGGCGTAGCGGACAGCCACGTCGGGTCTGCCGGGAGCCAGCGCCGCCCAGATCTCACTGCGGATCCATGCGCCGTTGGAGTGCTTCCACTTCTCGTTGTCCACCTCGCCGCTCATGGGCGGGAGAAGACCCAGCCGCAGGTTGGTCTTGCAGATGCCGTACTCGTTCCAGTGCGGCGGGATCCAGTCCAGCCAGTAGTCGGCCAGGGTGTTGACGTTGAAGTGGTCGGCTCCGACCTCCTCCATGGCGCACAGCCAAACCAACTGAAGGTCGAGGTCGTCGTTGGGCAGAGGACGGTCGTATTGCGCCGAGTAGCCCTGTATGTCCAGCTCATCGCGTGTCCCCTCGTAGGGGGCACCCATGGTGCCGCCGATGTTCTTGCCGATCCAGCAGGCGTGGAGCTTGTCCGCGTATTCCTTAGTGTTCAGGTACAGCATGGTGTTCCTCCTTGTCGTAGATGGAATATAATTTTTGACAGCGTGGTGCTTCTATGGAGAAATTATAGCACAAAGTCGAGGTAAAGTCAACTGCTTTTCCTACCCCCGTGTGAAAGTTTGCTTCGCAGTTGCACAAAAATTGTCCGAAACCCCTTGCTTTTTTCGCCAATATATAGTATAATACCCGTGGGCGGGACGAGGCGTATGCCAACCTCCCCGACCGATTTCCATCCCACTATATTAAGGAGAAGAACCACCATGAAGAAAAGCTTCCTGATCCGCGTGCTGTCCCTCTGCATGGCACTCTGTACCGTGCTGGGCTGCCTTGCGATCCTGAGCGCAAGTGCCGACGAGACCCCGGCGGTCGATCTGGACAACGACGCAGGCTCCCTGACTTATGAAGTCTCGGAGGACGGCTCCACCGTGACCATCAGCTACCTGGTCAACGGCGAGCGGGTGTCCTATACCGTCCCCAACAACCATAACTACACCGGCGGCGGTCTGGTCGGCACCGATGACCTCGACCGTCCCATGTACACCACCGCCGACGAGGGCATCGTCAACATCAACTCCAAGGAGGGGGAGCAGTACGTCGGTCTGTTCTACTTCCTCTGGCAGGGCGAGCACGGTGACAGCGGTATCTTTGATATGCAGAAGATCCTGGACGAGCAGGGTGCCGAGGTCGCGGGCAGCATCAGTGCCTCCGGCAAGTGGGGTCCGCAGGGTGCCATGCACTGGTTCGCCGAGCCGCTCTACGGCTACTACTACGCCAACGACAGCTGGGTGCACCGTAAGCACGCTGAGTTGCTGACCAACGCCAACATCGACTTCCTGTATTTCGATGTCACCAACGGATACTACTACCTCAACAACGCTCTCTCGGTCATGAAGGAGCTGCATAACCTCAACGAGCAGGGCTACGATGCCCCGCAGGTGGTCTTCTACACCAACTCCGGCGCCGAGAATGTCGTGCGCGGGGTGTATGACAATATCTACAGCAAGGGTCTGTATGAGGACACCTGGTTCTGCATCGACGGCAAGCCTGTCATCATCGCGCCCGAGTCGGCCAACATCGCCGGCTTCTTCACCACCAAGACCAACCAGTGGCCGAACGAGGCGACCAAGACCAACAGCTGGCCGTGGATGGACTTCCAGTGGCCTCAGCGGATCTTCAAGGGCGTGACCGACGGTGTGGAGGATGGCCGCGATGCCATCAGTGTCTCCATCGCACAGCACGCCGGCAACACAGTCTTCAGCTCCGGTGCCCTGTACGGCTACTACGAGAACCGCGGACGCAGCTTCAATGCCAAGCGGGCGAACACCAAGGCTCTGCACAGTGCGTGGGCAGCCGCGCAGGAGGATCCTACCCTGTCCTATCAGGGTCTGAACTTCCAGGCTCAGTGGGATTGCGCCATTGAGGAGAATGCCACCTATGTGCTGGTCACCGGCTGGAACGAGTGGGTCGCACAGCGGCAGCCCGGCTCCATCCTGGGGAACAATGACATGGTCGCCTTCGTGGATACCTTCGATATCGAGTACTCCCGCGATGCCGAGATGATGCGCGGCGGCTACTTCGATAACTACTATATGCAGCTGGCCTTCAATGTCCAGCGGTATAAGGGCACGGCTCCTGTCATCGTACAGGATAACCGTCAGGCCATCGACATCAACGGCGACTTCTCCCAGTGGGACGGCATCGCCGTGACCTATCACGATCCCAAGGGCGACACCGCTGACCGCAACAGCATCGGCTTCGGCAAGACCAAGTATGAGAACCGCACCGGTCGCAACGACATCGTGGCCGCCAAGGTCGTGTCGGATACCAAGAACGTCTACTTCTATGTCGAGACGGCTGACCCCATCACCGAGGTCGACACCGCGACCACCTGGATGCAGCTCTACCTGAATGTGGACGGCGCGCAGACCGGCTGGTACGGCTACGATTACATCGTCAACTACGCCGCCACCGAGGCAGGCAAGACCACCGTCGCCAAGTACTTCGGCGAGAACAACTCCTTCGATTTCGCCATCGAGTCCGAGGTCTCCTACAAGATCGAGGGCAACAAGATGATGGTGGCGGTGCCCCAGTCGGCTTTGGGTATCGAGGAGAACCACTACCGTGAGCTGTGCCTGCAGTTCAAGTGGGTGGACAGCGACTCCTACATCACCACCATGGAGGAGTTCTACTGCGACGGTGATTGCGCTCCTTTGGGACGCATGAACTATGTCTACCAGAACTACATCCCCGGTGTCAGCGAGGTCAAGTACCCCGAGCTGGAGACCGAGGCTCCGACCGAGGTTCCCACCGAGGCTCCGACTGAGGCTGAGGTTCCCACCGAGGCTCCTACCGAGGCTCCCACTGAGCAGCCCACCGAGGCTCCTGCGACCGACAACACGACCGGCACCGAGACCGAGGTCGAGGCCGAGGAGAACGGTTGCACCTCCATCATCGGCGGCTCGGCTCTGCTGGTTCTGGCAGGGCTGTGCGGCGGTGCTGTGCTGACCCTCAAGAAGCGCGAGGAATAATCGCAAAACGCGCTATATGCTCTACCTGCGGGGAGGGACTGCCGTCAAGGCAGACCCTCCCCCGCTTGCTTGATAGGGCTTATAAAGTCGTGTGCGGTGCTACTCGCGCACCTTATATCTTCGTTCGCTTTATTCGGTCTGTGTCAAGCAGAAGTCCGAGAGACCAACGCTTCTCCCCCTGTTGACAAATTTCTGCAAATGCGGTATAATACGCTTGTACATCAGCTCTCGAAGGAGGAAAGATCTTGGAACCTATGGAGCAAGTGCCGCAGACTGAGGCGGCGGTTTTTCGGCCGGGCGGGAAGGAAACGCTGGACGTGGCCATTGAGATCGGCGCGGCCATCCTACGCAGTGGAGGCGACGTGCATCGGGTGGAGGACTCCATGACTCGCATCTGCCGTGCCTACGGGGCGGTGAGGGTCAGCGTATTCGCTATCCCGTCTCTGATCACGGCAGAGGTCACCATGCAAGACGGCGAGACGGTCTCCCGCACCTGTCGGGTACTCAACAGCTATCTGCATCTGACCCGTCTGGAGGAGGTCAATGCCCTCTCCCGCGCTGTGTGCGCTTCGCCGCAGACACTGGAGCAGGTGCAGGCGCGCTTGCTGGAGATCAAGCGTCTCCGTCCCATCCCCGAGTGGCTCTGCTATGTCGGCGGTATGCTGGGCGCGGGCGGCTTTACCGTCTTTGCGGGTGGTACCTGGCGGGACGGCCTCTGCTCGGGGGCTATCGGCGCGTTGGTCATCCTGATCCACCGCCACAAGCTGATCCGCGAGAGCATCAACCCCATGGGCACGACTGCCATCAGCTCCTTCCTCGCAGGACTGCTGGCCGTCCTGTGCATTGCCTGCGGGCTGGGGCGCAACCTGGACACCATCATCATCGGCACCATCATGCCCGAGATACCCGGCCTGTCCTTCGGCGATGCCTTGCGGGATCTGCTCTGCGGGGACACGGTCTCGGGCTCCCTGCGGCTGGTACAGGCCGTCCTGCGGGCACTGGTCATGGCACTGGGCTATATGGCGGCACTGGCACTCTACCGTCACGTCGGAGGAGGTGTTGCGCTGTGAGCCATCAAGTCACCGAGATCATCATCAAGCTGGTCTTCTCCACCGTCAGTGCGCTGGGCTTTTCCATTATGTTTTATGTCCGCCCCAAGCGACTGCCGCTGGCCACCCTCGGCGGGTTCATGACCTACGCCGTCTACCTTCTCCTGACCTTCTTTGTGGACAGCGAGTTCCTCTGCAACATGGTGGCCTCCCTGTGCGGCGGGCTGTACGCCGAGCTACTGGCACGGTGTACCCATGTCCCCGTGACGGTCTACACCATCCCCTGCGTGATCCCGCTGGTGCCCGGCAGTGTGCTCTACCGCACCATGAGCAGCCTGGTACAGAGCCATTTGGACGAGGCTCTCTCCTATGGCCTCAAGACCGTAACGGTCGCGCTGGGCATCGCCAGCGGCATCGTGGCGGGGTCGGTGCTGGCCATCCTTTGCCGCTCGATCATCCGCCGCATACGGGCGGGTGGTGCATCCGCGCCTTAATATATTAAGATTTGCGGCTCCGGCTCTTTTGCCTCGGCAGAGCCCCTGCAAGCTCTTTCTTGTGCAGAGTATACAAAACCACTCCCAAAACTTTGGAGGAATGGCCACTTCCCTTTTACACATTTTTTTGGTATAATATACGGGTAAAAGCAGGCGTAGGCTACGACTGCTTCCGGTCGTTATGCCGTGCGGCACCGACCGCGCACCTCTGTCTATTCTGAACGAACCATATATACGATTTATTTAGGAGGAAGAAATTCAATGGCAAGCGTATCTCTTCGTCACATTTACAAGAAGTACCCCGGCGGTGTTACCGCCGTGTCTGACTTCAACCTGGAGATCAAGGACAAGGAGTTCCTGGTTCTGGTCGGTCCTTCCGGTTGCGGTAAGACCACCACTCTGCGTATGATCGCCGGTCTGGAGGAGATCTCCGAGGGCGAGCTGTTCATCGGCGACCAGTTGGTCAACGATGTGGCACCGAAGGATCGTAAGATCGCAATGGTGTTCCAGAACTACGCTCTGTACCCCCACATGACCGTGTTTGAGAACATGGCCTTCGGTCTGAAGCTGAACAAGACCCCGAAGGAGGAGATCAAGCGCCGCGTTGAGGAGGCTGCCCGTATCCTGGATATCACTCACCTGCTCGACCGTAAGCCCAAGGCTCTGTCCGGTGGTCAGAAGCAACGTGTTGCACTGGGTCGTGCCATCGTCCGTAATCCCAAGGTCTTCCTGCTTGACGAGCCTCTGTCCAACCTGGACGCAAAGCTCCGTGCATCCATGAGAACCGAGCTGACCAAGCTGCATAACCGTGTCGGTACCACCTTCATCTACGTTACCCACGACCAGGTCGAGGCTATGACCATGGCTACCCGTATCGTGGTCATGAAGGACGGTCTGATCCAGCAGGTGGATACTCCTCAGAACCTGTACGACAGCCCCTGCAACCTGTTCGTCGCCGGCTTCATCGGTACCCCCCAGATGAACTTCATCAACGGTACCCTGGTCAAGAAGGGTGAGGACACCTACTTCAACTTCGAGAACGAGTCCATCAAGCTGCCTGCTGACAAGGCAAACGATCCTGCTCTGAAGGATTACATCGACCGTGAGGTCGTGGTCGGTCTGCGCCCCGAGTGCATCCATGACCAGCCCGCTCAGGTCGAGGCCTTCCCGGACAGCACCATCGAGACCTTCGTCGATGTGACCGAGCTGATGGGCGCCGAGATCTACCTGTACCTGAATGTCGGCGAAGAGACCCGCCTGACCGCGCGTGTTTCCTCCCGCTCCACCTCCCGCGCGGGCGATACCATCAAGGTCGCCTTCGATACCAGCCGTATCCATATCTTCGACAAGGATACCGAGCGTTGCCTGGTTCACTAATTCAATAGCTGCCTTTTGGAGGGAGCCTCACAGCGAGGCTCCCTCTTTTGTATATCACGCCATATGGAAAAGGAGGGGCTACCGCTTACGCGGTAGCCCCTCCGGGGTTTTAGTCAGTCGTCTCGTTGCTGTCGACCAGCTGAATGTCCTGCTTGATCATATCCATGGCATCCTGTGCCTGCTCATCGGTGTAACGTCCGCCTAGAGCTATCACCTGGATGACCATCTTGACGGCAGCGTTGTAGCTACCGTTCTTGGAAAGGCTCAGGATATGCACTTCCTGACCGCCGTAGATCGGCACGGTCCAGCCGGTGACATTCCCGTTTGCATCCAGAAAGATCACAATCGCCTGCGTGTAACGATCGTACTTCGGCAGGAACAGGACATAATCCGCACCGGGATCAAAGTCCACGACGGTGTACATATACTTGTCGAAATCGGAATATGTCAGCTGCTCTCTGATTGTATAGAGCACCTTAGTACCTTCGACCCAAGTAAGTTCGTCCGTAGGCTCGGTGGGAGTCTCAGTCGGAGCCTCAGTCGGAGCCTCAGTCGGAGCCTCGGTCGGAGCCTCGGTCGGAGCCTCGGTCGGGGTCTCAACAGTGGAGTTCAGGTCGATCAGCGTGGTCTGTGCACGATTCAGTGCGTAGGCCGCCTGCACATTCGCAGCTGTGTAATTGCCGCCAAGGCAAACGACAC
>CAYXBU010000061.1:5223-9279 GCA_964463245.1 uncultured Clostridium sp. | reverse complement strand
TTAACACATGGAACACCTTCGGTCCCAACATCAACGAGCAGGTCGTGCTGGAGATCACCGACGTTATGGTGGAGCGCGGCTACCGAGACGCGGGCTACAAGTATGTCGTGATCGACGACTGCTGGTCGTTGCGGGAGCGGAACGAGCACGGTGAGTTGGTCGCCGACCCCGAGAAGTTCCCCCACGGCATGAAGTATGTCGCCGACTATGTCCACTCCAAGGGCATGAAGTTCGGAATGTATTCCTGCGCCGGTATCCGCACCTGCGCCGGGTACCCCGCCTCTTTTGACCACGAGTATCAGGATGCACGCACCTTCGCCTCCTGGGGCGTGGATTTCCTCAAGTACGACTTCTGCTACTTCCCGTCCTTCGCCAACTGTCAGCACCGCTACCTGCAGATGTCCATGGCGCTGCACGCTTCGGGGCGCGACATCCTGTTCTCGGCCTGCAACTGGGGCGTACAGGAGCCGCACAACTGGATGCGGAGCATCGGTGCGCATATGTACCGTTCCACCGGGGACATCGTGGACACCTTCGCCTCGACCTCGGATATCGCCAGAAGTCAGGTGGATAAGTTCAATGCCAATGCTTCCGGTTGCTTCAACGACATGGATATGCTGACCGTCGGCATGAACGGCAAGGGCAACGTCGGTCGCGCCGACTTCAATACCTTCGTGGAGTATGAGACCCAGTTCGCCTACTGGTGCTTCTGCGGAGCCCCCCTGATGATGGGAGCCGATCTGCGCACAGTGGACGATCAGTGCCGCGCCCTGCTCCAGAACCCCGGCCTGATCGCGCTGAATCAGGACGCCGAGTGCCGCCCGCCGTATCGGGTGCGGGAGGACAACGGCTGGATGGTCTTCCTGCGGCACCTGACCAATGATGAGTTCGCCATCGGCATCTTCAACTTCTGCGGCGATGCCCGCATGGCCGAGGTCACCTTCGCCGAGCTGGGTATCCCGGTCTCGTCGGGGGTCAAGCTGGCTCTGACCGATGTCATCTCCGGCGAGGACATGGGCGTGAAGACGGACGACCTGTTCGTGCGGGTGGAGGGTCACGGCTGTAAGATCTTCCGTGCCTGCTTCATCCGCCCTCGGAGCCGTCGGAGCTGACCGATGGCCGCAGACGCACACTGCGTCGCGTGCGGCGCGGGCATGACCGGTGACGAGGCCGCCCTCAATTATAAGTATGTCAACCGCCAATGCCGCGAGTTCCTCTGCCCGGCATGTCTGGGAAAGAAGCTCGGGCTGTCGGCGGAGGAGCTGCACCGCATGATACGGGTGTTCCGCATACAGGGCTGTCGGCTGTTCTCCCCTCTCCTGCCGGGGGAACTGTCGGAGGATGCGGAGACGCCCTCATAGCCTGTGGGAGGAAGGCCTCGCGAGGTCTTCCTCCGCTTGCACGTGGAGGTAGCCCGTTGCCCGCTGAGCGAAAAAGGAGATCAAAATATGCAATTCCACGGATTCCAAAAAATGACCCTCTTGGACTTCCCGGGGCGGGTCGCCTGTACCCTCTTTACCGGGGGGTGCAATATGCGCTGTCCCTTCTGCCACAACGCACTTTTGGTCACCGAGCTGGATGCATCCGCCGAACGCTACGAGGAGACCGAGGTGCTGGCCTACCTGACCCGCAGGCAGGGGCTTCTGGACGGCGTGTGCGTGACCGGCGGGGAACCGACCCTGCAGCCGGGGCTGGAGGGCTTCCTGCGGGAGGTCAAGCGGCTGGGCTACGCCGTCAAGCTGGACACCAACGGCACCCGCCCGACCGTCCTTGCCGCCCTCGTGGAGGCGGGACTGGTGGACTATGTGGCGATGGATGTCAAGAACAGCCCTGCCAGGTATGCCGCCACGGCGGGGGTCTCGGAGGAGGAGCTGGCGGGGGTGTTCGAGAGCATGGACTACCTGCTCCGCGGTTCCGTGGACTATGAATTCCGCACGACGGTGGTGCGAGAGCTGCACACGGTCGAGGACATTGCCGCCATCGCCCGCCGCATCAAGGGAGCCACCCGCTACTACCTCCAGTGCTTCAAGGACAGCGGCGACCTGATCTGCGACGGCTGGTCGGCGCATAGCCCCGAGATTATGGAGGAGATGCGGAGGGTAGCCGCCGAGCAGGGAATACCCACCGAGTTGAGGGGGGTATGACCTACACATCGGTGTCATGGATATGATCAGAGGGAGGCTCCGGTCTCCCTTTTTCCGTTCCCCCGCACGACTTTTCTCCCTCTCCCCGCAACAGGCTGTTCTATCTGCCTGTCACTATATCTTGATATTTTTTCTCGATTTGGCACAAAATATAGGAAAACCCTCTTGACAAATGCCCGCAGATGTGGTATAGTATAGGGGCATCACGCGTAAGGCTCTGCCCCGGTGTACCGCCCCGGCAGGAGCCGTGCGACGCCTATAAAAGAAAGACCAATCAAGACAAAAGGAGAAACATCATGTATACGGTGACAAAACGCGACGGCAAGGTCGTCAACTTCAATCTGAGCAAGATACGCAACGCCATCATCAAAGCCTTCGATGCCTGTGACCTCCAGTACAACGAGGACACCATCGATTTTCTGGCACTCAAGGTCACGTCGGATTTCCAGTCCAAGATCCGCGAGGATCGCGTCACGGTCGAGGACATTCAGGACAGCGTGGAGTCGGTCTTGATCAAGGCCGGCTATGACGAGGTCGCCAAGGCCTACATCCTCTACCGCAAGCAGCGGGAGCGTATGCGCAACATGAGCAACACGCTCCTCGACTACAAGAAGATCGTGGATAACTACCTCAAGGTCAACGACTGGCGGGTCAAGGAGAACTCCACCGTCACCTACTCGGTCGGCGGCTTGATCCTGTCCAACTCCGGTGCCATCACCGCCAACTACTGGCTGAGCGAGGTCTACGACGAGGAGATCGCCGAGGCACACCGCAACGCCGACATCCACCTGCATGACCTCTCCATGTTGACCGGCTACTGCGCCGGATGGTCGCTCAAGCAACTGATCCAGGAGGGTCTGGGCGGTGTGACCGGTAAGATCACCTCGGCTCCCGCCAAGCACCTGGCGACTCTCTGTAACCAGATGGTCAACTTCCTGGGTATCATGCAGAACGAGTGGGCGGGCGCACAGGCCTTCTCCTCCTTCGATACCTATCTGGCTCCCTTCGTCAAGGCCGATAACCTCAGCTATGATTCCGTCAAGAAGTGCATCGAGTCTTTCATCTTCGGCGTCAATACCCCCTCCCGTTGGGGCACGCAGGCACCCTTTTCCAACATCACGCTGGACTGGGTCGTCCCGCCGGATCTGGCCGAGCAGAACTGCATCGTTGGCGGCAAGGAGATGGACTTCAAGTACAAGGATTGCCAGCGCGAGATGGACATTGTCAACAAGGCCTTCATCGAGACCATGATCGAGGGGGATGCCAACGGTCGCGGCTTCCAGTACCCCATCCCCACCTACTCCATCACCCGTGATTTCGACTGGTCGGACACCGAGAACAACCGCCTCCTGTTCGAGATGACCTCCAAGTACGGAACCCCCTACTTCTCCAACTACGTCAACAGCGATATGCAGCCCAGCGACGTGCGCTCCATGTGCTGCCGCCTGCGGCTTGACCTGCGCGAGCTGCGTAAGAAGTCGGGCGGCTACTTCGGCAGCGGCGAGTCCACCGGCTCGGTCGGCGTCGTGACCATCAATATCCCCGCCCTCGCCTACCAGTCCCGCGACGAGAAGGACTTCTATGAGCGACTGGATCACATGATGGACATCTCGGCGCGCTCCTTGAAGATCAAGCGCACCGTCATCACCCAGCTGCTGGATAACGGTCTGTACCCTTACACCAAGCGGTACCTCGGCACCTTCGCCAATCACTTCTCCACCATCGGTCTGGTCGGCATGAACGAGGCCTGCCTCAATGCAAACTGGCTGCGTAAGGACTTGACTCACCCCGAGGCGCAGAAGTTCACGGCGGATGTGCTCAACCATATGCGGGAGCGTCTGTCGGATTATCAGGAGAAGTACGGCGACCTGTACAACCTGGAGGCTACCCCGGCTGAGTCCACCTCCTACCG
>CAYXBU010000061.1:0-5123 GCA_964463245.1 uncultured Clostridium sp. | reverse complement strand
AGTACGGCGACCTGTACAACCTGGAGGCTACCCCGGCTGAGTCCACCTCCTACCGCTTCGCCAAGCACGACAAGGAGCGTTTTCCCGACATCATCACTGCCGCCCAGAAGGCGGGCGACACCCCCTACTATACCAACTCCTCCCACCTGCCGGTCGGCTACACCGCCGATGTGTTCACCGCGCTGGACATCCAGGACGAGCTCCAGACCCTGTACACCTCGGGTACAGTTTTCCACGCCTTCGTGGGCGAAAAGCTGCCGGATTGGAAGGCGGCGGCCTCGCTGGTGCGTAAGATCGCCGAGAACTACCGTCTGCCCTACTATACCCTCTCTCCGACCTACTCCATCTGCCCCGCACACGGCTACCTGGTCGGCGAGCAGTATATCTGCCCGCACTGCGGTGCCAAGACCGAGGTCTACAGCCGTATCACCGGCTACTACCGCCCCGTCCAGAACTGGAACGACGGTAAGTCGCAGGAGTTCAAGGATCGTCGGGAGTACGATCTGGGTAATTCCCACCTGACCCACACGGGTCCCCTCCATGCGGAGATGCAGGAGGCGGCTCCTGTCGCCGAGACCACAGAGACGGTTTCTGCTCCTGCCTGCGGCGAGGTCTACCTGTTCGCTACCCCGACCTGCCCGAACTGCAAGATCGCGGCGGCGGCCATGGATAAGCAGGGCATGATCTATGAGAAGGTCTACGCCAACGAGAACATCGAGCTGGCCAAGGCCTACGGCGTTCGTCAGGCTCCCACGCTGGTCGTGGTGAACGGCGAGACGGTCGAGAAGTACGCGGGTCTGCCCGAGATCAAGAAGTATCTCGCTACGCTGGCGTGATTTGAAACGGCGTTTGTGAAACCTCTTGCTGAATACATTTTGATGTAGGATAACACGCAGGACACAATCTGATGCCGCGGTGATTTGCAACCCTCATATTTGGGTCGGTTCTGACTGAAGAGAAGGAGAAGGGCTGTATAGTAACCATCTCTCGATTTGATAAATGGTTGAAAAGTCCTTGAAGGGGGTTCGGGGGAAACTTCCTTCAGGAAGGTTCCCCCGAAAAAAACAATCAATAAAACGACAGGAAAACCCATGCGGCTTCGGTTCCCCGGAGCCGCATTTGGTCAGAAAGGAGAACGAAATCATGCTGTACGCTTCCACGACTTCCCAAATGATCCACGCCTTCGGTCTTGAGCGGGGGATCGAGCTGATGATGGATGCCGGGTACCCCGCCATCGACATCGACATGGGCTGGCACAACGAGTACATATTCGCGGAGGATTGGCGGGAGACCGCCGACCGTTTGAAGGTCATGACCGATCGGCGCGGGGTGGTCTTCCATCAGGCGCACGCCCCCTTCGGCGGCGGTTACGACCATTATACCAAGGTGCTGGTGCCGCAGATGCCGCAGATCTTCGCCTTTGCGGGACGGGTCGGCATTCGGCAGGTGGTGGTGCACCCGCTCCAGCGCGGACGGTATTACGGTCACGAGCAGGAGCTGTTCGACCTGAACATGGACTTCTACCGCGGGCTGGCTCCCTATGCGCGGGAGGCGGGTGTCAAGATCGCCATTGAGAATATGTGGCAGGGACATCCCGTCAACGGCCACATCGTGGACGACGTCTGCGCCGACCCGCAGGAACTGGCGGCCTACTATGACCGGCTGGATGACCCCGAGAGCTTCACGGTCTGCCTTGACTTAGGGCACGTCGCCCTGTGCGGACGAGAGCCGGAGGATGCAGTCCGCGTGATCGGACACGATCGTTTGGGCGCGTTGCATATCCACGACGTGGACTATGTGCACGACCTGCACACCCTTCCGGGACAGGGAAGGATCAACTGGGATGCGGTCTGCCGTGCGCTGGCCGATGTGCGCTACAGCGGGTGCATGACCCTGGAGGCCGACTCCTTCCTGTCCCGCTATGATGCCGACTTTCTGCCGGTGGCCTGCCGCTTCATGGCGGATTGCGTACACCACCTGGCCGAGAAGACCGAGGCACTCATGGCAGAGGGGTGATGGAACCGAGCTGACCCGAAAACGATGGGCGGTCTGCACAAAACGGATGCGACAAAACTGTGCATATCCCCAAAGTTTTGAAATCCTTCAAAAAGATCCCCACATGGGGGAAAAGTATGGTATAATATGGTGAGAAATGGTGGCAGGGGGCGAACACCTTCTGCGTGATAAAGAAAGGAATGGTCAAGAAAATGGCAATTAAAATGAGAGTTTTGTATAATTCCGGCAAGAAGGGCATGGCACAGTTTGCAACGGCTGTCCGCGAGAAGTATGACCTGCCGGTCAACGCGATCAGCGGGAAGTTCCCGCCCGAGTACCCCTGCGACAAGGAGCGCATCGTGGTGCTTGCCATCACCGCCAAGTCCGAGATGCCGGACGACCTGCGTCGCTTTTGCAGTGGCCTCAACAAGGCTCAGGCACAGAATGTCGCTCTGTTGATCGACGGAAAGCAGGAGGATGCCGATAAGATCGCCGAGGTGGTGGGTGCCGCCGGAACCAACCTGACCGGCACCAAGGTCATCCAACTGGGTGGTTTCTTAGGCTTTGGCGGCGGACTGACCGACGAGATGAAGACCGAGCTTTTGGGCTGGGTCGAGCAGATGGTCGCGGGTTGTAAGTAAGCACGCATATCCTACATATCGGGAAAGGGGCTGAGCCATGATGGCTCAGCCCCTTTTATCCCCTCCGAACATCATGCATTCCCCGCCTTGCCGTGCTGACACGGCTCGTCAAAGAATCCGTGCAGATCCACCTCCCAGCGTCCGCTCTCGGACTGCGTAAAGCCGATGGAGCGCACCAGACCCCGGTTCTCTGCCAGAAACGTCTCGTCCGCAAAGGTGGCGAAGTGCACCCCGCAGAGGTCGATGAAATTCAGCGTGGCGCGTCCCAGCACGAACAGGGACTCAATGCGGTCGCGGTCATCCAATTCCTGCCCCTGCACCACCGCAAGGTCACGGATGACCCCGCCTTGGTCGCTCATGCGGAATTGACAGACGCCGGTCAGGATCCCGTCAATGGTCGCACTGTAGGCCATGCAGTCGGCATCGTAGGACACGCCGCAACGGGCGCAGATGGCCTCCTGCTCGATCTTTGTCTGTATGGGAAGAACCTCTAACATGATCTTGAACTCCTTTCGTATCAGCCGCGCAACAGCCGTATTTCCCGTTCGGTCAGCTTGCGCCACTTGCCCTCGGGCAGGTCGCCCAGCTGCAGGAAGCCCTCGCTGACCCGCGTCAGCTTGCGTACCGTCAGCCCCGCACGCTCGCACAACCGCCGCACCTGACGGTTGCGCCCGTCGTGGATGGTGACCTCCAGGATGGTCTGAACGCCATTGGAGGCGACCTTTCTCACCTGCGCGGGAGCGGTCTCCTTCCCGTCGATCTCAATGGGGGTGGACATTCCGGTCATCTGCTCGGTGGTGGGGTTGCCGTCCACGAAGGCCAGATAGACCTTCTGTACCTGATGGCGGGGGTGCGCCAGCCGATTGGCCAGCTCTCCGTCGTTGGTCAGGAGCAGGAGCCCGTCCGAGTCCATGTCCAGCCGCCCGATGGGGTAGAGCCGGACTCCCGCATCCGCGACCAGCTCGGCGACCGTGCGCCGCCCCTTGTCGTCCGACAGGGTGGTGACATACCCGCGCGGCTTGTTGAGCAGGATGCACAGCTTCTTCTCGTCGCGGGGCGGGCGAACATCCTTCCCGCGCCAGGTGACTCGATCCCGCCCGGGGATGACCTTCTGTCCCAGCGTGGCGGGGACTCCGTTTACCTTGATCTCGCCGCGCTCAATGGCGGCCTCAGCTGCCCGGCGGGACATCACGCCGCAGTCGGTAAAATATTTTGAGATGCGAACAGCTTGGTTGTTTTGCTCGTCCATGATTTCGTTCCTTATCCTGATCCAAATAATGCTTTGAGCCTGTCAAGCAGACTCTTCTCATAGGTCACCGCGCAGATGCCGTAGGTCGCCGTCAGCGGCACCGAGGCGATTCGCAGGAGCTTGCCGTCGGTCTCCAGGTAGTAGACCAGCTGACCCATGGTCTCCCCCTCGGACAGGGGCGCGTAGGCGAAGCGCGGAAGCTCCACGACACGGCGTACCCGCCCGCGCTCTCGCGGGAGCACCACCCGCACCGACTCGGCGGGGGAGACGATGGTATATTCTCGCTCCCCCGAGATCACCCACACCGGCAGGTGCTCGGCCTCGGGGTGTACCAGTTCCACCGCCTCACAGCGGGAAAAGCCGTAGTCCAGCAGATGCTCGTGATCCTGCCAGTCATCCGGTGCACCCAGCGTGACCGCGATCAGACGAACACCGTCTCGCTCAGCTGCGCTGACCAGACAGCGACCTGTCTTCTTGGTATACCCTGTCTTGAGCCCGATACACCCGTCATAGGCGCGGAGCAGGCGGTTGTGGTTGACCAGCAAGCGAACTCCCTCGTCCCCGTGGAGCCGAATGATCTTCTTCTGGGTGGAGACGATGGTGCGAATGGTCTCATTCTCCAGCGCGGCGCGGCTGATGAGAGCCAGCTCCCGCGCCGTTGTGTAGTGGTCGTCGGCATCCAGCCCGTGGGGATTCCGAAAATGCGTATCGGACAGCCCCATGTCGGCGGTGCGGCGGTTCATGCGCTCCACGAACTCCTCGACGGAGCCGCTGACAGCGCAGGCCAGCGCGACAGCCGCATCGTTGGCAGACTCCAGAAGGATGGCGTACAACAGCTCCTCGACCGTCAGGGTCTCCCCCTCGATGAGGTACACGGAGGAGCCCTCTATCCCCACCGCCTCGGGCGGGATGACTACCTGCAGGGATAGGGGCAGTGTCTCGGCGACCACCAACGCGGTCATGATCTTGGTGGTGGAGGCCATGGGAAGTCGGGTGTCCGGGTTGCGCTGTGCCAGCACCGCACCGGTCGAGGCCTCCATGAGAAGGTGCGCTCGGGCGGAGGTCGCCACGACCTCGGTCACGTTCTCCAAAAGGGAGACCTGCGCCCCCCGCTCGGCGACCGCTTGTCCGTCGGTCGGGGCGGCGGAGGTTACCCCCTCGGTCTCGCTCACCGCCGTACAGGCGGATAAGCATAGGAGCAGTGCCATCGCACAGCAAAGCAGGGCAGTGTAGCGCCT
>CAYXBU010000060.1:0-10114 GCA_964463245.1 uncultured Clostridium sp. | reverse complement strand
AGAAGATCGGTTCCGGACTCGTGAGCGTCATGGTGCGCGGCGATGTCGGTGCTGTCAAGTCTGCCGTTGAGGCAGGCGGCGCGGCCGCTTCCCGCCTGGGTGAGGTCATTGCGACCCATGTCATCCCCAGACCCCACACCGATGTGGAGAAGCTCCTGCCCAAGATCAACTGATCCTGACAGAGGCTCGGCTCCAAGCCCGCGCGGCGGCTCCCTCCTTTGTGGGAGCCGCCCCCTGCGGGGCTGTGCGGATGTGCGTACCCAAGGCGTTCTGCCGCGGCAGGACGGTTTCGGTCTACACATCCGAGTCATTATACAGAGAGGAAGATACGCTATGGAACTGAATGCACAGTCTATTGAAGCGATCGTGAAGAAGATCGTGTCCGAGATGGAGACGAGCGGCGAGTCCGCCGCATCGAACGAGATCCCTCTGGGAGTCTCCAATCGTCATATCCACCTGTCCCGCGCCGACCTGGATACTCTATTCGGCGCCGGCTATGAGCTGACCCCCATCAAGGATCTGTCCCAGCCCGGGCAGTTTGCCTGCAAGGAGACCTGTACCCTGATCGGTCCCTCCATGCGCTGTATCGAGAACGTGCGCATTCTGGGCCCCGTCCGCAAGGAGAGCCAGGTCGAGATCTCCAAGACCGACTCCTTTGTGCTCAAGGTCAAGCCCCCCGTGCGGGAGTCCGGCTCCATCGCCGGCTCGGCACCCATCACCATCGTAGGGCCGAAGGGGATCGTCACCCTGAAAGAGGGATGTATCATCGCCAACCGCCATATCCATATGAGCCCGACCGATGCCGCCCACTTTGGGGTCAAGGACGGGGACTATGTGGATGTTGATGCCGTGAGCGGTACCCGCCGTACCCGTTGGTTCGATGTCCAGATCCGCGCCTCGGAGAAGTTCCGTCTGGAGATGCACGTGGACACCGACGATGCCAATGCCGTCGGGCTGGGCAACGGCGCGACCGTGACCATCGTCCGCAACTAAGAAACGAGGAGATGCCCTGTGTTAAAAGGTAAAGTCGTTGGAAACATCGTTTCCACCAATAAGTTTGACAGCCTCCGGGGCTATAAGTTCCTGGAGATACAGCTCATCGAGCAGGACAGACTGACCGATCGCTACGTCATCGCGGTGGATCGCAGCATCAGCGCCGGTATCGGCGAGGAGGTGCTGGTCGCCACAGGAAGCAGTGCCCGCATTGCCGCAGGGGATACCGATGCCCCGGTGGATGCACTGGTCGTGGGGATCATTGATAAGACTTGATAAGTCTTGAAAAGACCCGGGAAGCTCTGAAAACTGACGGTCGGGACATCTCGCCGTCTTGAAAGGAAATACCCTCCGGGGCGGCCGCGCCGCCTGTGGAGAACGGAGAATACAATCGTATGTCTGGATTACAGTTAAAATCGATCATGCAAAAGAACGGCATCGTCGGAGCGGGCGGTGCAGGTTTTCCCTCCTACGGCAAGCTGACCGACGGCGCATCGCTCCTGGTCATCAACGCCATCGAGTGCGAACCGCTCATGTATACCGACTACACGTTGGTCAAGGAGAAGCTGGCGGACATCGTCGCCGGCGCCCAGGCCATCATGGAGTTCGGCCATATCCCCAATGCCATCCTGGCCATCAAGGCCTACCGTGCCAAGACACTGGGGCTGGAGGACGGTCAGGTGCTGGCCGAGGGAGTGCGCATCAAGACCGTGCCCAACATCTACCCCATGGGAGATGAGATCAACCTGATCTATCAGACCACCGGGCGGCTCATCAAGCCGGGCAACCTGCCCATCTCGCAGGGCGTCATCGTCTACAATGCCGAGACGGTCTACAACACCCGCGCCGCCATTCGGGATTCCAAGCCCGTCATCGAGAAGTGGCTGACGGTGGGTGGGGATATCCCCGAGGCCTATGTCGTCCGCGTACCGGTGGGTATGCGCATCAGCGATGTGCTCAAGGCCGTGAAGGTCACGGTTCCGGAGCATCATGTCATGTTCGACGGCGGTCCCTCCATGGGTATCATCAAGAACCCCGCCTCGGATGTCGTGGTCAAGACCACCAAGTCCCTGCTCATCGTGCCGGACAGCATCCCCGCTGTCGTCAACAAGCAGCGCACGGTGGAGGAGAATCTGCGCCTGGCCGCGTCGGTCTGCTGCCAGTGCACCCGCTGTACCGAGATGTGCCCGCGTCACCTACTGGGCTACCCGCTGGAGCCGCATAAGATGGTGCGCGCTACCCTCAGCGCCGCGCAGGAGACCCCCGAGCTGATCCGCAACGCTAGCTTGTGCTGTTCCTGCGACATCTGCGGTACCTTCGCCTGCTGTCAGGGCATCTCGCCGATGATGGTCATCAAGGAGTACAAGAAGATATTGGCTTCCAAGCGCATGAAGTACGTCGCGGGATCGGACGAGGAGTTCATCACCAACCCCGACCGCGAGAACCGTATGCTCACCTCCGGAAAGTGGAAGGAGATGCTGGGTGTCTCCCGCTTCGACAAGCACCCGACCTACATCCCCGAGAAGCTCAGCGCCGATCGGGTCGAGATCCGTATGTCCCAGCACATCGGCGCGCCCTCCATCCCCTGCGTTGAGGTCGGCGAGACCGTCACCGAGGGGCAGATGATCGCCAATGCGGGCAACGGCCTGTCCGTGCCGCAGTACGCTTCCATCAGCGGGCGCGTGACCCATGTCGATCCTGCCCGGATCATCATCGAGGCGTAAGCCCGGAGCACCGAACACGAAAGAATAGAGGTCAGATATATGTATCAGGCTATTGGAATCATGGAATTGAAGAGCATTGCCAAGGGCATCGAGGCGACCGACGCCGCGCTCAAGAGCGCGGGGGTAAAGCTGGTCTCGGCGCACCCCTCCTGCCCCGGCAAGTATGAGATCATCCTCACCGGCGGGATCGCCGATGTCGAGGCCGCCGTGGATCATGTCAAGGAGCGGTTCGACAGCCGTATGATCGACTCCTGCGTCATCGGTCGCATCGACCCGCAGGTCATCACCGGTATGTTCGGCACCCAGGAGGGAGCCAAGACCGGCAGTGTGGGCATCATCGAGACCTTCTCGGCCGCATCCCTCATCCGCGCCGCTGATATCGCTGTCAAGACCGCCAAGGTCGCCATCTACGAGCTTCGCCTCTCCCGCGGTATGGGCGGTAAGGGTCTGGTCATCATCACCGGTGATGTCGGCGACGTGACCGCCTCGGTCGAGGCAGGCTCGGCCTACGCGAAGGAGCAGGGTCTCTTCTGCAACTCCGCTATCATCCCCGCGCCCCATAAGGAGCTGTGGGAGCAGCTGTCGTAATGAGTGTATCCCGCCGGAGGACTGCCGCTGAAAGCCCTCCGGGTATCCCCGGAACCTTCAAAAACTGCTTTTTGAATACGCTGTGGGGTAGGGACAACAACGAGAAGGGTCACCGGCTGACCGCTCCTCGATAGATGATTTGTTTTGAAAGTCCATGAAGGGGTCTGGAAACATCCTTCAGGAAGTTTCCCCAGCGCATCCTAACAGAAAGAGGTATGAGCCGTGTCTGAATTGAAGTTTTGCATTCAGAAGAGTCCGCGCATTCCGCAGCTGATCGCGGACTTATATGAAAATATGCCGGAGATCGAGGCAGATCGTGCGGAGTTGATCACCGAGAGCTATCGGGAGACCGAGCACCTGCCCATCGTGAAGCGTCGTTCGGCGGCGTTTCGGCACATATTGGAGAACATCCCGATCGTCATACGGCGGGGTGAGCTGATCGTCGGGTCGAACTCACAGGCACCGCGAGGCTGTCAGACCTATCCGGAGTACTCGTATGAGTGGCTGGAGAAGGAGTACGAGACGGTAGCGACGCGGGAGGCCGATCCCTTTTACATTTCACCCGAGACGGTGCGCCGCTTAAAGGCGGTCTACCCCTACTGGAAGGGAAAGACCACCAGCGATCTGGCGGCCGCCAACATGGATCCCGCAGTTCTGGATGTGTTCCTGAACCACGGTGTATTCACGGTCGGAAACTACTTTTACAACGGTGTCGGTCACGTCAACGTCAACTACAAGCGGGTGATCGACGAGGGTCTGGAGTCCATCATTGCTCAGTGCCGCGGGGAGCTTGCCAAGCTCGACCGCGGGCAGGGGGACTACATCTCCCGTCGAAACTTCTTGGAGGCTGTCATTGAGAGCTGTGAGGCAGTGGAGGGCTATGCCCGCCGCTACTCCGAGCTGGCACTGCGGGAGGCGGCGGACTGCACCGACTCCGAGCGCAAGGTCGAGCTGCTCAAGATCGCGGATGCCTGCGACCATGTCCCGGCACACCCCGCACGGGATTTCCACGAGGCCTGCCAGGCCTTCTGGTTCATCCAACAGCTGTTGCAGCTGGAGTCCAGCGGACATTCCATCTCGCCCGGACGTTTTGATCAGTATATGTACCCCTTGTTCAAGCAGGGTCTGGAGGACGGCAGTCTGACCCTGGAGCACGCGCAGGAGCTGCTGGATTGCATTTGGGTCAAGCTGAACGACCTCAACAAGGTGCGGGATGCGGCCTCGGCCGAGGGCTTTGCCGGCTACGGCCTGTTCCAAAACCTGATCGTCGGCGGTCAGAACGAGGAGGGCTTGGATGTCACCAACGAGCTGTCCTATATGTGCATGGAGGCACAGCTGCACGTTCGCCTGCCTCAGCCGTCCCTGTCCATCCGTGTCTGGAACCTGACCCCGCACTCCCTGCTGGTCAAGGCGGCATCGGTTACCCGCGAGGGTCTGGGAGTCCCCGCCTTCTACAACGACGAGGTGATCATCCCGTCCATGATGTCCCGCGGCTACACGCTGGAGGACGCGCGGAACTACTGCATCATCGGGTGTGTGGAGCCGCAGGCCTGCGCGAAGACCGACGGCTGGCACGACGCGGCTTTCTTCAACATGGTGCGCCCGCTGGAGCTGGTGTTCTCAAGCGGCGTGGACAAGGGTCAGCAGATCGGCCCCCGTACCCCCGATGTTCTGAGCATGACCTCCTTCGAGGAGTTCTATGATGCCTATACGGCGCAGGAGTCTGCCCTGATCGAGATGATGGTGCAGGCCGACAACGCGGTGGATGTTGCCCATGCGGTGCGGTGCCCCCTGCCCTTTGAGTCCTGCCTGATCGACGACTGCATCAGCCGCGGCAAGAGCGTGCAGGAGGGCGGTGCCCACTACAACTTCACGGGGCCTCAAGGCTTCGGTATCGCCAACGTGGCGGATGCACTGTCGGTCGTGCGGGAGCTGGTCTTTGAGAAAAAGGTCATCTCCATGGCCGAGCTGAAGCAGGCTCTGGCGGATAACTTCGGCAAGGGCTATATCCCCAAGAAGGCGAGCGAGCTGACCGCCGCCGCCGCGACTCAGCTGGATAAGCAGGGTGTGGAGATCAACGAGGACATCATCAAGAAGCTGTACAACAGCTTCCGTCAGAACAGTGCCGTCTCGGATGAGAAGAAGGCACGCTATGATCAGATATTGGCCATGATCGCCGAGGTGCCGAAGTACGGCAACGACCAGCCCGAGGCGGATATGTTCGCACGGCGCATCGGTCAGACCTACTCTAAGCCCCTGCTGGAGCATACCAACCCCCGCGGCGGTCAGTTCCACGCCGGACTGTACCCCGTCTCCGCCAATGTGCCGCTGGGCTATGATACCGGCGCATCCCCGGACGGCCGTCTCGCCAACACCCCCATCGCCGACGGCGTCGGTCCCATGTCGGGTCGGGACGTCCACGGCCCCACCGCGACCGCTAACTCGGTCTCCCGCCTGGATCTGGGGGATGCCTCCAACGGTACTCTCTTGAACCAGAAGTTCCACCCCTCCGCGCTGGCGGGCGAGGCGGGACTCGAGAAGTTCGTGGCATACCTGCGCGGCTTCTTTGATCGGAAGGGAATGCACGTCCAGTACAACGTCGTCTCCCGCGAGACCCTGCTGGATGCTCAGGCTCACCCCGAGAATTACAAGACCCTCGTCGTGCGGGTCGCGGGCTACTCCGCGCTCTTTACGACCCTGTCCCGCTCGCTCCAGGACGATATCATCAACCGCACCGAGCAGAGCGGACTGTAAGAGAGGGATTGCGAGGTTCTGCCCTGAACCCCGCGCAAGAGCTTTTTGAAAAAGGTTCTTGCGAACTCTCAAAAACTTTACTGAATTTGCCTTATGCCGGAAAAATTCCGGGAGTCCGGGGGGCTCTTGCAAGAGTCCCCCGGCGCATCCCTATTTTTTAAGGATCACATTATGGAAGCAAATGTATACGACCGAACCGGTCGCATTTTTGACATACAGCGGTATTCTCTGCACGACGGCCCCGGTATACGGAGCATCGTGTTCTTCAAGGGCTGTCATATGCGCTGTCGCTGGTGCTGTAACCCGGAATCTCAGGAGTACGGCATCCAGACCATGACCATGAACGGCACGACCAAGACGGTCGGTCGGGACGTGACGGTGCGGGAACTGATGCCTGAGCTGGAGAAGGATCGCATCTACTATCAGCGTTCGGGCGGCGGCGTGACCCTGTCGGGCGGCGAGTGCATGGCACAGCCGGATTTCGCTGAGGCTCTGCTGATCGCCTGCCACAACTACGGATTCAACACCGCCATCGAGACCACCGCCTTTGCCGACCGTGCCGTTGTGGAGCGGATCATCCCCCATGTGGATTATGTGCTGATGGACATCAAGCACATGAACTCGGTCAAGCACGAGGCTTTCACTACCCGTCCCAATGAGCAGATACTGGAGAATGCCCGCTGGATCGCGGAGCACGCCGCCGACCTGACCATCCGCGTGCCCACCATCCCCACCTTCAACGACACCGAGGAGGAGATCGCCGCCATCGCACGGTTTGCCGACTCACTGCCGGGGGTCAAGGCATTGCATCTGCTCCCCTACCATCGTCTGGGGCAGGATAAGTACGCCGGGATCGGCCGTGACTACAGCCTGACCTCCCTGACGCCCCCCACCGCCGCGCACATGGCGACCCTCAAGGCCGCCGCCGAGGCCGTGTCCCGTCTGCAGATCCAGATCGGGGGGTAAGGGGTAGGAGCCAATATCGAAAGATACCCTTTTGTGACAAGAGGTTTCCTATATGAAAGAATTTGAATTGCAAGATAAGATGCGTATCGTGCAGGAGTTGGTGCCGGGGCGGCAGATCACCCTGTTGCACATCATCGCCAACCCCGACCCGATCCTGTATCAGAAGCTGGGGCTTGACCCCCGCCTGGATTATTCCCACTCCGCCATCGGTGTGCTGACCGTCAGCCCTGCCGAGACGGCGGTCATCACCGCTGATATCTCCATGAAGTCCGCCAACGTGGAACTGGGCTTTGTGGATCGCTTCTCCGGCACCCTCATCCTGACGGGGCGGGTCGCCGAGGTGGAGTCGGCGTTCCAGCACATCGGGGATTATTTCCGGGACACCCTGCACTTTACGGTCTGCGAGATGACCCGCACTTGATGCGACCATGAAGAAGCTGATCCTCATGGGGCGCGTAGCGGCGGGCAAGACCACCCTGACGCAGGCTCTCAAGGGCGAGGAGCTGCACTATTGCAAGACCCAGTACATCAACTACTACGACACCATCATCGACACCCCCGGTGAGTACACCGAGGTGCACACGCTGGGCGCGGCTCTGGCGGTCTACTCCTACGAGGCTGACGTGGTGGGCATCGTGGTCAGCGCGAACGAGCCGTTCTGCGTGTTCCCGCCCGGCTGTGCCGCCATGGTCAATCGGGATGTGATCGGGATCGTGGCGGGCATCGACAAGCCGGATGCCAACATCCCGCAGGCCACCCGCTGGCTGGAGCTGTGCGGCTGTCACAAGATATTCTATATCAGCTCCTTCACGGGTGAAGGGCTGACCGACATCATCGAATACCTGCGCGAGCCGGGGGACATCCCGGTCGTACCCCGTCCCGTTCTGCACGACCCCCGCGAACCCCTGTCTCGGACTGCTGTACGAAAGGATGAGAGTGAGACCCATGAGTGACCAAAACACATCCGCCACAAGGGTGATCTGCTTTGCCAACAACAAGGGCGGAAGCGGAAAATCCACCACCTGCGCCAACGTAGGCTATAGTCTGGCCGCCGAGGGGAAGTCTGTCCTGCTGATCGACGGCGATATGCAGATGAACCTGACCTTGTCGTTCTTTGACGACGAGACCTCGTTGGGCTTTGCCAAAAACGGGAATAATCTGTATACGGCCATCAAGGAGCAGCGTGAGCTGACCCCGTACATACGCAAGACCCCCTACGAGGGGCTGGATCTGATCCCGTCCTCCACCCTGATGAGCGGCATTGAGTTTGATCTGTTCACCAAGTGGCAGCGGGAATTCATCCTGCGGCAGGGTCTGGAGAAGATCCGCGCCGCCGGGACATATGATTACATCCTGATCGACTCCCCGCCGACTCTGGGCTGTTGGGTCATGAACATCCTGTGCGCCTCGGACTTCCTTATCATCCCGGTGGAGGCCTCCCCGTGGGGGCTGTTCGGGCTGGCCAATATGTTCGAGTTCTGCGAGCAGGTGAAGCGACTGTCGCCCTCCCTGACCATACTGGGCGTGGCGGTGACCAAGGTCAACGAGCGCAAGAACTACTTCAAGCAGACGGTCGAGGTGCTGTCCGAGCTGGAGCGGGAGCAGGGGATCCACCTGTTCCGAAGCTACATTCGGGTGGACAGCAGTGTGGAGCACGCGCAGGATGACAGCAAGCCCGTCATGGCCTACAAGCGTACCAGTCGGGCGGCATTGGAATATGCGGCGTTAGCCAAGGAGGTAGAGGAATATGCCCATCGGTAAGGACAGCATCCGCAAGCGCGTGATCGGTGCGGAATGCGCGGAGTGCGGCGCGTGCGACGAGAAGCCCGCACAGCCCGTGGCGGAGGAGAAGTCCGTGAAGGCTCCCTCCGGGAGGACATCGACCAAGAAGCCCCCTGCCAAGAAGAAGCCGACGACGGCCGAGGAGCCGGCGGCGACCGTGCTGACCAATGTGTCCCCCGAGGTCGTGGAGGCCGTGGTCGGGCACAAGGAGGGGGAGCAGGTCGAGCACGTCCAGATACTGGACGATATGCCGAACTACCTGCTCTGATATACGGAAAAGCAAAAAAAAGCCCCGCTGTGCGGGGCTTTTTTATGCTTGCTAATTTTGATCAAGCCTGGTCATCGCGGCAAAGAAGCAGAATGCCGGCAATCAGGTTAACAAACAGGAGGGAGCACACCTTGAGACCCGTTCCGATCGGTTCGTTACGCTTCAGCTTGCCGCAGATGGAGATCGTGATCGGCAGGCACCATGCCAAGGGCAGGAGCATCCAGCCCTGAGCAACACAGCCCAAGATCAACAGGATCTTAGCGGCGATCGCCAGACCATCGTTGCCACCATTGGCGGTCGGTGCCGGAGTATTCTGTACCGCACACCCACAACTGGTGCAGACGATAGCCTCGTCGAACAACTCCGCACCGCATTTTGCACAATATTTCATTGTCTGATCCTCCTTTCAAGAGAACAGATACAGTATAACATTTTCGACCTTTTTTGTCAATACCTCTTTGCTTGGTATATATGAAGAAGAAAGTGTTGTTTTTTTTGAGCAAAATATACAAGAATGAACAGGTTGTTCGCCGAGCGAGCCGAAAAGCGCGGCCGCGCGCCGAACGGATATGCCGCTCCATCTGCTGTCAGCCCCGCTATAAGAAGGCATAGAAAAAGCCCCGCACGGCGGGACTCTTTCCATGGTTTCGGTATGTGATCAGAGCAGAGGAGATCAGGTACCGTCCCGCTTATAGCCGATATTGCTGGGCTTGGCGGGGTCAAAGGTTATGTTGCAGATAGCAGCAACCAGCGAGTAAATGCCGCAGGTGATCGAGCCCAACAGGAGATAGCAACCGGTACGGGAGGTGTAGCCGGCGGGCTTGAGAGAGGTGTGGTTGATGATCAAGCTACCGATCCAGCCCAGGAAGAAGGTGAGCAGGAATCGAATCAGCTTGTTTTCATCCTTAGTCGCCGTGGTTCCGGCATCTGCTACTGCGCAACCGCAGCTGGGGCAGACAACAGCCTCATCGACCAGTTGCGCTCCGCATTTCGAACAGTATTTCATTGTCTGATCCTCCTTTCAAGAGAACATCGATAG
>CAYXBU010000059.1:0-10251 GCA_964463245.1 uncultured Clostridium sp. | reverse complement strand
AGGAGCCTTACCATGAGCAACAAAAAGAATCCGGAGCCATTCGAGGGAGGCAGCCTTGCCGATGCGGGCATCACCTTTGAGGATCTGGTAGAGAGCGGCGAGGACGGTGGCGACTACGATTTTGAGAATCGGATCGTGTCGCCGGTCGAGGCGCCCGGGGACGGGGATGCCGAGAACAGTCTCCGTCCGCGCCGACTGGAGGATTACATCGGGCAGGACAAGGTCAAGGAGAACCTGCGGGTCTACATGGAGGCGGCACGCCTGCGGCGGGAGCCGCTGGATCACGTTCTGCTGTACGGTCCTCCCGGTCTGGGAAAGACTACGTTGTCCAACATCATCGCCGCCGAGATGGGTGTCAACCTGCGGGTCACCTCGGGACCTGCCATCGAGAAGCAGGGGGATCTGGCGGCACTTTTGACCAACCTCAACGAGGGGGACGTGCTGTTCATTGACGAGATACACCGCCTGCCCCGCATGGTAGAGGAGATCCTCTACCCCGCCATGGAGGACTTTTCCCTGGACATCATCATCGGAAAAGGTCCCGCCGCGCGGAGCATCCGCATCGACCTGCCGCACTTTACCCTGATCGGCGCGACCACCCGTGCCGGTCAGCTGACCACCCCTCTGCGGGATCGGTTCGGCGTGATCTTCAAGCTGGAGCTGTACACCCCGGAGCAGTTGGCTCTGATCGTCCGCCGCAGTGCGGACATCCTGGGCATTCCCATCTCCCCCGACGGCGCATTTGAGGTCGCCTCCCGCTCGCGGGGCACGCCGCGTATCGCCAACCGCCTGCTCAAGCGGGTGCGGGACTTCGCACAGGTGCAGGGCAAGGTCGAGATCGATGCGGCCGCCGCCGGCTTCGCGCTGGATCGGCTGGAGATCGACGGGCTGGGGCTGGACAGCACCGACCGCCGCATGATGGAGGCCATCATCAAGTTCTACGGCGGTGGCCCCGTGGGTCTGGAGACCCTGGCCGCCACCATCGGAGAGGAGGCCGTCACCATCGAGGATGTGTACGAGCCGTACCTCATGCAGCTGGGCTTTGTCAACCGCACCCCGCGCGGGCGGTGCGTGACCCGTTTAGCCTACGAGCACCTGGGGCTGATCCCCCCCGCGAGAGCTTACGGGGAGGGCAGTGCGGATCAGCTGAGTGCCTTTGATGCTGATGGGGAGTGACTCCGAAAGGCGGATTTGTTAACAAAAAAGTTTCATTTTGGCAAAAATAATCCATCCCGCCGACTTGACATCGGGGCGGAAATATGCTATAATGAATGGCCGCTTGAAACGGGCTTTTTAAGTGTGCATCCCTTCGGGTGCAACGCCCCCTTCAGCGAGTCTGAAAGAAAGAGGTGCTTTTCATGTTTGCTGTTATCACGACAGGCGGAAAGCAGTACAAGGTCAACGAGCAGGACATCATCTTCATCGAGAAGCTGGATGCAGAGGAGAACACCGAGGTCAAGTTTGACGTCGTGGCTCTCTCTACCGATGCAGGCTTCAAGGTGGGAACCCCCACGGTCGCCGGTGCTGCGGTCATCGGCAAGGTGCTGAAGAACGGAAAAGGCAAGAAGATCTACGTTCTGAAGTACAAGTCCAAGAAGAACGAGAAGAAGAAGATCGGTCACAGACAGCCCTACACCAAGGTCCAGATCACCAAGATCGAGGCTTGATGCGCCCTCTTCCCTCTCAAGCAGAAGGAAGGAGCACTGTCCATGACAAAGATCATTTTTTACCGGAGCGACGGCGTCTTTTACGGCTTTGAGGAGCAGGGACACACCGGCTACGGCGAGGAGGGCGGGGATATCCTCTGCTCTGCCCTGTCGGCCATGACCATGTTTCTCATCAACACCGTAGAGATCGCCTATGCCTCGTCCGTCGATTATGAGATCGACGACAACACCACGACCATCCGCGTCACCTGCCGTGCGGCACTGCCGGAGTTCGAGGCTGACGAGTGCAAACGCTATGCCGTCTCGGGTATCTTCATGGGCTACTACCAGCAGCTTTCGGATATGCTGGAGGACTACGGAGATTACTTGGATGTGCAGGTCATCAACCGCCCCTTCGGCGGCTGAGACACCGGTCACATTCTCTTCATTCCCGGAAAAACCACCATCCCACATTGATTATTATGGAGGTAGCAAGATGTTGAAGCTCAGTTTGCAGTTCTTTGCTCATAAGAAGGGCGTTGGTTCCACCAAGAACGGTCGGGACAGCGAGTCCAAGCGGCTCGGCGTCAAGAGAGCTGACGGTCAGTTCGTGCTGGCGGGGAACATCCTCGTCCGTCAGAGAGGCACCGCCATCCGTCCCGGCAACAATGTCGGTATCGGCAGCGATGACACTCTGTTCGCTCTGATCGACGGCACGGTTCGCTTCGAGCACGCCGCAAAGAACAAGAAGCAGGTCAGCGTTTACGCTGACTGAGACTGACCCCACAGAGAGGGCAGTCCCATTCGATGCACATATCCCGGCGGTGGGCAGGCCGAACTGCCCGCCCCGGCGCGTGTGCCTTTCCCTTTCCATATTCCACCAACAGCTGTGAACGGGAGGAGTAATTCCCCGCTGCCGCAAAGAGAGAGGACGGTCGGTGTAAGTCCCCCGGCAGGGTGAGTGAAGGTCGCCCGGAAGCTGCAGGCGTGAGCGCGGCATCGTCCGCAGTAGCGTCCGCCGGTTCGGAGCCGTTATCCTCCCTATGAGTGCGTGCCGCTCCCGCGGCGCGAAATCAGGTGGTACCGCGTCTTCTCGTCCTGATACGAGAAGGCTTTTTTGTTTTATTGAAGACGATATATTTCCATCCGCAAAAGACAAGGAGGTCACATACATGAATCCGAAAACCGAGTTACCAAAGACTTATGCGCCGTCCGAATTTGAAGATCGGATATACCAAAACTGGTGCGACAAGGGTTACTTCACGCCCGACCCCAAGAACCCCGCCCCCGCATTCTCGGTGGTGATCCCGCCCCCGAACGTGACGGGTCAGCTCCACATGGGTCACGCACTGGACGAGACCCTGCAGGACATCTTAGTCCGCACCAAGCGGATGCAGGGCTACAACACCCTGTGGGTGCCCGGCACCGACCACGCGGGCATCGCCACCCAGATCAAGGTCGAGGAGCGACTGCGCGTGGACGAGGGCAAGACCCGCTACGATCTCGGCCGTGAGGAGTTCCTGAACCGCGTATGGGCGTGGAAGGATTCCTACGAGGCGCGCATCACGAGTCAGCTCAAGAAGCTGGGCGCGTCCTGCGACTGGTCGCGCCAGCGATTCACCATGGACGAGGGCTGTTCCCGCGCCGTGCGGGAGGTGTTCGTCAACCTCTACAACAAGGGGCTGATCTACCGCGGACACCGCATCATCAACTGGTGCCCCCACTGCATCACGGCTCTCTCGGATGCTGAGGTAGAGTATGCCGAGCAGCCCGGTTTCTTCTGGCACATCAAGTACCCCATCAAGGGGGAGGACGGCTATGTCGAGGTCGCAACCACCCGTCCCGAGACCATGTTCGGCGATACCGCCGTGGCGGTCAACCCGAACGACGAGACCACCCGTCACCTCATCGGCAAGACCCTGATCCTGCCCATCGTGGGGCGCGAGATCCCTGTCATCGCCGATGACTATGTCGAGATCGGCTTCGGAAGCGGTTGCGTGAAGATCACCCCCGCGCACGACCCCAACGACTTCTTAGTCGGGGAGCGGCACGGTCTGGAGCAGATCAAGGTCATGAACGACGACGCGACCATGAACCACTACGCCGGCAAGTATGAGGGCATGGATCGCTACGCCTGCCGCAAGGCTCTGGTGGCGGATCTGGAAGCGGAGGGCTACCTTCTGTCGGTGGAGCCGCACACCCACAACGTCGGCACCTGCTACCGTTGCCATAACACGGTGGAGCCGACCACCTCGGATCAATGGTTCGTCAAGATGCAGCCCCTGGCCGAGCCGGCTCTGGAGGCTGTCCGCACGGGGGATGTCAAGTTCGCTCCCGATCGCTTCTCCAAAATATACACCAACTGGATGGAGAACTGCCATGACTGGTGCATCTCCCGTCAGCTGTGGTGGGGTCATCGCATCCCCGCCTTCTACTGCGACAGCTGTGGCGAGATGACCGTCTCCAAGACCGACATCACGACCTGCCCGCACTGCGGCGCACCGGTGCATCAAGAGTCGGATGTGCTGGACACCTGGTTCTCCTCCGCCCTCTGGCCGTTCTCGACCATGGGCTGGCCGGATCAGACCGAAGAGCTGGCGAAGTATTACCCCACCTCGGTGCTGGTGACCGGCTATGACATCATCTTCTTCTGGGTCGCCCGTATGATCTTCTCGGGTCTGGAGCACATGGGGAAGAAGCCCTTCTCCACCGTCTTTATCCACGGGCTGGTGCGGGATGCACAGGGGCGCAAGATGTCCAAGTCGCTGGGCAACGGCATCGACCCGCTGGAGGTCATCTCGCAGTACGGCGCGGACGCGCTCCGCTTTGCGCTGGCGACCGGCAACAGCCCCGGAAACGATATGCGCTTCTCGGACGAGAAGATGGAGGCGGCGCGTAACTTCGCCAACAAGCTCTGGAACGCCTCCCGCTTTGTTCGCATGAACCTGACCATTGACGAGATCTCCCTGCCCGAGGCCGACAAGCTGGCACTGGAGGACAAGTGGATCCTGCACGGCTTCAACAAGCTGGCCGAGAGCGTGAATGCCAACATCGACAAGTACGAGGTGGGGGTGGCTCTGGCTGCCATCTACGAGTTTACCTGGGACGTGTTCTGCGACTGGTATATCGAGCTGGCCAAGGCGCGACTGAATGAGAAGGACACAGAGGGTAACCTCACCTGCCAGCAGGTCATCACCTATGTTCTCTGCGGCATCCTGAAGCTGCTCCATCCCTATATGCCTTTCATCACCGAGGAGATCTTCTCCTCCCTGCCCCACCTGCCGGAGGATGCCGAGAGCATCATGATCTCCCGCTACCCGACCTACCTCGCATCGCTTGAGTTCCCGACCGAGTCGGTCGAGATGGAGCGTGTGCTGGAGCTGATCCGCGCCATCCGCAACCGTCGCGCCGAGATGAACATCGCCCCCTCCCGCAAGGCCGCCGTCTTCATCGAGACCAAGTACGCCGATGCCTTCAATCCCGCGACCGCGCCCTTCTTTGCCCGTCTGGCGTCTGCCTCCGGCATTGAGGTCGCCGAGTCCTTCCAGTCCGACCGCGTGTCGGCCGACACCTGCGTGCAGATCGTGACCCCCTCCGCGACCGCCTACCTCCCCCTGTCGGATCTGGTGGACTTTGAGAAGGAGAAGGCACGTCTGACCGCCGAGATCGCAAAGGTCACCGCCGAGGTGGAGCGGCTGGACAAGAAGCTCTCCAACCAGGGCTTCGTCGCCAAGGCTCCCGCCGCCGTCGTGGAGACCGAGCGCGCCAAGCTGGCCGCCGCCCGCGAGAAGCTGGCCGCGACCGAGGCGGCTCTGGCCAAGCTGGGGTAAGGTGCGCTTATGAGCACGTCCTTCCCTTTGGACTTTCACTATGATTTCTCCCCTGCGCTCGTCCTGCGGGACTCGGATCTCGGTCACAAGCTGGACTTGATGCGCCGGGCAGGGCTTGCCTCGGACGGCTCCACCGTTTGGCTGACGGGATTCTTCTACGGACGGTGGGAATCCACCCCGGAGGAGATCGCCGCCGCCCGCGCACGGCTGGAATCCGAGGGCTTCCGCGTGGAGGCTCTGAGCATCCCGTTGGGGCACGGCTCACAGGCACTTGACCCCTCCAAGCCCCCCGAGGCCGAGACAGGCGAGGGGTGGCAGCCCCGCGTGGATGCAAGCGGTGCCCCGTGGCCGAACACCTCCTGCCCGCGCCACGGCAAGGTGCTGGCCGACAGCCGCGCCGCCGCCGAGATCTTGCATGAGATCGGCTTTACGCGGGTATTCTATGACGATGACCTGCGGGTCGGCACCTGGGGGTCTGCCGTGCAGGGCTGTTTCTGTGAGGATTGTCTGGCGGCCTTCCGCAAGGAATACCCCGTCTATGACGGTTTCTCTCGCGCCGCCATAGCAGGCGGCCTCTCGGCGGGAGATGTTGCCCTGACCGAGGCATGGGAGACCTTCCAGTCGGATTCCATCCTGCAATTCTTGGAAAAGACCTCCCCCGAGGGGCTGATCCCCTGCCCCATGATCATGCACAACGGCGACCGCCGCCACGGACTGGATGTGCGGCGGATAGCCGAGCGGTTCCCGGATGCCTATATCCGTGTGGGGGAGGGGCACTTCTCGGACGACAGCTTCCTGCACCCCGACGGCAAGGCCGCACTGATGACCTCCATTCGCCGCCACCTGTGGGAGATGGGGTCGAATCGGAACGCTTTCAGCGAGACCACGACCTACCCCATCGGGGCACTCTCCCCCGCCAACATGGTCGAGAAGATGCGGCTGGAGATCGACTGCGGCCTGCGGCATATCTTCCTCATGAGCGGCACCTGCTTCCTGCCCGACGAGTACTGGGAGGCCATCGCCGCCGCCCTGCCTGAGCTGTACGACCGCGCGACAAGCACGCCCCTGCCCGACTTTACCCGTCCCGTGCCGGAGCCGATCTGGCACCTGTAAGGGACTTCACGCCTACCCATATTTGTAACGAAATAGTCGAAAGGATACTACCATGTCTGAAAACAACGGATGCACGCATGATTGTTCCACCTGCTCCGCCAACTGCTCCTCCAAGCAGAAGAGCCGTGAGGAGATGTTTGAGAAGCCCAACGAGTTAAGCTCCGTCGATCACATCATCGGTGTGGTCAGCGGAAAGGGTGGTGTCGGCAAGTCCCTGGTCACCTCCATGCTGGCTGTCCTGATGCAGCGCAAGGGCTACCACGTCGGTATTCTGGATGCCGACATCACGGGTCCCTCTATCCCCAAGGCCTTCGGTCTGCACAAGCCGGTCGAGGGGGAGGGCCTGGGCATGATCCCGCCCGCCACCACCACGGGGATCGACGTCATGTCGGTCAACCTGATGCTGGACGACGAGACCCGCCCGGTGGTCTGGCGCGGCCCCGTCATCGCGGGCACCGTCAAGCAGTTCTGGACGGACACCATCTGGCACAACATCAACTACCTCTTTGTGGACTGCCCTCCCGGAACCGGTGACGTGCCGCTGACCGTCTTCCAGTCCCTGCCGCTGGACGGCATCGTCATCGTATCCAGCCCGCAGGATCTTGTCTCCATGATCGTGGAAAAAGCCGCCAACATGGCGCAGATGATGAACATCCCGGTGCTGGGTCTGGTGGAGAACATGAGCTACGCGCTCTGCCCGGATTGCGGCAAGCGGATCAACATCTTCGGCAACAGCCACATCGAGGAGATCTCCGAGAAGTTCGGCTACCCCCTCTTGGGGCGCATCCCGCTGGATCAGAAGCTGGCGGCTCTCTGCGACCGCGGCATGATCGAGCTGATGGAGAACAACTATCTGGACGAGGCGGCTGACCGCATCGAGTACGCTTGCCCCTCCGAGATCAAGTAAGACGACCCACAAAAACCGGCAGGAGACACCCAACCCCGAGGAGGGATCGGTGTCCCCTGCCCCACGGCGCAGATCGCGCCCCACCGAGAGGAGGTCTCGCATGGATGCTCCCACCCTGTCAAACACGGGTATGCCCTCCCGTCACCTGTCCCCTGCCGATCTGTGGCGGGCGGTCAAGTGCGGCCTGTGGCGTACCCGTTTCGTATGGCTGTTCCTTCTCGTGGCGGCGGTATTGGGGGTCGGGCTTGTCACCACGGTCAGCCTTGGCATGGCTGACGTGACCGAGCCCTACCTGTACGCCCCCGCCACCTCCGCACAGTTGCCGTCGGGAAACTTCGACGGTGTCCTGATCCTGGGTGCAGGCCTACGCCCCGACGGCACCCCCAGCGATATGCTGGCGGATCGGGTGCGCATCGGCTGTGAGCTGTACCTGACCGACCCCGAACGGTTCGGACGGCTGATCCTGAGCGGCGACCGCACAGGGGACTACAACGAGGTCGCCGCCATGCAGAGCTTGGCGGTGGAGCTGGGGGTCCCCCCCGAGCGGATACAACCGGACTATGAGGGCTACTCGACCTTCGAGAGTGTCAACCGTGCGCGAGACAGCTTCGGTGCCCGCCGCATCCTGATCGTCACGCAGGAATATCACCTGCACCGCGCCGTCTATATCGCTCGTTCGCTGGGGCTGGAGGCCTACGGCCTGTCTGCCGATCCCCGTCCTTATGCCAACCAGATCCGACGCGACCTGCGAGAGGCTCTGGCACGCTTCAAGGACTTCTACGCGGCAGGCCGCCATGGCGGGGAGGTGGCATGACATGATCCGTATCGGCATTGACCGCGTGACTGACCCGCCCTATGTCTCCCTCTTATCGGGTCTGCGGCTGGGGTTGGTCTCCAATATGTCGGGCATATCCCCCCGCCACGGCTACCGCGCCACCCCCGATATCCTGCCGCGCCTCTACAGGGTCTCCTGCCTCTTTGCCCCCGAGCACGGGGTGCGGGGCATCCTCGCCCCCGGGGAGCGGGTGGAGGACGAGCGGGACGAGCTGACCGACCTGCCGGTCTACTCCCTCTTTGAGGACAAGGTGTTTGCCCCTGCGGGCGAGGAGACCACCCGCTACAGCCCCCGCGCCGAGGCTCTGCGTGGGCTGGATGCACTGGTCTTTGATATGCAGGATGTCGGCTCACGCTACTTTACCTATGCCTCCACGCTGCTCTACGTTCTGCGCGCCTGTGCGGAGCGGGGACTGCCGCTGATTCTCCCGGATCGCCCCAACCCGCTGGGCGGCACGGTCATCGAGGGCGGGCGACAGCAGGCGGACTGCACCTCCTTCATCGGGCTGGTTCGGATGCCCATCCGACACAGCCTGACACTGGGGGAGCTTGCCCGCTACTGCAACGAGTACTACGACCTTCACGCCGACCTGACGGTCATCCCCTGCGATGGCTTGACCCGCGCCATGACCTGGCAGGACACGGGGCTCCCCTTCGTCAAGCCCAGCCCCAACCTGCCCTCCCCGAATGCCGTCACGGTCTACAACGGCACCTGTATGCTGGCGGGCACCAATGTGTCGGAGGGGCGCGGCACCACGACACCGTTCACCACCATCGGTGCCCCCTTCATCCACCCCGAACGGCTGGCAGATGCGCTGACCGAACTGGAGCTTCCGGGGCTGGCCTTCAGCCCGACCTACTTCCGCCCCTTCTTCGGGAAGTACACAGGCGAGGCCTGCCGCGGTGTGGAGATCCATGTGACGGATGCCGCCGCAGTACGCGCCGTCTCGCTGGGGGTGTATCTGGTGGACACCCTGCGGCGGCTGTTCCCCTCGGACTTTGCCTTTACCCCGCCACCCGACCGCGCACGGTGGCACATTGACCTGTCCACCGGCGGACACGAGCTGAGGGGCGGGATGCCGCCCGATCGGCTCCTCGCCATGTGGCAGGCCGACGGGGATGCCTTCGGGCGGGAGGTAGAGGGCTTCCGACTCTACAAATAGGCCTCCGCAAGCTCCGCTTGACAGAGTATTTCGGCTTTTTGCGGAATGCAAAGCGCGGATTGGTGGACTTTCCCCGCCATTTTTGCTATCCTATCTCCATCTTGAATGGGGGGAATGCCATCATGACTTCACCACACGACCAACCACGCCCCCCTCAGACCGGCGAGCCACATACCCGCAACGGCACCGAGCCTTGATGCGGCAAGCCCACCCGCTCCGTCCCCTCGGACTCGCCCCACGCGAACCACCGGGGAGTCTTTTCACCTGAGCGCGGCCACCGGACTGCCGATCTGCGCCCTCGTCTCCTGGCTGGCCGCCCTGCTCGGACTGTCCTTTGCCCCAATCCTCTACCTGTACGCGGTCGCGCTCCTCTGCCTGCTGGCCTCGGATGTGGTCATGCTGGTGGTTGGTTGGAGGGGCTGAGGTTCGAGGATGCTCGCCCGGATTCTTTCTTTCAAACAAGAGGTCGACTACTCATTAGTTGAGTAGCCGACCTCTCCGTGTATACTTTTCGATACACAACGATTCGATCATATCAAGTGAACAGACCTGTACGCTAAGGCACATTCTCGTCAGGCAAGAATGATTTTTCTTATCACCGTCTTCGATAGCCAACTCCCTTGGCTATTTCCCCGAAAGGCCGCCACCTTGATAAGGGTGTTTTGCTGCCCACTGTAAATGTGCAGGCACTTCGATTTCAATTTTTTTAGGGCACCACCGCACAATTCTTTTTGCTCAATTGCGCAGTCAGAAAATTC
>CAYXBU010000058.1:0-11059 GCA_964463245.1 uncultured Clostridium sp. | reverse complement strand
TGCATCGCAGCGGGTGCAACGCAGCGGCTGCATCGCAGCGGCTGCAACGCAGCGGGTGCATCACAGCGGGTGCAACGCAGCGGGTGCAACGCAGCGGGTGCAACGCATCTGTTCTCGGCGGGGCAACACGTTGGCGGGGCAACACGTTGGCAGGGCAACACGTTAGCAGGGCAACACATTGGCGAGCCAACACGTTGGCAGGGCAACACGTTGGCGAGCCAACGCGTTGACTTTATTATGAACGAAGTGTGACTTTCTCCGAAACGTGCTTGCGAAGGTGGGGAAAATGTGGTATTGTGGAGGTAGGGAACAAACGCAAGTTTGTGAAAAGTTTGTGGAAAAAATGCAAGAAGGAGGGTGAGTACATGGGACAGCAGGGGAAACGCTACACCGAGCGGGAGCGAGAGAAGGCCATGGCACTGCGGGCGACCGGCATGAGCGTCAAGGATGTGGCAGAGCGGATGGGTTGCTCGATAAACGCCGTTCGGGCGTGGGAGAAAGCCATCACATCAAGCGACCCGGAAAAAATGGCGCAACTTCGCCTGGAGAAAAAGGCGGCCTTTGCATCCAAGGCCTGGGCAGACTGTGAGGCGGCTCTGCGGCTGATCTCGCGGCGGATCCGAGCGGCATCCGCGAGCATGGACGAGCTGGAGAAGCTCATAGCCGAGGCAGCCCGGGCGGGGGAGATCACCGACGGGGAGCGGCGAGAGCTCTTGCGAAAGCTATCGGCGGTGCGGATCGACGACATCGGCAAGCTATCCACCGTGATGGGGGTGCTCTACGACAAGTCGGCACTGGCCTCCGGGGAGGCTACGCAGGAGGTCAATCTCTCCGGGAAGGTGAAGGTGGAGAAGTTTGAGGATCTCTGACACGGCAAGCGGCGGCACCGCCTACGGCGTGGTCGGCGGCACAGCTTGCGGCGGTGTAACCGCTGTAGCCCCGGCGCGGGGGGAGAAATGCCCCGACGCATGGGAGGAGCTTCGCGGGATGGCCGTCAAGCGGCGCGCACGCTGGGAGGAGCGGCACGACCCGGACTACGACTCCCGCCTGGTGGCGGCGGCATACCGGCACATTGTCGGTCATCCGGCTCTGGTCGAGGCGGCGCGGGCACGGCCTTGGTATCTGGTGCCCATCCTGTTCACGGTGGTGGACAAGAAGCACGAGACCCTCCCCTTCGTGCTCAACGAGGTACAGGAGGAGCTGGCCGCCGTACTGGATGCGAACGCGGGACACGGGATGCGGATATTCATCCTCAAGGGGCGACAGCAGGGCTTCACCACCTACATCACGGCGGTACAGCTGGCCTTCTCCATTGTGTGCCGCAACTTCTCGGGCTTTACGCTGGCAGATCGCGCCGACAACACCCGCGCCATCTTCAACGACAAGGCACGAGCGGTCTTTGAGCGGTTGCCGGACATCTGCAAGCCATCCACGCGGTTCTCCTCGGTCTCGGAGCTGTACTTCGACAAGCTGGGCTCGGCATGGCGATGTGCCACGGCGACGGCGGATGTTGCGCGTTCGCGGACGTTACAGTTCGTCCACTTCTCGGAGTGTGCGTTCTACGCCTGCCCCCTCTCGGAGATGCAGGCGGGCATCAATCAGGCGGCGACAGCCGACAGCATTCTGATCTACGAGTCCACCGCCAACGGCTGGGGGGAGGCCAAAGACCTCTGGGACAGCGGGAGCTGCATCAACCTATTCTTCCCGTGGTGGAAGACGGCTGAGTACCGCCGCGAGGGAGACGAGTACACCCGCCGCGCCGATGCGTGGCTCTCGGCACGGGTCGAGCACCTTCGGCGGGTCGGCTGCGATGCGGCGCAGATCGAATGGTACTGCGCCAAGTATGCGGAATACCTGGACAAGGCTATGCTCAGGCAGGAGTATCCTTGCACGCCGGAGGAGGCGTTTATTGCATCCGGCTCGACCATCTTCGACGCGGATGCGCTGAACAATCGGCTCTTGGAGATCTCAAAAGAGGCCTTGCCGAGGGTCGGCGAGTTTGAATACAGGCGGGTCTGTTTGCCCATCCGGGACGAGGAGGGCAACACGCTGGGTGTGGAATGGAGTCTCTCCGACATTCACTTCCGGGAGAAGCCGGGCGGGATGATCGCCCTGCACGAGGAGGTGAGCCGGTACCGCCCCCGAAACGAGCGGGACGGCCTTCGATACGGCGCGGAGGGCGAGCTGGTTGCGCCCTATGTACTGGGCGGAGACACGGCAGGCCGCGGGGAGGACTGGTTCACGGGCAAGCTGATCAACGCGATGACGGGGAAGGTAGCGGCGACACTGCACGTCCAGCACGTGGACGAGGACATATACGCCGAGCAGATGCTGTGCCTGGCACTTACCTACAATCGGGCGCAGATCGGCATTGAGGTGAACTTCTCGCGGCATCCCATGCGGGTGATCGCCCAAAAGTACGGGTACACGAACCTTTACCTGCGGGAGAGCGTGAAGGGCATGGCGGACAGGGTGACAGACGACCCCGGCTTTCTGACCACGCCGCAGACCAAGCCGCTGATCATCTCCGAGCTGGTGGAGGCACTGCGGGACGACCCGCAGATGGAGCGGGACCCTGATACGGTGCGGGAGCTGCTGACCTTTGTGCGGAAGCCGAACGGCAGGACGGAGGCGGTCGAGGGCGCACACGATGACCTGGTAATGGCATTGGCCATTGCGAACCATATGCGCCGACGTGCGCCCTGCGACTGGCAACCGCCGGACGTGGAGGACGGAGCGGCTACCGGCGAGGAGGACGGCTTCTGGAGTCGGGGCGCAGAGGACACGAGCAACTCCGAGGGAGCAGACCCCGGAGAAGGTACATTCATGGCATGGGAGGATATGTAGCATGGCAACGATACACATTGAGCTTTCACGGATCCGGATATTCCGCCGCATGGGACGGGCGGAGAGTCGGATCGAGTATTTGGAGACCCGGATGCGGAAGCTCTCCGATGAGCTGACATGGCTGTCGGTCGAGCGGGAGGCGGTCGGGAAACGCCCCGCGAATACCGCAGAGGCGGCGCGTGGTGGGGCAAGCGTCCAGCAGATCATGGACGAGTACCTCAACTTCCCGGACGAGCGGCGGGAGACGAGCGAAACGGGCGAACAGGAGGGTAAGGCATGAAGGCAGGACACGGCACCGAGGGAGAGCGGCGCGGGCGCGAGCGGCAGGGCGAGGAGAAGGTGACGCTCCTCTGGGAGCGGTACCGCAAGGGGCGGGCATATCAGACCGCCCAGCGGATGACCACGCTCCTCCCGCGCTATGTGGACTTCTACGAGGGGCGGCAATGGCCGCCCGCGACCAAGAACACGCGGGATCTGCCCCGCCCGGTGATCAACATCATCAAGATGATCTGCCGCAACAAGAAGTCCTCGATACTCGCCACGCCGGTACGCTGTGTCTACGCGGCGGCAGACGGTGGCGGCGGACGTGCCGACACCTCCGAACTGAATGACTTCTCCCTGTACATCGACAAGGAGATGGGCATGGAGCAGCTGGACAGGCAGGCGGTGGACAGTGCAGTCAAGAAGGGCACGGCGATCTGGCATCTTTACTGGGATGCCGAGGCGCGGGGCATGGACGGACGGGCAGAGGGCGGCTTGCGATGCGAGCTGGTGGATCCGCTGAACTGCTTCTTTGAGAATCCGGCAGAGCCGGACGAGCAAAAGCAGGAATGGATCCTATTCGCCCACCGTGAACCGGTGGCATCGGTTCGGGCGAAGGCAGACCGAGGGGTCGACCTTGACTTGATCCGTCCGGATCGCCCTGACGGCGACCCCTACCGTCGCAACGAGCAGGACGGCAGTGAGCTATGCACGGTGCTTGTATGCTACTTCCGGCACAAGGGCGAGGTCATGGTGGAGAGGGCGGTCAAGGCCACCATCGTGAACCATGCGACCCCCATCACACCGGACATTCAGGCGGCACGGCGGCGGCTGGACGAGGCGGAGAGCACCCTGCGCGGGTCACGCGGAGGGGACACGAAAACCGCCGAGGCGGCACGGGTGGCGGGAACCGGTACCCGCGAGGTCGAGGTCGCGCCGGAGGAGGATCCTGCCAACACGCGCTCCCCGGATGTCGCCGAGCCGGACGGGCAGGCAAGGCAGGAGGTAGAGGCGGTTCAGACCGCCAAGAGCCACCTATACCCCATCTGCGTATGGCAATACGAGCCGCGAGAGGGGAGCATATACGGCATTGGTGAGGTGGAGGGGCTGATTCCCAATCAGAAGGCCATCAACTTCATGTACGCGATGATCCTTTTGAACGCGCAGAGCACCGGCTGGAACAAGTGGACGGTCATGCCGGGGGCACTGATGGGGCAGACCATCACAAACGCGCCGGGGCAGGTACTGGTGGATCACACTCGCACGGGAAACGGCATCAAGCCGCTGACCGTGGGCGGGATGAGCGGTCAGCCCATGAGCGTGGTACAGGCCATCCTACAGGACACCCGCACCGTGACCGGCTCCACCGAAGTGATGACCGGCGAGGCACTGGGTGCATCCATGTCGGGTGCCGCCATTGCACAGCTGCAGTCCCAGGCGCAGGTACCGCTGGAGGACATCCGCAACGGCTTTTGGCTGGCGAAGGAGCGGCTGGGGAAGATCAAGGAGCAATTCTTCAAGACGCACTATGCCGCCAAGGACTTCCTGCGGCAGCCGTTGAGCCGCGGCAAGGGAGGAGAGGAGAGCGAGGTACGCCGCGTGGCGACCTTCCACTCGGCCGACTACGCCGACGCGGTGCTGGAGGTGTCCTGCGAGGCGATGGCCGGAACCAAGGCCTCGGCCGCCGGGGACATCTCCATTCTGGAGACCGCCTACGCCAAGGGGGACATTGACTTCCGCACGCTGGTGGAGGCCTACCCCAAGGACGCGCTGGGGAACCGGAGCGAGATATTGCGGGTACTGGAGCAGGGGCAGATGAACGAGCTTGCCATGCTCCGCGAGCAGGCACAGCAGCTGTCGGCACAGCTGGAGCAGGCGGCGGCGCAGATCGAGGCTGACAGCACGGCCTTCTCCCGCGTTCAGTCCCTGATCGAGGCGAACCGCACGCTGGAGCAGAAGCTGGCGATGCTCTACACCGAGGCGACCGCCAAGCTCCGCGCCTCCAACGAGGAGATACGGCGCGGGAACAGCCGCATACAGGAGGTAGAGTCAGACGCGACCCTCTTTGCCGAGCAGCTGGCACCGCAGGTATTGGGAGCGCAAGTGCCGGAACAGGTGCCGGGACACGAGACCTATTGAAAAAAATACCCACCGATAGGGGAAACATGGGCGGCGGCCACGGTCGCCGCGAAAGGAGACATACATGAACACCGAAACCGAGAAAACAAACGGGCGTGAGGTTCCGAACGCGGGCGACAGCTCGGAGGTCGCTCTGGAAGCCGGGACGGACAACCGGGAGGAGACACAGGACAACGAGACCCAAACGACATTCACAGACGGCGAGGCGGGGGAGCTCCCGACGGCGGGCACGCCCGACGACACGGAGGGAGACAGAACCCGGGACAGCGAGGAGGAGACACAGCCACAGGGCGGCAAGCCCGACGGGCAGGAGAGGGCAGACAAGCCCTGGAAGAACCAACAGAACGCGCAGGCGGCGCGGCAGAGGCGGGAGGCGGAACGGCGTGCTGAGCTTGACCGAGCGGTCGCACAGGCACGGGTCGCCGCCACCATTGAGGCACTGGAGGGGAGAAACCCCTACACAGGCGAGGAGATGAAGGACGCGGAGGACGTTTCGGTCTATCTGGTTCAGCGGCGCATCAAGGAGAGCGGGGGAGACCCGGTGCAGGACTTTGCCAAGACCCTGGCCGCCGAGCGGCGGCAGGAGGCACGGGCGGCATCGGATCGGGCGGAGAGCGAGGCGCGGCGACGCGCGGACGTGGAGGCCTTCCGACAGGCGAACCCGGGTGTCTCCTTAGAGGAGCTGATGGCGGACGCGGAGTTCACCGACTATGCCGAGGGCAAGCTGGGGGCGCGGCCTCTGACCGACATCTACAAGAGCTACACCTCCATGCGGGAGCGATACCGCACGGAGGAGCGGGATCGCGCCGCGCAGGCTCTTGCAAACGCGCAGTCCTCCCCCGGCTCTGTGACCGGCAAGAGCCCCGTGCCTGCCATGACGCGGGAGCAGCTCCTGCGGCGATCCTACGACGAGCGGGTGAAGTTCGCCCGCGAAAACCCGGAGGCATACCGGGTATTGATGGGGCGGTAAAGCCCCGCACACAAACAAGAAAGGGGAATAGAATCCTATGGCAACCACTACACATCTTTCGGACATCATCAACCCCGAGGTCATGGGGGATGCGATCAACTTCAAGTTGGACGCGATGCTCAAGCACATTCGCTATGCGAAGATCGACAAGACCCTGCAGGGCGTACCCGGCGACACCAAGACCGTCCCTGCGTGGAAGTACATCGGTGACGCGGACGAAGTGGGAGACGACGACGAGGCTCAGCCTGTCAAGCTGGAGGCAAGCTCGGCGGAGTTTACCATCAAGTGTATCACCAAGTGCGTTTCCATCACGCAGAAGGCCATCAACTCCGGCTACGGCAAGCCGGTGGATCAGGCAGAGGTGCAGCTCGCCAAGGCGGTGGACTCCAAGGTCAACTCCGACCTGGTGGACTGCGTTTACGGGGCGGGCAGCTCCCGCCTGTACGCGCCTGCCTCGCTGGCCGCCATCGACTACAGCGGCATCGTCAAGGCCGAGACCATGTTCCAGGACGAGGAGGACGAGATCGAGAAGGTCATGTTCATCCATCCCGCGCAGGAGGCGGCTCTTCTGCTCGACCCGCTGTTCCAGTCCAAGGACAAGTTTGGCGGGGACGTTGCCGTGCGCGGCTGTGTGGGCAAGGCGGCCTCCTGCTGGATCAAGAAGTCCAAGAAGGTCGCGCTGATCAACTGCGAGGCCTCCTCCTCCGGCGGCGGCGGTGTCCAGGTGACTGCCGAGACCCAGCCGAGCTGGCGCATCTACGATGCCGACAGCAAGAGGGTGATCATTCCGGCGGTCGGCTCCTATGTCAAGGCACTGACGGTACCGTACTACCTGAACCAGATCATCAAGCTGGAGCCGGACAGCGACGAGACCGAGGCGACCGAGGCTGAGGCTCCTGCCTTGACGGTATTCCTCAAGGAGGACTTGGAGCTGACCCACGACTGGGTCGCAAAGCGGCGCGTTCACGAGCTGACCCTGTCGAAATACTACGGGGTCGGGCTGACCAACGAGTCGAAGGTTCTGCTCGCCAAATTCAAGGCATGATATGAGCGGGGCGGGGCTTCCTCCATCGGGCACACATCCCCGGGCGGGAAGCCCCTGTCCCTTTGAAAGGAGATACACACATGAAAGTCGGAGACATATACATCGAGGCATTACGGTTGATGTTCGCCACCGGCATGGAGGACATCACGGCAGACCCGGAGGGCGGGGGCGTGACCTTAGCCATGGCGCGGAACGACGCGCAGTACGCCGACCTTCTGCTTGCCATGCCGGGGAGCCTCAACCGCTGTCTGCGCGACATGGAGGCACGGCGGGTCTGCGTGGCGGCCGAGGGCTTTGCGCGTGAGCTTGATGGGGACGAGGACGGGGACGAGGAGGAAGGACGTGCGCGGGGGCGGAGCTACCGTCGGCTGCCGTCCGTATCCTCCCTGACCGAGGACACCGAGGAGCTGGTCATACCCGAGGTCTGCGCGGTGCTGGCACCCCTGTACATCGCGGCGGAGCTGTACCGCAGGGAGGAGCCTGCTCTGGCAAGCGACTGCCGGGAGCGGTACGAGATGGGGCTGGCGCAGATACTGGCGGGGGCGGATCTGGAAGCTATTCCGAGCAGGGTGGCCTTGATCTATGGCGAGGGCTTTATGACCTAAAGCGGACAGGGAGGCGAGAGCATGAACAGGAACAGGAACAGACGATACAGAAGCACGCACGGGCGCATGGGGGCATTGGCACTGGCTCTGAGCATGGTGCTGGGGCTATTTGCCGGGTGCGGGAAGGAGGAGAACATGAGTGCGACATCGACGAGTGACCTGCGCAAGCTATACAGCTTGGAGGTACGCCCACGGGCGGGGGTTGACCTGACCGACTCCCCGCTTCTGATAGATGCGGGACGGGCGAGCGGGATGCGGAACCTCTACCGGGAGGGGAGTGCCCTCTCCAAACGTCCGGGCTGGCGGCAGATCGCGCAGGTCTGGACACCGGACGAGGAAGGGGAAAGACAGGTCGCCGACATACGCGGTCTATGGAGCCTACACGACGCGGCGGGCAGTTGCTTGGTCATTCACGCCGGGGAACGGCTCTATGAGGCTGACCCGGACACGGGCAGCTGGCGCGAGGTGGAGCAGGGCGAGGGGTGCCGTCTGAGCGACTCGCCGTCCGAGGGCTTCCTGCTGGGCGGACGGCTCTACATCATCGGGGCGGGCGGATACTTCGCATTCGGTCTATTCGGCGCGGAAGGCGAGGCCGTGCGGGAACTGCGGCGGGTCGCGGATCTGCCGGATGTTTATATCCCGACCACCACCACCGACATCATAGACGAGGACGCGGAGGGAAGGAGCTATCGGGCATCGCTGGATGCGGTCAACCTGCTGACCCCCCTGCGGCGCAACACCCTGATCGGGCGGGCATTGACCGAGGAGGAGGAAGAGTATGGAGAGTCCCTATCCTTCCTCTTGGACACGGCTCCGGACGAGCTGTCGGACATGGTGGTGGAGATCGAGACGGTGGACGAGGACGGAAAGCCGATCACCTACCGGTTGATCACGGGTTGGCAGCGTTTTGGTCTGGCCTCGGTGACGGAGGTAAACTACTTCAACTCTCGCTACCTTGTCCCGGAGGGCTGGGTACAGGACGGCCTTGGTTCCTACCGAGATGCGGAAGGGAACCAGCGGGTGGGCAGTCTTGGCTCCATTGACTACGACACCGGGCGTTTGACATTGACGGGCGCGTACTTTGACGAGGACGGAAAGGCGGTCGCGGCCTTTGCCCCGACGGTGGCGGACACGGACAACATCACGGTGACCTTTCACAAGACACCGACCGTGAACACCATCCGAGATGTGGAGACCGCGACCTTCGGCATCCTGTTCGGGGAGGACGGGCACGCGGACAGGCTCTTCCTGGGCGGGATACCGGACAAGCCGAACCGTCTGATCTTCTCGGAGCCGGGCGACCCGACCTACTTCCCGGACATCAATTTCTTTGACATTGGCTCGGATGCGACCGAGGTGATCGGGTTCTCGCGGGTCTCGGACGGGGTGCTGGCTGTCCACAAGGCGGGCGAACTGCAGGAGCCGACCATCTACTACCTGCAGGGGAGCGGGAGTCGGGATGCGGACACACTTCGCTACACGGTCTCCTTCTCGGCGGTGGCCGGTGGGCGCGGCTCACCTGTGGTGAGTCGGCGCGCCTGTGCGGATCTGTTCGGCGACCCGCTGATCCTGACACGGGACGGGGTATATGCCGTGCGGATCAAGGAGAATCTGACAACGGCGGAGCGGCGGCTGGAGGAACGATCCTACTCGGTACGCACGCTCCTGCGGGGACTGTCCGAGGAGGAGCTGTCCGGTGCGGTGGCGGTGGTCTGGAGGGACTGGTATCTGCTGTCCCTGCCTGACGGGCGGCTCCTCGTGGCCGACTCGACCGACACCTATGCGGACGGGGCACTGACGGATGGCAACACCCAGTACGAGTGGTACATCTGGGACGGCATTCCGGCTTTATCCTTCGCGCTGTACAAGGATCGGCTGATATTCGGCGGTCGGGACGGGCGGGTATACTGCTTCTCCGAGGCGGGGGACGAGTTGGTGACGGGCAAGCTGTATGCAGACCGCACCGAGACCATCTTTGACACGGAGGACTTGATGCTTGAGCTTGGCACGGGGCTATTGATCTACAGCCCGACCTTGGAGGGCATACGGGCGGGGGATAAGATCCGCTTCGATGAGCGGGCGGCTCTCTGTCACACGCTGGCAGAGCCGGGCGAGTATGAACTGGATGTGCAGACCGGGCGGTTCCGGCTGAGGTCGCCGGATATGCTGGCGGACTGGTACGAGGGAATGCTCATCCGGATGGACATCAATGGCATGAATAGGGAGGGTACCTACGCGGTAGCGGACATTGACCGAGGAGAGGGGAGCTTTTCACTGGTGAACCATGGCGGAGACCCGATCGTGGACTATACAGGGCTATCCTACAGCATTGGCTCCATTCGGCTTTTAGAGCCTGTGACGGAGCGGGAGCTGTATGTAAAGGAAGTGGACGAGGAGACCGGGAAAGTCGCTCTGGCGGCGTTTTCGGGGGACACAGAGCCGATTGTACTGACCTACCCCTATGACCTGATCAGAGGGGACTTTGCGGAGGGGGAGCTGCGCGGCAGTCTGTTTCGGGATGAGCCGGTCGTAGCGGAATGGAGCTCCCGCGTGTTCGAGCTTTCCTCCGACTGCTATGCCAAGACCCTGCGGCGCATGGTGGTGACAGCCGAGCCGGGAGGCTCCGGGCGGGTGACGATCGGCTATGACGTGCGAGAGGGGCAGGACATGATCGGCACGCCCGGCACCGGCGGCATCTCTCCGTCGGCTCTGTCCTTTGCGGAGTTCTCCTTCCACAACTTCGCGGTGAGCTACACCCGGGAGCTATGCCGTCGGAACGTGAACTTCCTGCGGGTATTCTTCCGATCAGAGGAGGCCGAGCCCTGCCGCCTTCTGCGGATCACGATATTCTACACGGTGACGGGCTTTAGGCGAGGAGGAATGTGACATGAATGACATGGAGAAGACATTCTCGGAGAGTGTCAAGGAGCGAATAAAGCGCATATCGGCATGGTCACTGCCGGACGATCCGACCGGGAGGGGCTGGAAACCGAACGAGATACGGCGGACGCTCTACCAGCCGATCTTGGAGCTGGTCTCCCTGCTGGCGTGCTTTGAGGGCGGGTACAGCGACCGCATGAAGGAGCTGGGGCAGGAGATCGAGGCGGCGCAGGAGACAGCAGACGGGGCACAGAGCGCGGCTGAGGCGGCGCAGGAGACAGCAGACGGGGCACAGAGCGCGGCTGAGGCGGC
>CAYXBU010000057.1:0-11178 GCA_964463245.1 uncultured Clostridium sp. | reverse complement strand
GCAAGCAAGTGAGTGAAAAAGGCGTAAGCCGTGAATTGTGCGGTGTTGCCTTAATGAGGTGGTGCATATTCGGTACAGATTTTTCGTCTGCGATCGTGAAAAACTCAAGATGTACCGGATGTACATCGAGTTTTTCGGCAAGAAGCTGGCGGGAAAAGATGTGCCGAAGATGTGCCGCCGAATAAGTCAGCGGTTCCCTGAGGAAGCAGAACCGCGGAGGAAAGGCATCCACCCTTCCTTCCGCGGTTCTTCTTTGCAAGTTTTTCTAACGATAGCGTGAGAACTCTTGCTTTTTTGTGGGAAATATGGTATAATACGAATGACCCATTCGTGTGTTCAAACAGCAGAAAGTGGAGGGGATAACGTGTCCGTTTCTTACAATAGTTTATGGAAGTTGCTGATCGACAGGAACATGAATAAGACCGACTTGAAACATGCAGCCGGTATCAGCTTTAACGTACTGGCGCGCCTGGGCAAAAACCGTTCGGTCTCGCTTGACAGCATCGAAAAGATATGCACCACCTTGGATTGCAGTATCGGTGATGTTGTGGAGATCATTCCCGACACAGCAGGAGCGGTGCCAGGGAAGGCACCGACCACCATTGAGCTGTTTGCCGGTGCAGGCGGGCTTGCTCTGGGGATCGAGCGGGCAGGATTTGAGACCCTCGGGTTGATCGAGGTTGACAAGGATCCGGCCGACACCCTGCATCTCAATCGTCCGAACTGGCGAGTTATCAACGATGATATCGCCAACATATCCTGTTTGGATCTGCCCGCGTACTTCGGCATAGCCAAAGGGGAATTAGACCTGCTCTCGGGCGGTGCCCCCTGCCAGAGCTTCTCCTATGCAGGGAAACGGTTGGGTCTGGAGGATGCCCGAGGCACCCTGTTCTACCACTACGCAAAATTTTTGGAGCAGCTGCAGCCGAAGATGTTCCTGTTTGAAAATGTGCGCGGCCTGCTGACCCACGACAAAGGGCGCACCTATAAGACCATAACCGATATTTTTGAAAGCACCGGTTACCGGATACAAAAGCAAGTGCTCAATGCATGGGATCACGGCGTGGCGCAAAAGCGGGAACGCCTGATCACCATAGGCATTCGGAGCGATCTTGCCGAGCGGTTGCACTTTGAATTTCCCGCTCCGCACACATACAAGCCTGTCCTGCGGGATATCCTGCCGGATTGTCCAAAGAGCGAGGGAACGCCGTATTCCGCATACAAGCGGCGCATATTCGAGATGGTACCCCCCGGGGGATATTGGCGAGATATCCCGGAGGAGGTCGCAAAGGAATACATGAAAAGCTGTTGGTACATGGAGGGGGGGCGAACCGGCATTCTGCGGCGCTTGAGTCTGGACGAGCCGTCCTTGGCTGTCTTGACCTCCCCCAGCCAAAAGCAGACGGATCGATGCCATCCGCTGGAGGCACGTCCTTTTACCATCCGTGAAAATGCCCGCTGTCAAAGCTTCCCGGACGAATGGCAGTTCTGCGGAAGTGTAGGTTCCCAATACAAGCAGGTCGGAAATGCCGTGCCTGTCAATTTAGCCTATGACATAGCGGTGCAGATCAAAAAGGCATTGGAGGAGCTGCCATGTGGCCATTGAGTTTTATAAGTGAAGAAGATTTTTGAAATCACGTTAGGGCGACAATAGAGAAGTACGGTGAAAAGTTGGAATCCTTCGACCTAAAGCGTTTCAACAAGAACCTGATCGACCCCATCAAGCTGATCTTTGACAAGACGGTGTATCATTCCACATGGGATGAGATCGTGAGCAACGAGATATTCCGCCAAAGAGACAAGTCCAACAACAATGATATCGGATATTTCCACCAAAGGATATTCCAATACATTGCGAACTGTCATGTTCCCGCAAACGGAGAGGAAGGCGGCTGGGATGTCATATATCGGAACGCCGACGGCATCGACATTCCGGACGGCGGTCGCGTTCATACGGTCTATGTGGAAATGAAGAATAAACATAACACCATGAACTCCGCATCAGCCGGAAAGACCTTCATCAAGATGCAGGATCAACTGCTGAACGACGATGATTGCGCTTGCTTTTTGGTGGAGGCCATCGCGCAGCGTTCCCAGAATATCAAGTGGGAAACGAGCGTTGACCAACGAAGGGTCGGGCACAAGCTGATCCGCCGCGTGAGCTTGGATCAATTCTATGCGCTGGTGACCGGGCAGGAGGATGCCTTTTACCAAATGTGCATGATCCTCCCCTCCGTGGTCGAGCGTGTCGTCCGTGGCACCAAAGGCTCCATTCTTCCTCACGATACCGTTATGGACGAATTGCGGAGCATGGCCGCATCACAACAGATCGGATCGGAGGACGCCGCCATCGCCATGGCGGCCTATATGCTCGGGTTCGGAACCTACAAGGGCTTCAACACTCACTAAAACTTCATTGTCCTATCAAACCGCCCCCGACCCGGCCCTAAGGCTCGGTCGGGGGCGGTCGTTATCAGGTCGCTTCTCCCTCTTCCTCAATGTCGATGTCGGACTCGAGGGGCCGATAGGGGTTCTCGGTGCCGTCCAGATAGTAGACGTAGTCCTCCCCGTCCTCGCGGGTCACGATCAGGAAGCCCCGGCGGGTCGCACCCTTGCCGGTCTTGACCTCGTACACCGGGCAGTTGTAGGTCACGGCATCCCGCAGGGGGAGCTTGACCTCCCCCAGTGCCTCGCCCTTGACGAAGTTGGCACTGCTCACGCCGGGGGAGCCGACTGCCGCCGCCAGGTGGTAGGTCTCCTCCCCCAGGAGGAGGCTCTCACGCGGGGCATCCGCCGTGCCGCTCCACTCCGCCACGTTGGCAAAGTGATGCAGGCAGAGCCAGTACAGCCCGCCCAGAAGGACGGCAAGCAGGAAAAAGAAGGCTATGCCCCGCACAAGGAGGAAGCGCGTGGCGTTTTTCTCGGTTCTGCTCTGCGGATCGCGTTGTGTCTCGGTCATGTCGATTCCTCCGTGTGGGAAAGCTGCAACAGTCCCAGATGCTCCATCCAGTAGATCACATGGGAGGCAAAGCCGTGGTTACAGGAAGCGTAGTCCCCTACGTTCTCCCAGAGCGTGCCGGTCTTCTCGGCCATGTAGCCGAAGTAGCCCTTGATGTTATCATACAGCGCGTCACGATAGCCGTAGCGATCCAGCAGATCCAGCCGCAGGTAGTTGCCGATAAAGGCGTTCGCGGGGTATATCTCGGGATACAGCCCCCGCGCAGCGCGGTCGTAGCCGAAATCCCGCAGAAGGGTCTCCCAGAGCCACGGGTGGCTCTCGGGCGTGGCGACATCACAGAAGAAGGCGTAATACTGGCAGGACTCGGTGCGCTCGCCCGAGAGCACCAGTTTACCGTCCCGCCGCAGGGCGTTGTCGCAGAAGAAGCCCGACTCGGTCATGGCCATCTCCCGAATGGTCTGCCGCAGGGCGACGGCACGAGCCGTCAGAGACTCGTCCGTGTACAGCCGCCCCGCCACCTCCAAGAGTTTGGCGTACAGCATATTGGAGGGGAAGGACACATCCTGCACCAGCTCGTTGGACTTTGACCACTCCACGAAGACCCACTTCTCCAGCTTCTCCAGCAGGCCGTACTCGTTCTCGAACCGCGCGAAGTAATCCAAAAGCCCATATATCCGTGCGCGGGCATCCGCGACCAGCTCCATGTCCCCGGTACGCGCGGCGTACTCACCCAGCTCTACGCCGTACCACATCGCCCAGTTGGGGATGAATATCCCGTCGTTATGATCCGAGGGGTAGCACATGGGGAGCATCCCCTCGGGGAGGAAGTCAAAGTGCTCCGGCATGAGGAAGTTCTGCAGGAAAGCGCGCTCCACGGCCGAGGCTCCGGTCAGCACCCGCTCCACGCGGGAGGTAAAGAAGCTGTCGCACAGCCACCCGGCGCGTTCGCGGGAGGGGCAATCCATGTAGATGTCCACCGTGTTGGCGCGGAAGGTCTCCACCGCCGCCTCATAGATGCGGCGCATGGACTCGTCCTCCCCGACGAAGTCGGCCGTGATGGCCGAGGTGGGGAAGGCGATGTGGTAGAGCCGCAGATCTCGCACGGTCACGGCACAGCCCCGCGCCGAGAGCCGCAGGTAGCGCATGACATACGGCTCGGCGGTGACCAGCGAGTACTTCCCTGCGCGGAGACCGATACGGATGATGTTGGAGGTGCCCATGCGGAACGGATCCAGACTCCCATGCACTACCTCGTCAAAGGTCAAGTACAGGATACCGTCCCCCTCGGCCTCGATGTCCAGCGCGTACAGCCCCGTGTAGTTGCGCCCGAAGTCCAGCTCAGCCCAGCCGTCCGCCGGCAGGGAGATACAGTCGGTCGGCTCCGAAACGGCCTCCCCCGCGTCGTAATCGATCTGACCGACCTCGATGTGGGAGGCACAGTCCAGCTCCTCCGGGCGGTAGCCGAAGAAGCGGTCGCCTATCGCGGAGATCTCCCGCGAGTCGTAGTAGTGCGGCTTGTCCGAGTAGGTCATGTGCCCCCGGCGCAAGACGGTGAGAGGGCGCAGGACTTCATTGTCGGAGTAAGGCATATCCCGATACAGGAACACCCCCGCCCGAGCAGGCTCCAAGGAGAGCGGCGTCCCGCCCGCACCCGGGTCGCGCTCATACGCGAACCCGCCGGGGGCAAGATCATAGCTCTCCACCATGGGTCGCTGGAAGGAGTAGCGTTGCACGCGGCGGATGCGCTCCTCCACCCCGTAGGCAGTAAAGCCGCCGTCGGTCGGGGCGGTCGCCGCCAGCACACGATCCCCCGCCGTGATCTCGGCGCAGAGGAAGGCGGGCTGGTTCAGGGCACCGTAGGCGTTGACGTTATAGCCCACCACCCGCAGGCAAACGCGGGTCAGCCCCTCCCCCAGGTAGGGGGTCAGGTCGTACTCGTCCACCCGAAAATGCCCGTGGGCACAGCGGGCGGGGCCGTGCGCGACAAAGCTGCCCCCAACCGTCAGGATGAAGGAGCAGGAGGCCGCCGCCGCCAGACGGACAGTCGTACCGCTCGGCAGGGCTGTCCTGTCGATGTCCGCGCAAAAGCTGACGGTGCGATTCATCAGGTGTGCCGTGCCGACCTCCCAGACGGGGCGGGCGGCGCGGAAGGTGTATTCGTGAAGCTTCATGATTATGATCCTTTCCCGTGCCGATCAGGTCAGCAGCACGTCCCGATTGGTGCCGTAGAAGATGTCCTCCCGCCCCGCGATGAGGTCAAAGAACCGCTCCAGCCGCTCCCAGTTGGCGGGGTCGTTGTCCAGCTCGTAGGAGTGCCCCCAAATATAGAATATCTGCGGCTCGGTCGGCTGCAGAGCAAGGAATCTCTCGCCCAGCTCCATGAGCTGATCAAAGTGCAGGTGGAAGGCCGTGGGGCGGAAGTGCCAGAGATCGGTCTGCTGATCAAAGAGACCGTTGCAGGACACGGTGCGGGCGTAACGGATGGGGGTCTTGCCCGCCAACACCTCGGCGACGCCGATATGCTCGCCGTAGGGGTAGGCCATTCCAACAACGGGGTAGCCGACCAGTGCCTCCAGTGCCAGACGATCCTCCTCCACCTGCCGCAGGATCTCGTCCTCCGGGAGGGATGCGATATGCGGATGGGTCAGGGTGTGCACCGCGACCTCATGCCCCGCGTACAGTTCCCGCACCTGCTCGGGTGCGACCTTGCCGTGGGTGATGATGCGGCCGTCCTCGGCCAGCTCGATGGGCCTGCCCAAGAGAGCGGAGCAGAGGTTGAAGGTCGCCTTGATCCCATAGCGGTTCATCAGCTCGACTAAGCGGATGTCCGGGGTCACGCCGTCATCATAGCTGAAGGTGACGGCCTTCAGGATGTCCCTGCGGAATCGCTTTTCCATAGCGGTACCTCTCTTTTTCGTGTCCGGTCTCGGATCAGATCGCCCAAACGCCATCACGGAAGATGACCACCCGCTCGCCATTCTCGCAGACGGCGGTCACATTCAGGTCAGCGGTGCCGATCATGAAGTCCACGTGGATCATGGAGTCGTTGACCCCCATGTCATGCAGCTCGTCCAGAGTGTAGGAGTCATAGTCCCTCACGCAGTTGGTAAAGCCCGCGCCTAATGCCAGGTGGCAGGCGGCGTTCTCGTCGAACAGGGTCTCAAAGAAGGTGATGCCGCTCTGCCGAATGGGGGAGGTATACGGCACCAGAGCGCACTCGCCCAGCATGGCGGCTCCCTCGTCCATGTGCACCATCTGCTCCAGCAGAGCCTGATTCTTGGCGGCTCCCACCTCGACCACGCGACCGCCCTCAAAGCGGACGAAGAAGTCCTCGATCATCTCGCCCTTGTAGGACAGCGGCAGAGACGAATAGACGATGCCCTCGGCGACACCCTTTCGGGGGGAGGTGAAGATCTCCTCGGAGGGGATGTTGGGGTTGAACTCCTCACCGCCCAGCGTGTGCTCACTGCCGCCGCAGAAGATACCCTGCGGCATCAGTCCGACGGTGAAGCTCGTGCCGTTGCTCGCGCTGTACTCCAGCGAGCTGATGTGCAGGCGGTTGAGGTGGGCACACCGATCCCGGAAGCTCTCGTTGTGTGCCTTCCATGCGGCGACCGGGTCAAGCTCCTGCCCCTCGGCATCAAGCACGCGGCTGGTGTACAGGATGGCTCGCCACAGCTTCTCCACGGCGGTGGAGGTACGCAGGCCGGGGAACACCTTCCTTGCCCATGCCTCGCCCGGCACGGCAGCGATGCACCACTTATACTTGTTGTCCATGGCCTCGCGGTAGGGCTTGATGATCCCGTAGCGCGCCTGCATGGCCTTGCCCTGCTTCTCCTGGTTGATGCCGCGCAGGCCGTCGGGGTCGTCCGAGAGCAGGTAGAGCATGGCGGGGTTCTTGTCCATGCGGTACTGCCAACGCGCCCGCTCGATCTCGTCCACCGCCGAGAGGGTCTTGAGGGACTGGTAGCGGACATTCAGCTTGGCCAGCGGCTGGTACGACCAGTTGACACGCACCTTGGCGGCTCCCGCACGGTAGCAGGCCTCCACGCACAGGCGGACGAATTCCGGCTGATCCAGCCCCGCCTCAATAATGACCTCGTCCCCCTTCTTCACGGATACGCCGCATACGGCCAACAGCTCGGCATATTTTTTCAATGTTGTTTTTCTCATATCAAATACCTTTCCTTGCATGGTTTTTCTCCGATACAATGATAGCACAACCGACGGGGTTTGTCAAGGAGAACGGGACAGTTTTTTCGCCCTCTCTCGCCCGGTTTTGTTTTCTTGCTGATTTTTCCACGCTTTGCCCACGCGGCGCGGTGCATACTATAAGCGGAGCCGTCTTGCCGTCGGCAGTGCGGCTCCCGATCCGATTTGCGGCGCGAGGCACGACCTCATCCGCCGCAAGAGAAAGGTTTGGTCAATCCATGAACGAAACGAAAAAGAAGACCCATACAGGCCTGCACATTCTGGGCGTCGTCTCGCTGGCGGCTCTGCTCCTGCTCGGCTCCTGCGGTCGAAACGATTCCGACAAGGCCACCGCGACCGACAAGCCGCACACCTCCACTACGGCTCCGGCCACCAAGCCCGAGACCACCCCCGCCACCACCCCGGGCACGTCTGCCCCCGGCACCTCCGTGCCCGGCACCAACCCCGGCACCTCGGCTCCGAGCACCAACCCCGGGACCACCGCCCCCGAGACCACCACGTCTCCCGTCAAAAGACTCCGCTGATAGCCCTTGAAAATGCGAGCCGGCGTGCATTGCCGGCTCGTTTTATTCGTTCGGTATGTATATTATATAAAATTGAGCGTATAAAAGCAGGATTAAATGTGTAAAAAAACGATTGATGTTTGCGTTTTTGGGAGAAAAAACCGAAAAAGTTGTTGACAACAGGAAGAAAATATGTTATTATACGGGTCGGTGTCGTTTTCTGCCGTCGAAATTGCATATTCAGGGCAGCAAACGCGTTTTTCGTGTCCATTTCCCCCTTTTCCCACCCGGACGAGAGTCATCTGCATTACAAAAAGGAGTTCTCCCTCTCATGAAACGTTTTCTTTTGATCGCGTGCACACTCATTTTGACCATTTCAGCTCTGATCGCCATACCCTTGGCCGGTACCTCTAATTATCAGTCCACCACGGTCGTGACATATACGCCGCAGGGGACCGCTGTCTCTGTGGATCGTTATCTGGAGCCCCTGAGTTCGAAGGATATCGCCGCCGCCAAACAGGAGTGCGCTCCGTACGAAGCGTTAGGTGCTACCGTGATCGGCGACGTGACGATCTCCTACAATTGCTTTGCCTATGCCTTCCTCGCGCGGGAGGCAGAAACAGCTGACGGTTGGCTCGAAGATCCCACGCCGTACATTTCGGATAACAGCTATATCCTCATCGATGAGCCGGAAGTCGGATGCGTTGTTACGTACTCTTTATCCATTGCTTGTAACTATGTTCAGCGAGATGAAGCCGGAAACATTACAAAACGCATCAACGATACATACGGTGAAGTGATCGTGCACGCCGGAGTGGTCGTGGATGTACCGGAGGGAGCTACCGAGATCGAGGATCTCATGATCGAATCCAAATGGGGGTATGCACCTCTCTACCGCCATAAGGGGGACATTTGCCCTTATTATATTGAAGACTTCAGTTCGATCTATTGGGATACGGATCAAAATGCCAACACCGGCACTGAGTTCGTCTTCGGCGTCGTATGTCATTACTACCGCGCCAATCCGGACAACTTTGCCAACAAGCCCATGCACATGGCCTCCGAGGCCACGAGCGAGACCGTCAAGAACGGACTCTGGACAGACGCGGACGGCAACATTCGCTACTACATCAACGGTCAGGCACAATTTGCCGGTGCCGTGTCCGACACGAACGGCAACATTTACTACATCGACAGCTCCTGCAAGGCCGTCTCCGGTGAGACGGTAGATGTCAGCTCCTTCCGCGCCAATTCCCTCCTGGAGGAGGGCAAGCATTTCTTCTCTCAGGGAGGCGATATCCTGGGTCAGGTTCTTGCCGCAGATGCGGAGAATCCTCGCAACGCCGTCGTGGAGAACGCACAAGGTAAGCTCATCATCATCGAGAACGGTGAGCCGACCGACACCGGTCTTCTGAAGTTCAGCGGAGACAATTACTATTTCGTTGGCAGCGATGGCTATGCGATCCGCAATCGAAGCTACTATATCACCGACAAGAATACCAACGGACTGCTCCCATCCGGTCGCTACACCTTTGGCGAGGACGGAACCGCGACTGACCTGCCGGAGCTGCTGGCAGGAGAGGATTTCTCGAATGGCCTGGTTCGCTTCAGCTCGGGCGTGGTGCAGTACCTGAAAAACGGCAAGGCGAACTACGCCGGACTGGTTCAAAGCGACGATGGCGATTACTATTTCATCAGCTCCTCCCTGCGCGAGCTGAGGAACGTCAGCTACAACATTCCCGCCGGCAAGACCAACGGTCTGCTTCCCGCCGGCACCTACAAGTTCGGCGCGAACGGCAAGATCACCTCCCTGCCCACGATCCTTGCGGGTGAGGATTACCTCAACGGTCTGATCCGGATGCCCAACGGCGTAATTCAGTATTTTGAGGACGGGGAGAAAACCTATGCGGGTCTGGTCAAGAGCGACGATGGGGATTACTACTTCATCGGTTCTGCTCTGAAGGCTGTCTGCAACTCCGCGTACACCATCGACGCCGCGCACAGCAACGGCCTGCTCCCGGCTGACACATACAGCTTCGATGCCACCGGAAAGCTGACCGATCTGCCGCAGATCCTGGCGGGAACCGACTACATGAACGGTCTGATCAAGCCGGCAAGCGGCAAGATCCGGTACTTGACCGACGGAGTCGCTACCTTCGCCAAGCTGGTGAAGAGCGATGCCGGGGATCTGTACTACATTGGCTCCTCCGGTCAGGCCGTGTGCAACGTGACCTACTATCTGACAAACAGCCAGACCAACGGTCTGCTTCCGAGCGGCAGCTACACCTTTGACAGCAACGGTGTTCTGCAGAACCCGCCCGAGTTGCTGGCAGGCGAGAGCATGACCAATGGCTTGGTGCGTATGTCGAATGGGACTGTCACATACCTCGTGGACGGGCGTGCGACCTATGCCGGACTGGTCAAGAGTGATGCGGGCGACCTGTACTTCATCGGGTCGACTCTCCGCGCGGTCACGAACACCACGTACACCATCTCCGAGAAGATGGCAAACGGGCTCCTGCCTGCCGGTACCTACCGCTTTGATAAGGACGGCAAGCTGATCACCGAGACGACCATTGATCCGGCCGCCTGATAATCCAGCATCGATATTATCCATTCAAGAAGACCCGAACAGGAAACCCCCGTCGTATGCGGGACAGTTCGGGTCTTCTTATATATACAGAGAAGGAAAGGGATATACCATGATGACCGATACCCTGATCTGCCGTCCGATCGCGCACATTCGGACGGATTTCCCCGAGAAATTCGGCATTCCGCGACAGAGCGGGCGTGTCCCCGAGCTGGAAGCCGAGATCGTCTTTGAACCGCCCTACCGCAACCCGGATGCCCTGCGGGGGCTGGAGGGTTTCTCCCACCTGTGGCTGCTGTGGCTGTTCTCAGACATCAAGCGCGCCGCCGACAGCTGGCAACCCATGGTTCGCCCGCCCCGATTGGGGGGCAATACTCCCATGGGGGTGTTCGCCACCCGCTCCCCCTACCGTCCCAATCCCATCGGACTTTCCTCGGTGCGGCTCTGCCGCATTCTGTACGACCGCCCGGACGCTCCGGTCTTGGTGGTCTCGGGAGCCGACCTGATGGACGGCACTCCCATCTTGGACATCAAGCCCTACCTCCCCTACACCGATGCCCACCCGGAGGCCACCGGGGGCTTTGCCGATGCGGTGCGGGATCATCACCTGCAAGTACACTGCCCGCCCGCGCTCCTGGAGCTGTTCCCCGAGGGAAAAAGAGCCGCCCTTCTGGCGGTGCTGGCGGACGACCCTCGCCCCTCCTACCAGCACGACCCGGAGCGTGTGTACGGGGTCTACTTCGCCGGGCACAACGTGGAGTTTACCGTGGACGGAGAGGATCTGTGGGTGACGGATTGCCTGCCCATTTGACCTTTCGCGGGAAACCGCGTTCTCAACAAGAAAATTATTTTTCAACAAACTATTGACTTTTTCGGCAGAATAGGCTATACTATAAGCAAGGGAAACGCTGATT
>CAYXBU010000056.1:8690-11983 GCA_964463245.1 uncultured Clostridium sp. | reverse complement strand
ATGCAAGCAAGTGAGTGAAAAAGGCATAAGCCGTGAATTGTGCGGTGTTGCCTTAAATTCCCGGGGGCTGATCTGTGCAAGCGGATCGGCCCTCGGTAGCATCCCGGCACGGCGGACGGTATCCGCCTCCATGAAAGGAGCTTTATCGATCATGAAAAAATTGAACATGGACAAGCTGGAGCACAACATCAACGAGATCGCCGCCTACGATCTGGACAGGCACAACATCTGCGGGATGTCCTACTGCGTCTCGCAGGGTGACCGCCGTTTCCGGCGGCATTTCGGACAGCTGTCCGAGGGGGGCGCGGCACCGGACGACGGCACCATCTTCCGCATGGCATCCATGACCAAGCCCGTGACGGCGGTGGCGGCGTTGATACTCTGCGACCGTGGGATGATCTCGCTGTCCGAGCCGGTCAAGAAGTACATCCCGGCGTTCGGGGATATCCACATCATCACCCCCGAAGGGGAGGATCTGGGTGTCACGCCGACCGATGTCACTCTCCTGCATCTGCTGACCCACACCTCCGGCATCGGAAGCCTCAAGCCGGGCAACCTGAACGAGGACGATCTGAAGTGTTACGACAGCTCCATTGCCTATTTCCTGAAGGCGGGGCTGGATTTTGAGCCGATGACACACCAGTGGTACAGCGCGTTTGCGGCCTTTGACGTGATGGCATCCATCATCGAGCAGGTAACAGGGCAGGACTATGAAGAGTTCCTGCAGACCGAGCTGTTTGCCCCCTGCGGCATGACTGACACCACCTTCACCCCCTCGGCGGCGCAGTGGGAGCGGATCATCCCCATGCACGAGCGGGTCGAGGAGAAAAACGCGGTGGGTTGGACGGTGCCGGGTTGCGTGTTTGAGGGCTTCCCCTGCGCCCACAAGGCCGCCGGTGCGGGTCTGATCTCCACCCTCTCGGACTATACCGCCTTTGCGCGGATGCTCCTGAATCGGGGCGTGACCGAGTCGGGACGGCGCATCCTGTCGGAGGAGGTCGTATCGCAGATGGGACAGCCGCAGGTACCGGCCGCAGTCATGCCGGGCAACCAGAACTGGGGTCTGGGAGTCCGGGTCATCACCGAGGAGAGCTACGGCGCACTTCCGGTCGGCTCCTTCGGCTGGAGCGGTGCCTACGGCACCCACTTCTGGGTAGACCCCGCCGATGATCTGGTGGCGGTGTTCATGAAGAATTCCCGCTTTGACGGCGGCGCGGGCAATCAGTCGGCCTGCCGCTTTGAGTGGGCGGTGCAGGGTGCGCTGGAGGAATAACGGTTTTACGGGGGAGAAGATCCTTGAGGGGTCTTCTCCCCCGTGCCCTTGTCTGCCCGATGGGGCAGTTGCACGCCGTCAAAATGACGAAAACCGAATGTCCTGTAAAGAAAAAACAGACACATCAACCGAATTTTTGAGGAAGTCCTTGACAAGACTTGAGATTTGTAGTACAATAATTCTATCTATGAATGCAGATCGTCGCTTGCGACGAGGGAGGAGCAACCGATGAAAAGCATGACCGCCTACGCCCGCGCCTCCGCGCTGTGCCCCGCTCCGGGCGGGAACAGCCGCGAGATCACGGTGGAGATGCGCTCGGTCAACAGCCGCTACTTAGATCTGTCGGTCAAGCTCCCGCGCGCCCTGGCGGGTCTGGAGGATCGGATCAAGACGGCTCTGAGCGACGCCGGTATCTCCCGCGGCAAGCTGGACTTGACCCTGAGCCTGACGGCGCGGGATGCCGCCTCCCCCGACGGGGGCGCGGTGCCGCTGGAGCCGGATATGCTCTTTGCGCGGCGACTGACCGAGGCGGCCGAGCGACTGTCTCGCGAGTTGGGTCTGGAGAATGACCTGACCGTCAGCCGCTTGATGGTCATGCCGGGGGTCATGATCCCGGTCAAGCCCGAGGCGGGGGAGACCGAGGACGACCTGTGGGCGGCGGTCAAGCCGGTGCTGGAGGAGGCGATCCGACAGTTCATCGCCGCGCGTGAGCGGGAGGGTGCCCGCTTGGGCGAGGATATGCGCGGGAAGCTGACCCGCATTCGGGAGCTGGCCGCCGAGCTGGCCGCCGAGTCGGCGGAGGACATCTCCACTCTGCGGGAACGCTTTGAGGAGCGGTTACGGGTGCTGATCGGGCAGAGCGGCATTCAGCCCGACGAGGGTCGGGTCATCACCGAGTGCGCCATTTTTGCCGACCGCCTGTCGGTGGACGAGGAGCTGGTGCGCCTGTCCTCCCACCTGGACACGCTGGAGGAGCTGTTGAGTGCGGAGGTCGCCGTAGGCCGCAAGCTGGACTTCATGCTGCAGGAGACCAACCGTGAGATCAACACCATCGGCTCCAAGTGCGCCAACGCGGACATGGCGCGCATCGTCGCCGAGGTCAAGAACGAGCTGGAGAAGCTCCGCGAGCAGACCCAGAACATCGAGTGAGCCGCCCGTCGGCAGAAAAGAGGCTCTACGCTATGAAATTCATCAATATCGGGTACGGGAACATGGTGGCGGTGGAGCGCATCGTCACGCTGGCAAGTCCGGATTCCGCTCCCATCAAGCGGCTGATCCAGGATGCGAAGGACGACGGGCGAGTGATCGACGTGACCTGCGGGCGCAAGACCCGCGCCGTGATCATCACCGACTCCGAGCACGTGATCCTATCCGCTCTGCAGACCGAGACCATCGCCAATCGGCTGGACAGCAACGACACCGAGGAGGATATCCCCGAGGTCGCGGACGGAGAGCCGACGGACGGCGAGTAAGAGATCGAGACCATTTTTCAACAATAACCCAACAAGGAGATAGAATAGAATATGATCTTTCCCACCATCAACGATCTGAACGAAGGCAAGTACAACCGCTACGAGGTCGCGCTGGCGACGGCGAAATGTGCCCGGATGATCACGAACGAGTATGTACGGCAGAGAGCCGAGGCCGAGTGTTCCATGACCGGCAACAAGGAGACCGATCGCCCGCTCAACACCATGATCGACCGCGAGGTGCGGGACGAGAAGGCGGTGAACATTGCGGTTCGCCGGATGTACGAGGGTGACTATGTCATCACCCACAAGTCGGTAGAGGAGCAGGAGCAGGAGGAGCAGGCGGTGCTGGAGAGCATCAGTGCGCTCTACCGCCCCTACGACCGCCGCGACGAGGACGAGGACGGCGAGGGTGAGCACGCCATCGAGGCCGAGCGCAGCGAGGCCGCCGAGGAGGCTACCGAGGCGGGCACCGAGGCGGATGCCGAGGGTGCCGACGAGGATGCCGACGAGGCTGGTGCCGAGGATGCCGACGAGGCCGTCGACGAGGC
>CAYXBU010000056.1:0-8590 GCA_964463245.1 uncultured Clostridium sp. | reverse complement strand
ACGAGGATGCCGACGAGGCTGGTGCCGAGGATGCCGACGAGGCCGTCGACGAGGCCGCCGACGAGGCTGTTGCCGAGGAGGGCACTGCCGAGGAGAATGCCGAGGAGGGCACCGAGGTCTGATCGCGCCCCGCCGGTCTTTGATCACTATCACATGACACAATAAGGGGGTCTTACCATGGAGCAGACCGTGTATCGCCCGGAGGAAACTATGTCGCAAGACGGCTGTTATGTCACGGTGCGGATATTGGAATGCCCCTACGGCATTGACCGTCCCTACCTGTACCATATTCCCCGCCCACTCACGGACGCCGTCCGCCCGGGTGCTTTTGTCACGGTTCCCTTCGGAAAGGGGAACCGCAAAAAGCTCGCCCTGGTGGAGGAGGTGTACGAGGGGGCGGGGCTATCTGCGCTTCCGCACAGGCCGGATCCCGACAAGGTCAAGCCCATCAGCGGGGTCTGTCGGGACGGGCTGTCGCTGAGCGAGGCGCAGGTGCGACTCTGCCATTTTTTGGCGAAGCAGACCCTATGTACCGTGGGGGAGGCCGTGCGCACCCTGGTGCCCGCGCTGGCACTGGCCTCGCTGGTGGAGTTCTACCGCCCCATCCCGGGAGCGGTGCCCAAGGACGACCGCCTTCTGACTTCGGGCGACCTGATCCTGTTTGATCACATCCGCGCACGGGGGAGCGTGTCCTCTCAGGCTCTGCGCGCCCGCTATGGTGCACAAGCCTCCAAGTCGCTGGAGCGGCTGATGGCGCGGGGACTGGTGGAGCGGGAGCTGGCAGTCAAGGAGCCGGAGGAGCGGCAGGAGACTGACTATGTACTGGGAAGGGAAGTACAGGAGGTGCAGGCGGCACTGGATGCCACCCGCGGGCGGGATCGCATCACGGCGGTGGGTCAGCGCAAGGTGCTGTACGCCCTGCTGGACGCGACCCGACCCATCCCCGCCACCGAGCTCAAGCAGATGCCCGGCGTGACGGCGGCGACTCTGCGTACCCTGTCCCTGCGGGGTTGGATACAGGGGCATACGCGGTCGGTCTACGCGCCGCCGCCCCTGCCGCCGCTGATCCCCGCGCCCCGACCGGAAGCCCCCGCGCCCATCTGCCTCAATGAGGAGCAGGCGGCGGCGGTGCGGACACTGTCTGAGCTGGCGGCGAGTGGGACACCGCAGGCAGCTCTGCTCTTTGGCGTGACCGGATCAGGCAAGACCTGCGTGATCCTTTCCATGATCGACCGCATGATCGCGGCGGGGCGGGGAGTCATCATGCTCCTGCCCGAGATCTCGCTGACCCCGCAGATGCTGGCCATCTTTCGGGATCGATACGGCTCCCGCGTGGCGGTCATCCACTCCGGACTGTCGGCGGGGGAGCGGCTGGATGCCTACCGCCGCATTCGTGCGGGGGAGGCCACCATCGCCGTGGGTACCCGCTCGGCGGTGTTTGCCCCCATGCCGAACCTGGGCATGATCGTCATGGACGAGGAGCAGGAGCACACCTACAAATCCGATCAAGACCCCAAATATCACGCCCGCGACGTGGCGCGGTTCCGCTGTGCCGAGGAGAATGCACTGCTCCTGCTGGCATCGGCGACCCCCTCCTCGGAGAGCTTTGCCAAGGCCACCGAGGGCAAGTATACCCTCCTGCGCCTGACTCATCGGTACGGCAAGGCCACACTGCCTGAGGTACGCATCCTGGATATGCGAAACAAGGCCGCGCAAGGGGAGACCTCCCCCATCAGCTCGGAGCTTCTGGAGGAGCTGCGCCGCGTGACCGCCGCCGGGGAGCAGGCGGTGCTCTTCCTGAATCGGCGAGGCTACTCCACCCAGCTGGTCTGCCGCTCCTGCGGCGTGGCGGTGACCTGCCCCTCCTGCTCGGTCGCCATGAATTACCATACCCTGCGCGGGGATTACGACCGCGGGGAGCTGGTCTGCCACTGGTGCGGTGCGCGCCGCCCGGTGCCGGAGACCTGTCCCGCCTGCGGCTCGCCGCACCTGATGCGGATGGGCTTTGGTACCCAGCGCATCCAGCAAGAGCTGGAGACGGCTCTGCCCGGGGTGCGGGTCATGCGTATGGATGCCGACACCACCTCGACCAAGACGGCTTACCATGACCTTCTGAATGCCTTTCGTGATCGGGAGGCCGACATCCTCTTAGGCACCCAGATGGTGACCAAGGGGCATGATTTCCCCAACGTGACATTGGTCGGTGTCCTGCTGGCAGATATGTCGCTGTATGTGGACGACTACCGCGCCGCCGAGCGCACCTTCTCGCTCCTGACGCAGGTCATCGGGCGGGCGGGTCGCGCCGACAAGCCGGGGCTGGCGGTCATCCAGACCATGAACCCCGACCATGATGTATTGAAGCTGGCTTGTGCACAGGACTACGAGACCTTCTTTGCGCGGGAGATCCGCTTGCGGCGCAATCTGGTATTCCCGCCCTTCTGCGACATCGTCCTTCTGTCGGTATCCTCCCCCAACGAGACCGAGCTGGGGCGCACCTGTGTCCGCCTGACCGAGCGGTTGCAGGAACTGTGCAAGACCGAGTACGCGGATGTGCCGCTCCAGACCTTTGGACCCTTTGAGGCTCCGGTCTATCGGGTTGACAATGTCTATCGGATGCGGATGGTGGTCAAGTGTCGGCTCAACCGCCGCGCACGGGCACTGTTCTCCGACCTTCTGGGGTATTTCTCGGCGACCTACAAAAAGTGCTTGCTGAGCATCGATATGAATCCGAGCAATATCTGACGGACACTCCGAACTGCCGCTCCTCCGAAAAAAGATATGGGGAAAGCTCCTCTCGGGAAGCTTTCCCCCATACGGTATACACGGGTATCGTTTACTCCACGTCGTCTGCGATGGCCGTCGGGCGGACGGTCAGTAGCTCGGGATGCTCGGCGTAGCGGCGGATCAGCTTGAAGGCCGAGGCGTAGTAGAAGCCGTCGCAGATGCGCTCGTCGGTCACGACCTTGAGGTCGATATACTTTCGCTGTTCGGAGGTACCGTCCCGCTTGACCTTCTGTACGGTGCGCTTGACACCGTAGGAGATAAAGACGGGGAGGGTGCCGAAGTTGTAGATGTGGTGGTAGATGGGCTTGATGCCGAGGGAGCCCATGCTGGTGATGATCATGGAGCCATGGAACGGACTGACATCCAGCAGGGACTGCGGGAGCCACCCGTGGTAATCCAGCCAGCGGATCAAACGGATGGCGGCGCGCAGGATGGGGCGGGGAAGATTGGCCAGCCGATCGGCGGTCTTGTCAAAGCCGCTGTCCAGCTCGGAGGTCGCCTTGACCTTCTCGACGGCGGCATTGAACTTCTCGTAGACCTCGGCAACCGTGTCGTCCGGCTCGAAGATCACCTTGATGCAGGTGTCGGGGGAGTCGGAGGTCATCTCCTTCTTGACGGTCATGACGATCTCGATGTTCTTCCGCGCGTAGATGCGCTGTCCCGCCACGAAGCGATTGATGCCGGGCTTTTGAGAAATGGTGCGGATATAGGCCGCCAGCATGACGTGCAGGAAGCTGAAATTGGTATAGCCCTGTCGGATCATGTCCTTGCAGAAGCTGTCGGTGCCGGTCACATCCAACTCGTCGGCGTAGGTGTTGCAGCCGTCCGACCTCTCCGGCATGATGTAGGGCATGAATTTATTCATGGCGTACAGGGTGCGCAGGTAGCGTCCCTCGCGGCGATCCTTCCGCCGTTTCTTGCGCGGCTCGGGGCGCGGCAGGCGGGGGAGCGTGTCGGGGGCGGCGGGCTCGGTCACGGGCTGGATCGGGTCGTTCATGAGGTCGGTCTCTCCTTTCGGGCACGGCATCGCCACCTTGCCCGACAGTATTATAGGCGAAATCCGTCCAAAAATCAAGGGCATTCTGTAAATATTTCCATATTCCATTCAGTTTTCTCTCATGAAGGAAGAAAGGTCAAGATCATGAAGCAAGTATCCATCTATACCGACGGCGCGTGTCGCGGCAACCCGGGCGCGGGGGGCTGGGGGGCGATCCTGGTCTACGGTACGGCCGAGCGGGAGCTGTCGGGCGGCGAGCCGATGACCACCAATAATCGCATGGAGCTGACCGCCGTCATCACCGCACTGAAGACTCTCCGCGAGCCCTGCGAGGTCACTCTCACCTCGGATTCCCGCTATGTCATCGACGGTATAGAGAAGGGCTGGGCGAAGTCCTGGCGTGCGCGAGGCTGGCGAAAAGCGGATAAGTCCCCCGCCCTGAACCCCGACCTCTGGGAGGAGCTCTTGAACCTCCTGGATGTCCACCGCGTAACCTTCGTCTGGGTGCGCGGCCACGCCGGCCACCCCTATAACGAACGTTGTGACGCGCTGGCAACAGCGTATGCGGACAGGTTTAAGCAGTAGGGGAGGGTGCGAGGGGATGTGGGGATGCGGGAAATAGACTTATGCGAACGAGAAAAGCCGGGCGTGTCTCCTGTCCGCGCCCGGTCTGCAACCTCCCCCCCAACACAAATGTTACAAAAAATTCAATGACCATCCATACATTCCGCGCGACTTTCCCTCCCATATGGGATATAATAGAGGCGTAAAACAAACCTATCGGGAGGATATTTCCATGACTGTTACCAAACAATCCATCATCGGCGACGTGCTGGATGCCGCGCCGGATACCGCCGCATTCTTCTTCGAGATCGGAATGCACTGCCTGGGCTGTCCCTCTGCCCGTGGTGAGTCCATCGAGGAAGCCTGCGCGGTGCATGGCACCGATGCCGACGAGCTGGTCGCCAAGATCAACGCCTACCTGGCAGACAAGAAGTAAGAAGGATCAAGCAAGAGGGCGGGGAGCCATCGATTCCCCGCCCTCTCTGCAAAAGGACAGATCATGACTACCGTAAAGCTATCCCCCCGCCTTGCCACGGCGGTGGACTTCGTGCGTCCCGGTCGCCTGCTGTGCGATGTCGGGACGGATCACGCATACCTGCCGATCCACCTCTGCGGGTCGGGGATCACCCCCTGCGCCATCGCCTCGGACGTGCGCCCGGGGCCGCTGGAGCGGGCACGCCTGCATATCGCGGCCTGCGGCCTGTCGGATCGCATCGAGACCCGCCTGACCGACGGTCTCTCGGGGCTGGAGACCTCTGCCCCGGAGGATATCACCGTGTTCGGTATGGGCGGCGAGCTGATCGCCTCCATTCTGGCGGCGGCAGACTTTGTTCGCTCGCCTGAGGTGCGGCTGATCCTCCAACCCATGACCCACCCGGAGCTGTTGCGGGGGTGGCTGTTCGAGCAAGGCTTTGCCATCCTCGGGGAGCGGCTGTCGGCCGAGGATGACCGCATCTACCAGACCATCTGCGCCGAATACCGTCCCGATGCACGCCCCGCACCGTATACGGTCGCCGAACTGTTGACAGGGCGGCTCTACCCCGCTGAGCAACGGGAGCTGCATATCGCCTTGATTCGCAAGACCCTGTGCACCATGGAAGCCCGCCGCGCCGCCCGCGCGGATGCCGGACGGGATGTGGCGGAGGAGACGGATGTGATCCGAGCGCTGGAGGAGTTGGCGGGGGCGGTCACCCCTCCCGTATCCCGATCCTGAATACAGAATGCGAGAGATATGCCATGAAAATACTTGATCTATATAACGAGATGGAAAAGAAGATACCGCGCGCGTATGCCTGCGGGTGGGACAACGACGGGTTATCCTGCTGTCCGAATGCGGATGCGGAGGTCACGGGGGTACTGGTCGCGCTGGATCCGACCGAGGATGCGGTCGCGGAGGCCGAGCGGCGGGGGTGCAACCTCCTGCTGACCCACCATCCGCTCCTGTTTCGGGGGCTGCGCGCCGTGGACGGCGGGGACACCTCCTCCCGCAAGGTGATCCGTCTGGTACGGGCGGGCATAGCCGCCGCATCCTTCCACACGCGGCTGGATGCCCTGCCGGGCGGGGTGAATGACACCCTGGCGGCTGTGCTGGGTCTGACCGATGTGCATCCCTTCGGGGAAGGCACGGGCGAGGACGGCAACCCGGCGGGGATGCCGCTGGGGCGGATCGGCGAGTTGGCGGAGGCTGAGAGCTTTTCGGACTTCTGTGATCGGGTCAAGGCGGCATTGCACACCCCCGCCGTGCTCTGCGCGGACGGCGGTCGCCCGATCCGTCGGGTGGCGGTGCTGGGTGGTGCCGGGGACGGGGAGGTCGAGGCCGCCCGTGCCGCCGGCGCGGATGCCTACGTCACCGGGGAGCTGCGCTACCATCAGCTGTGCGATGCACCCTACGCGGGGATGTCGCTGGTGGCGGCGGGGCATTACCACACCGAGTTCCCGGTGGTGTCGGTGCTGGCGGATATGGTGCGGGAATGCGCCCCCGACCTGCCGGTGTCGATATACGGCGGGGCACGGGTCGAGATACGGTAAAGGAGCGAGAGCCACATGAAGATACGCCTGAATGACAATGAGGAGCTCGTCAAGACCGTCAAGGAGGGTCTGGCGGCGCGGGGCGGCTACTGCCCCTGCCGCATGGAGATGAGCGAGGACACCAAATGTATGTGCCGCGAGTTTCGGGAGCAGATCAAGGATCCGAACTTCGAGGGCTACTGTCACTGCCTGCTGTACTATAAGGAGAAGTGAGCCGTGAGAGATGAGGTCAAGGCCGCCTGCGTGGCACCCTTATGCCCCGAGGCCGACACGCTGTGCCCGCAGGAGGTACACCGCCTGCTGGACATATTCTCGGCGGCGGGGGTCGGTGCCTACCCGGTAGGGGGGTGTGTGCGGGATGCGCTGATGGGGCGGGTGCCCCACGACTGGGACGTGACGGTCACCTGCCCCCCCGAGCAGACCGTCGCGCTGTGTGAGGCGGTCGGGCTTCAGACCATCCCCACCGGGATCGCCCACGGCACGGTCACGGTGCTGGTGCCGGGTGAGGCGGGGCGTATGCCGCTGGAATGCACCACCTGTCGCACCGAGGAGGGCTACTCCGACGGCCGCCATCCGGATCGCGTGACCTTCTCCGACCGTCTGGAGGATGACCTCTCCCGTCGGGACTTTACCATCAACGCCATGGCGGTCGAGCGGGACGAGGCTCGCCGCTTCCACCTGATCGACCGCTTCGGTGGCCTTGCCGATCTTCACGCCGGGGTCATCTGTTGCGTGGGGGAGCCGGAACGCCGCCTGCGGGAAGATGCCCTGCGAGTCCTGCGCGGGGTGCGGTTCGCCGTCAGGCTGGGCTTTGAGCCGGAACCCGATACCGCCGCCGCCCTCCGCCGTTGCGCCGAGGGGCTGACCCGCATATCCGGGGAGCGTGTCCGCGAGGAACTGCGCGGCATCCTCTGCTCCCCCGACCCCGACCGCGGGGTACGGATGCTTTCCTCCCTGGGTATATGGCCACATATCCTGCCGCATCCCCCGGCCGACGGGCTCCGCCTTGCCGAGCGGGGCGGTTTCGCGGCTCCGTGCGGCGGGGCAAGGAACCGGAGCGATGACCCGTTCCCCACCCGTTTGGCAGCGCTGCTGTTTGACATGGAGGAGCCCGCTCTGACAGCCGATCTGGCGCGGCTGAAGCTCTCCCGCGAGGAGGAGACCCGCACGCGGGCGCGGCTGTCCCTGCGGGACTATGTCCCCACGGCGCAGATCCCCCTGCCCGAGGCCGCACGGCGGCTGCGAGCCAAATGCGGGCGGGAGACCATCCCCGCCCTGGAGGTCGCACGGGGTTATGCCGCCATGCGCGAGGCAGATACATCGACTTTTCCACAGGATGCGATGCAGAAATATCCGCAGTATGATCCGTGGGATGACCTGATCCGTCAGGTCGCACTGTCCGAGGAGAGGCACGAGCCGGTCACGGTGACCGAGCTGGCACTGGACGGGCGGGCATTGATCTCGCTGGGCATTCCGCCCGGGCGGGAGGTGGGACGAGTGCTGTCCTGCCTGCTGGAGGCGGTGCTCTGCGACCCTGCGCGGAATACGCCTTCTGCCCTTTCTGCACTTGCGCGGGAGCCGGTGAGGGACTGAGCGGCAGGATAGGGGTCATCTGTATATGTTTGTGCAAAAGAGGCGAGCACCGACACACGAAAACCATGTGTCGGTGCTCGCTTTTCAGGACTCCAGCTGTCGCCCTAAGAATCCGGCGGCTGTCTGGATCAGCTTGGCCTCCACCTCGGGGCTGACCGCCATCCGCTCGGCGGCTCTGTCCCCCTCGGCGGCGGTGGGGGCGGCCGAGACCACGCACCCGACGATGTCCCCCTCCGAGAGGATGGGCATGGCACAGTGGATGAAGTGGTTCTCGCCGTCGCGGATGAAGCTCTGCCGCTCCTGCCCCTCGGTGTAATGGTAAAGGCTCCGCCCCTCCATGATGGACTCCAGTGCCTCGGAGATATGCTTGTCAGCGTACTCCTTGCGGGGCATACCGGCACAAGCCACCACGCTGTCGCGGTCGCAGATGGCGACACACAGACCGCAGGTCTTGTGCAGGGTCTCGGCGTACTGCCCGGCAAAGGCCGACAGCTCCCCGATGGGGGAATATTTCTTGAATATGACTTCTCCCTCGCGGTCGGTGTATATCTCCAGCGGGTCACCCTCGCGGATCCGCATGGTGCGGCGGATCTCCTTCGGGATGACCACGCGGCCGAGGTCGTC
>CAYXBU010000055.1:0-12469 GCA_964463245.1 uncultured Clostridium sp. | reverse complement strand
GTACCGAATTTCACGGCTGCTGTTGCTGCTTCCGGTGAGGATGACATATATGACACATATGATATGTATGACGCGTACGACGACGAGCCGCGGCCTGCTCCGCCGAAGGAGAACCCGCAGACTCCCGCCCCTGCCCCCGAACCTGCGGCAATGAGACGGCCTCAATTGTCGGAGGAGCTCCCCGCGCAGCCGCAGAATGCCGCAAAACCGACTCCGAAACAGGACACCTCCGCCGTAAAAGTCGGCAGTAAGCTGACACACAAGGCATTCGGGACAGGTATGGTAACAGCGATGGACGACCGATATATCATGCTGGATTTCGGTGGATTTGTAAAGAAATTCGTGTTTCCGGCGGCCATCCTGCAAGGATTTTTGAAGATCGAGTGAGGGTCGGAGGCTGTCGTATCAGCAAGAAGGCATCGCCGTCACGGGTACATCCCGCGGCGGCGATGCGTTTTCGATCCTACCCCTCCAACCTCAATTTTCCCCTTGACTATATGCCGAAAATATGCTATAATATCATGACGAAATGTTGGAATTTACAAGTAAGGAAATCATATGACGGATAAAGAGAAAGCAAGAAACACACTGCCGCCGCCCGACGAGGTCGAGCGGACGGAGGCCATCTGTGCCGTGCGGGCACTCAACGCCGCCTATACCGCCGCAGGCCACCGCCGCGGGGTATTCGTGCTGACCTTCGGCTGTCAGCAGAACGAGGCCGACAGCGAGAAGCTGTCGGGCATGGCGCAGGAGATGGGCTACTGCCCCGTGACTCGCCCGGAGGAGGCCGACCTCATCCTGGTCAACACCTGCGCCATTCGGGAGCACGCCGAGAGTCGTGCGCTGGCGACGATCGGGCAGTATAAAAAGCTCAAGCAGGACAACCCCGAGCTGGTCATCGGTATCTGCGGCTGTCTCCCCTCGCAGGAGCACAGGCGGGAGCAGATCAAGCACAGCTACCCCTACGTCACCTTCTGCCTGGACACCGCCTCCATCTACCGCTTGCCCACCGTGCTCCGCTACTGCCTGGAGACCCACCGCCGCTCGCTCCTCCCGGAGGCCGAGGGCGCGGCGGGAACCGATGCCATGCAGGAGCTGCCGGTCTGCCGTACCTCGACCTACCGCGCATGGGTCTCCATCATGTACGGCTGCAACAATTTCTGCTCCTACTGCATCGTGCCCTATGTCCGTGGGCGGGAGCGCAGTCGCCCCAGGGAGGCGATCCTTTGCGAGGTGCGGGAGCTGGTGGCGACAGGCTACCGCGACATCACCCTGCTGGGGCAGAATGTCAACTCCTACGGGCGGGGGCTGGAGGAACCCTGTGATTTTGCGACCCTCATAGAGGAGCTGGATGCCATTCCGGGGGATTGGTGGCTCCGCTTCATGACCAGCCACCCGAAGGATGCCGACCGCCGCTTGATCGACGTGATGGCGAAGGGCACCCACATCCTGCCCACCTTCCACCTCCCCCTGCAGTCCGGCAGTGATCGGGTGCTCCACGCCATGAACCGCCACTACGACATGGCGCGGTACATGGATACCGTGGCCTACATGAAGGAAAAGTTGCCTGACCTGACCCTGACCTCGGATATCATCGTGGGCTTTCCCGGGGAGACCGAGGAGGAGTTCGAGGATACCCTGCGGGCACTGGGGGATATCCGCTTTGACATGATCTTCTCCTTCATCTACTCCCCCCGCAAGGGAACCCCTGCGGCGACCATGGAGCAGGTGCCGCAGGAGGTGCAGAAGGCGCGCTTCGCACGGCTTCTGGAGACCCAAAATGCCATATCCCTTGAGAAGAATCAGCCGCTGGTCGGGCAGACCCTCCGTGTCCTGTGCGACGGGGTCAGCAAGAACGACCCGACTCTCTATACCGGGCGCACAGCCGGCAACAAGAGCGTGTTCTTCCCGGGTACGCCCGAGACGGCACCCGTTGGCGAATTTGTCCGCGTGAAGATCGACCGTGCGGCACCCTTTGCCCTGTACGGGCAGGTCGCGGAACATCCGTAAGCAATAAACGAAAGGAAATATTTGATCATGAACGAGAATCAAAACAACGAAGGGATGCGGCTCGACCCGTCCAATGTATTTGAAATGGCCATGGTGCTGGGCAAGGCACTGAAGAAGGATCCCCGCATGGTGCGGATGGATGAGGCCAAGGCGGCCTACGAGGCGGACGAGAGTCTGTGCACTATGCTGACCGAGTACGAGGTGCAGCGCAAGGCTATCGAGCAGGTGGCGGGCGACCCCGACTACGATGCCGAGCTGGTTCGCTCCATCCAGAGTCGGATCGACGAGCTGTACCATGACATCGCCTCCCACCCCGCCTTTATCGAGCTGAACGAGGCTCAGGCGGCGGTCAACAACCTGATGAATGCGGTCAACAACACCATCATGTTCGCCATCACCGGGGAGATGCCGTCGGATTGCACCCACGACTGCTCCACCTGCGGCGGCTGTCATTGATCGCGACCGAGGGTCGCTGACCCGACCACTGCACATCCCGAACGGGCGGCCACGGCCGCCCGCCTACATTCTGCCCGTAGCGAAAGGAGAACCGAGCCATGACACCCATGATGGAGCAATACCTGGAAGTCAAGAATCAATATAAGGACTTCCTCCTCTTCTATCGACTGGGGGATTTCTACGAGATGTTCTTCGACGATGCCATTACCGCGTCGCGCGAGCTGGAGCTGACCCTGACCGGGCGGGACTGCGGCGAGGAGGAGCGTGCCCCCATGTGCGGTGTGCCCTTTCACGCCGCCGATGTGTATATCGGAAAGCTGATCGAGAAGGGCTATAAGGTCGCCATCTGCGAGCAGATGGAGGATCCCGCGCTGGCCAAGGGACTGGTCAAGCGGGAGGTGATCCGCGTGGTCACGCCCGGCACGGTCATTGAGAGCACCCTCCTGCCCGAGCAGAAGAACAATTACCTCTGCGCCCTGTATGTCAGCGAACTGGAGTACGGTCTTTGTTTCGCCGACCTCTCCACCGCGCAGGTGTACGCCACCGTCATCGACGGAGCGCGGATGGACGAGGAGCTGTTGGGGGAGCTGGGCACCTACGCCCCGCGCGAGATCATCCTGAATGTGGGTGCCCGTCGGTGCGGCAAGGCCGCCGACTGGCTGCGCGGGCAAGGAAGTATGCTGACCGACAACCAGGCGGGGCGGTTCGACCCCGCCGATTGCGCCGCGCGGGTCAAGGAACGCTTTGGCGAGACGGTCAAGCCCGAGGTGCTGGAGAATAAGCCGCTGGTCTGCGCGGTGGGAGCCCTCTTGGACTACCTGACCGAGACCCAGAAGACCGACCTCGCTACCCTGAGGGAGCTGACGGTCTACAAGGAGGGGCAGTATCTGGGGCTTGACCTGAACACCCGCCGCAACTTAGAGCTGACCGAGACCATGCGTACCAAGGAGAAGAAGGGCACCCTGCTCTGGGTGCTGGATCGCACCAAGACCTCCCCCGGGGCGCGGCTCCTGCGCCAGTGGGTGGAGCACCCCCTCCTCTCCCCGGCACACATATCCAGACGGCAGGGAGCCGTGGAGGAGCTGGTCGGCAACTACATGAAGCGCGAGGAGCTGGGGGAGCTGCTGTCCCATGTGCTGGATATGGAACGGCTCATCACCCGCATCGTCTTCGGCACCGCCAACGGCAAAGACCTGCGTGCCGTGTGCGCCACGGCGGCCGTCCTGCCGGACATCCGACGACTGCTGGAGGACTCCGAGTGCGAGGAGCTGAAGCGCATCTGGCGGGAACTGGATACACTGGACGATGTGTGCGCCGAGATCGGGCGGGCACTGGTCGAGGAGCCGCCGTTCTCGGTACGGGAGGGCGGCATGATCGCCGACGGGTATGACCCCGAGGTGGATCGCCTGCGGAGCATCATGACGAACGGGCAGGGCTGGGTGGATCAGGTCGCCGCCGAGGAAAAGGCGCGTACCGGCATCAAGACCCTGAAGGTCGGCTTCAATAAGGTCTTCGGCTACTACATCGAGGTGTCCAAGTCCTTTGTGGATCAGGTGCCGGACAACTATGTGCGAAAGCAGACCCTGGTCGGCGCCGAGCGGTATATCACGCAGGAGCTCAAGGACATGGAGGCCACCATTCTGGGTGCCAAGGACAAGCTCTGCGCTCTGGAATATGAGATATTCAACCGTGTGCGCGGTTTCGTGGCAGATCGGAGCGAGCGCATCCAGAAGACCGCCGCCCTGCTGGCCGAGGCGGATGTCTACCGCAGTCTGGCCTCGGTGGCGGCGCGGAACCAATATGTCCGTCCCGAGGTCGCCGAGGACGATCGCATCAGCATCAAGGACGGACGGCACCCCGTGGTGGAGAAGTTCGTCAAGGACGGCTACTTCGTTCCCAACGATGCCGATCTGGATACCCGCGACAACCGCCTCATGCTCATCACGGGGCCCAACATGGCGGGTAAATCCACCTATATGCGCCAGGTCGCGCTCATCGTGCTCATGGCGCAGATCGGCTCCTTCGTGCCGGCCTCCTACGCCCATATCGGTATCGCGGATCGGATATTCACCCGCGTGGGGGCATCGGATGATCTGGCATCGGGGCAGTCCACCTTCATGCTGGAGATGACCGAGGTATCGGCCATCCTGCGGGGCGCGACCCGCAAGAGCCTGATCATTTATGACGAGGTCGGGCGGGGCACCTCCACCTTTGACGGCATGAGCATCGCCCGCGCCATCATCGAGTATACCGCCGGGCGCAAGATCGGGGCGCGTACCCTGTTCGCCACCCACTACCATGAGCTGACAGGTATGGAGGGGGCATACGAGGGCATCGTCAACTACCACATCGCCGCCCGCAAGCGGGGGGATGATGTGACCTTCCTGCGAAAGATCGTGCGCGGCTCCACCGATGACAGCTTCGGCATCGAGGTCGCCAAGCTGGCGGGTCTGCCGAACGAGGTCATCAAGCGAGCCCGCGAGATATTGGCCGCCGTGGAGACCAGCTCTCGGGCGGTGCGCGAGGCGGTGGATGAGGCGACCGGCGACAACAAGACCGCCCGCCCCGACGACGGTGCGCTCTCGCTGGATGATTGCTTCAATGCGCGCATCGTGGACGAGCTGCGGGCACTGGACATCAATACCCTCTCGCCGTTCGAGTGCATGAGTCTGCTGTTCGAGTGGAAGAAGCAGATCAGATAAAGGGAATGTCGCCGAGGCAAGGGGTCAACGTTACCGTAACAGAAAGGAACATCCATGGGCAACATACAGGTACTGTCCTTTGAGGTAGCAAACCTCATTGCGGCGGGCGAGGTGGTAGACCGTCCCGCCTCGGCCATCAAGGAGATGATGGAGAACGCCATCGATGCGGGTGCTAAGCACATCACGGTCGAGATACAGAACGGCGGTGTCAGCTTCATGCGAGTGACGGATGACGGCTGCGGTATGTCCCCCGAGGATCTGCCCATGGCCATCCGCCGCCACGCGACCAGCAAGATACGGGATGCCGCCGATCTGGACGGCATCCTGACCTTAGGCTTCCGCGGTGAGGCTCTGGCGGCCATCTCCTCGGTCTCGGATATGCGTATTTTGTCCAAGCGGCGGGAGGACGCGGTGGGCGCGGTGCTGGAGGTGCGCGGCGGAGCCCTGGTGGGGGTCAGCGAGTTCGGTTGTGCCGACGGCACCACCGTGATCGTGGAGCACCTGTTTTCCAATGTCCCCGCACGGCGCAAGTTCCTCAAGCGGGATGCGACCGAGGCCATGGCGGTCAGTGCCAACGTGGAGCGGGTCGCGCTGTCCCACCCCGAAATATCCGTGCGCTTCATATCCGATGGCGTCCTCAAGCTGGACACCGCCGGGGATGGACGGCTCAAGAGTGCCGTCTACGCCGTCTTCGGACGGGATTTTGCCGCACGGCTCATCTCGCTGGAGGGGGAGTATGAAGGGATCACCGTCTCGGGCTTCATCGGGCGGTCGGACAACGTCCGCGCCAACCGCAACGGGCAGAACTTCTTCATCAACCATCGCTATGTCAAGTCCCGCACGGCACAGGCGGCACTGGAGCAGGCCTTCGTCTCCTACCTGCCCGCCGAGAAATACCCCGTCTGCGTGCTGAATATCGGCATCAACCCCGCACGGGTGGATGTCAATGTACACCCCGCTAAGCTGGAGGTCAAGTTCTCCAACGAGAAGCCCATCTTTGAGGCCATCTACTACACTGTCCGTCAGGCTCTGGAGCAGGACACCACCCGCCCGGGGCTGGATACCGGGGTGCTCAAGGCAGGCATGACGGGCAGGGAAAAGGGAAGCGGCAGGTCCGTACAGCCCACCGGGAGGATGTCGGATCGGACGACCCCTATTGAGACCGAGCGTCAGCCGACCCTTCGCCAGCGGCAGGTGACCGTGAATCTGGAGCAGGCATCCTCCCCGACCGCTCCCGCGCAGGAGCGCATCACGGCGGAGGAGTATATCGCGCGGTATGTCAAGGGGGAGGTCGGCGGCAAGTCGGGGCAGGGTGTTGCCCCGTCGCGGCAGAACGCCGCCCCGCCCCCCCGCCCGATGGCTGTCCCGGTCGTGCCGCCGACACCGGAGCCGCCGCCCATCCCGAACGTGCCCCCGGTGCCGGACGTGCCCCCGGTGCCGGACGTGCCGCCTATCCCGGATGAGCCGCCTATCCCCGAGCCGCCCCCCGATATGCCCATGCCGCCCCCGCCCGAGGAGCCGCCCGTGGGGATGATGCCCCCGCCGCCCCTGCCCGAGTCGGAACCTGTGAACGTTCCCGCGCCTGAGCCGGAACCGAAACCGGAGCCGACCCCCATGCCTGCCCCGAAGTCCACACCCGTCCCGGACAAGCCCGCCTACCGCATCGTGGGTGAGGTGTTCTATTCCTATGTTATCGTGGAGCAGGGCGAGCGGATGTTGTTGATCGATAAGCACGCGGCACACGAGCGCATCATCTTTGAGCAACTGCGGGAGAACCTGCGACGGCGAGACTACGCCGTGGATTCCCAGCTCATGCTCCTGCCGGTGGACGTCATGCTCATGACCGATGAGGTCGGGGTGATCGAGTCCTATCGGAGCGAACTGGAGGCCATCGGCTTCAGCTTCACCTGCCTGCGGAACACCGTGCGGGTGGATGCCCTCCCGGTCGGCATCGAGACGGCAGCGGTGCCGGACATGATCGCCACCTTCGCCGCTCAGCTGACGAGCGGTACCGGAGACCCCAAGATCACGCGGGACACCGTGTTTGAAAAGGCACTGTTCCAGGCCTCCTGCAAGGCCGCCATCAAGGCAGGGCGCAACTACTCCCCGGAGCAGACGGCGGCCATCGTGGATCAGCTCATGCGCCTGCCGGACGTGACCTTCTGCCCGCACGGGCGGCCGGTCGCCATGGAGATCAAGAAGCGCACGCTGGATCACCAATTTGAGCGGTGCTGACAGCACCAAGATCGAATCATTCCGAGCACTGCCGTGTAAGGGCAGCCGCCGGGATACTTAATGGTCAATCGTAAAAATGATTTTTTCTGAATACACTGCGAGGTAGGGATCCACATGGGACGCGACCTGAGGTCGCGGAAAATAGCCGGAAAAAACATCAGAAAACCATCCCTCGACAGGAATAATTGTCAGAAAAGTGATTTTTACAATCGAATAAATGAAAGGACATCTGTACTATGTTTGAGATTCTGACCAAGGACGGCCGCGCACGGCGCGGCGTATTGCACACGGTACACGGGGACATCCAGACCCCCGTGTTCATGAACGTCGGCACCTGTGCCGCCATCAAGGGCGGCGTGTCCACTGTCGAGCTGGATCGTGACCTGGACTGCCAGGTGGAGCTGTCCAACACCTACCACCTCCACATCCGCCCCGGTGACGACTTGATCTACGACATGGGCGGCCTGCACAAGTTCATGAACTGGTCAAAGCCCATCCTGACCGACAGCGGCGGCTTCCAGGTGTTCTCGCTGGCGGGTCTGCGGAAGATATCCGAAGAGGGGGTGCGCTTCGCCTCCCACATCGACGGCAAGCGTATCTTCATGGGACCCGAGGAGAGTATGCAGATACAATCCCATCTGGCCTCCACCATCGCCATGGCGTTTGACGAGTGCATCGAGAACCCCGCCCCCTATGACTATGTCAAGAACTCCATCGAGCGTACCGTCCGCTGGTTGAAGCGGTGCCGCGCCGAGATGGACAGGCTCAACAGTCTGCCCGAGACCATCAACCGCCACCAGATGCTCTTTGGTATCAATCAGGGCGGCACCTACGCCGACCTGCGTATTTCCCATATGCAGCAGATCGCCGAGATACCCTGCGAGGGCTACGCCATCGGAGGCTTAGCTGTCGGCGAGGAGACCGAGGAGATGTACCGCATCATCGACGCGGTGGAGCCGTATATGCCGACCGACAAGCCCCGCTACCTCATGGGCGTGGGCACTCCCTGCAACATTCTGGAGGCTGTCCACCTCGGCGTGGACTTCTTTGACTGCGTGATGCCCTCCCGCAACGCACGGCACGGAAACCTGTTCACCTGGGAAGGCAAGATCAACATCATGAACGAGAAGTATGCCCGTGACCCCCGCCCCATCAGCGAGACCTGCCACTGCCCCACCTGCCAAAGCTACAGCCGTTCCTACATTCGGCATCTGCTCAAGGCCAAGGAGTCGCTGGGTATGCGGCTGGCAGTGACCCACAATATCTACTTCTACAACAACCTCACCCGCAAGATCAGGGAGGCACTGGACGGCGGCTACTTCGAGAGCTTCTATCAGAAGTATCATATTGCGCTGGGCGAGAGACATCCGGACTGAGTCATATCGCGGGGAGGGGTCATCGAAAAGGCTCCTTCCCGCTGTTGTAAAACAGGGAGAGATCAAACATGGATCAACAACAACCCATAAAAGGCGTTATCTTTGACAAGGACGGCACCCTGCACGATACCGAGCGGGTCTTCTTCCGCGCGTGGCACATAGCCGCCGAGGAGATGGGAGTTCCGGACATCGACACCACCATCCGTCACTGCACCGGCATGACCCTTCCCGACATCGGGGCATACTGGAGCGCGAAATACCCGACTATCCCCTTTGAACCCTACATCGAGCGGCGTAATCAGCTGTTTGGGGAGATGGTGGCAAGAGAAGTCCCGGTGCGAAAGGGGGCACTTGAGCTCCTGGAGACCCTGAAGGCGCGGGGCTATCGGCTGGGTCTGGCGACCTCCACCGGGGAGGTCGTGGCGACCGATCACCTGCGCCGCACCGGGATGCTTGAGCTGTTTGACGGACTGGTTTTCGGGGATCAGGTGGAGAACGGAAAGCCCGCCCCCGATATCTACCTGCTGGCCGCTCGGCGTATCGGACTCCCGCCCGAGGTCTGCGTGGGGGTGGAGGATTCCCTCAACGGCGTCCGCGCGATACACGCCGCCGGAATGCGCCCCATCATGACCCCCGACCTCATTCCGCCGACCGAGGAGATCCGTCCGCTCCTGTGGCATATCTGTGACAGGCTGACGGATATATTGGATATCCTCCCGTAGAGCCATTCGCGGAGGACACCCGAGATCACTGCAAAAAAGGAGTCAGCATACGAAGAATCTGAATCCGACCCCTAACTCCGATGTCAAAAGCAGACGTTTCCTGCACCGCCGCGCTTGCTCTGTCCGGATCGGCAAGGGTGACGACCTCTCGGCTGACACTCTGCCCGAGGAGAAGCCGGAGGACATCCTGACCTTCATCCGCACGGCGGATGTGACCCCGCTCGACACCGACGACTCGACCGAGCCACTACCGCCCTGCATCAAGCGCGTGTTCCCGGTGCGTAAGACCATCAGCGAGGATTTCTTCACCAGTGTCTTTGGTTGCTGTGTCCGGGAGGAGTAAACAGAAGAGGGACTGTCCGCAGAGGGCAGTCCCTTTCACTATTCAGTTCGTGATCCGCTCCACGGTCAAGCTGTCACCTAAAAGGACATACAGCCAACCGTCTGCCATGAAGCCCCGCGCTTGATGGACAGCCGCATACAGCGCATCGGGGGTCGGGATGGGCAGCTCGGCGGCCACCGTCAAGGACTGTCCGTCGTAGTGGAGGAGCAGGTAGGACAGCGGCTCGGTGTCGGGCGCGTAGTTGTAGTCACACAGCAGGAATCCGAAATAGCCCGCCTCGCGGTCGACGAGGTAAGCTTTGTAGTCCTCGCTGAATTCCACGCCCTGTCTCGTCCAGCTGCACAAGGAATTTACGCCGTCGGCCGTCCGGGTGTACACCTCCGCCTTGAATTCGGAATAGCTGCTCCCAAAGCCCAGCCCTAAGAGGTTCCCGTCGGGGAGTTCGATCAGGGAGTGAGAGTAGCCGTCGATGGTTCCGGTGTCGCTCCATGTGATGTGGGTCGGGTCGGAGAGATCGAAGAAGTAGACGGGGTCGGTCATCTCGACCACCAGTGCCGTGCAGACATAGGCATTCTGCCCGTCAAACCGTACCGATTGCGGTTGCTCACCATCGGGAGCAAAGCCCTTGACCTGCCCCAGGATATGCCAGTCCTCCTCGGAGAGGGAGACACAGTAGAGATCGGAATTGCGAGTCTCTGCGTCCTGCGAGCTTAAGCCCTCGTAGCCGGTCAGGTTCGCCAGCTTCAGCACCCGCTCGGTCGTGGCGGTCACCACCCGCAGGATGCCGTCCTGCTCGTCCAGACTGTATTGATCCTTCACATGACCATCCAGCAGGATCGACCCGCGGAAGGACAGGTCTCCGTTCCCGTAGGCAATGCCGGCTATGCCGGTCATGCCGATCCACAGCCGATCCGCGCCGTCGACCTTAGTGCGGGAGGTGTCCCACGCCAGGTATACCGTATCCGTATCCACATACACCGTATCGGCTCCCCCCAGCACCGCCTTGGCGTCCTGCACCTTCAGGGTGTCGGCATCCAGTGCGGTCAGGGTCGCAAAGGAGCGACTCCCCTCCGACTCGGGCAGGAGGATGCAGTCGGCATCCAGCGGGGTCAGCCCCTGCCCGTCGTGGCGGTCGATGGTGGGCAGGAAATTTTTCTCGTTGGTAAAGACCTGCCCATAGTAGGTCTTGTTGGTCACCAAAAGCAGGGTCTTCCCGCCCTCGACCAGACGGGTGGTCACAAGATCCCCCGACACCGACACGGTATGGGTCAAGCGGATGGCGGCAGGATCGGTCACATCCAGCAGGAACAGGGTCGTGACCCACCGTGCGGTGCCGTCGGATTCCTTGTAGTACCGCTCGGCCACCACCGTCACGCGGGTGCCGTCAGCCGACAGGTACATCCGGGACGGTGCGTGGGAGCCGGTCTCGACCCCCTCGGCTAAGTCGTTCAGGTTCAATTTGCCGATGAGGTGGGAATCCGCCCCCTCGATGGAGTAGGCCAACAGGGTCGTGCGGTCGAGATAGTATGCGCGGGTGTCGGTGCGCTTGCAGAGGTCGCTCTCAATGATCCCTGCCACCTGATTATCGGTGGTCTCCCGATAGTCCCCGGTGTCCCCGAGGGTGCCGTAGCTGTCGCCCGGTGCAGCACCGGATGCCTCACCATCTGTGGAGTTCGCGCCCGTGAACATATGCTTCACGCCTATGACCAGCATTCCGAAGTTGTTTCGATAGGTCGGCTTTGGGGCATTGGCCTCATTCAGCCGCTCAATGACGGGATAGTAGTCGCTGTCCCGATAGGCGGATATATCCGCCATATGCGCGCGGTAGGGAATGAACAGCCAAAGCCCCAGAAACACGGCGGCGATACCGGCGGCGATCAGCCCGATCTGCTTGCGGCGCGAGGGGCGTTTTGCATCCCGCGCCGGGTCGGCCTCCTCCACATACCGCTCATCGATGTGGGAAAAAGCCTGCGCCCACTCTTTCTTCTTCATGCGAAAATACCCTCCTTTTCCAGATAGACCCGAAATCTCTCCCGCGTGCGGGCAAGACAGCTCTTGACGGTGCCCTCCGGCAGTCCCAGCCCCCGCGCGATCTCGGCAACGGGGCAGAGGTACCAGTAGCGGCGCACGAAGATGACCCGTTCCCGCTCGGGCAGACCGCCGAGGAAACCGTCAAAGGCTTCCTTGAGGGCGTACTCGTCCTCGATGGGCTGTGCGCCGTCGGGAATGCAGGCGGCGAACTCGTCCAGGGCTACCGTGGCGGCATTCCGCCGCCGTGCGCGATTGTAATCCAGCCGATTGATGGACAGGTTCCGCACCACCGCACCCAAAAAGCCCTTGAGGCTTGACGGGTGGGTCGGGGGAATGGCGTTCCAGGTGTGGAGCCAGGTGTCATTGACACACTCCTCGGCATCCTCGCGGACGCGCAGGATGCGGTCGGCGATGGCGCGGCAGTAGCCGCCGTAGCGGTGCTCGGTGGCGGCAATGGCCGTCTCGTCACGGGCTTCATACAGGGACAGTATGTCCTCGTCGGGTAGGTCTTGGTAGGTGGCCATGGCTGTACCTCCGTTGCAGGATGGGGTCCTTCACCTATAAGGACAGGAAAAAGGGTGCGTGGGTTGCAGG
>CAYXBU010000054.1:0-12641 GCA_964463245.1 uncultured Clostridium sp. | reverse complement strand
TGTAAGCTACCGGGGCAAATGGATGAAGGAAGCCGCAACAGCCACAACGCCTCCTCCAGCTCCTCGTCCCGTGCAAGTGCCAGCCGCAGCAAGGCCACCGAGAAAAAAGCATACAAAGCTGATCATTATTTTGATCCTCATCGCCGCCGGGATCTTCGGGGGAGTTCGTGTGTATAAGCAATATCAATATTACAACACGACCGAAAGGGAGGCCGATGGACGCATCCGCATCGGCTTTGACGAGGAGGATCTGATCGACAAATCCTACACTTCGGTCGAGTCGATGCTGAAGAAGGCCGGCTTTACGGATGTTGAGCTTGAAGTATCAAGAACCCTCACCAACGAAACATCCTCAATGCGCGACAAGGTGAAATCCGTTGTCATAAGCGGTAATTCCCTTTACGAAAAGGGCGACAAGTTCGATGAGGATGTATCCATCGTAATCACCTATTATGATTTTCCGGAAAATACGGTCTTCCTATCTTTCAGCGCAGGAAAGCTGACAGGTCAGGGCTATGAGGGAGCCGTTGCTAAATTTGAGGGAGACGGGTTCACGAACATAGAGCTCATTCCCGTCACAGAAGGAGTTACCTCGGCAAGTCAAGACGGACAGGTCATCAGCGTATCGATCAACAACGAATCGGACTTTGTCAAGGGAGAAGGCTACCCCAACAACTCAAAGGTAAAAATATCCTATTACAGTGTTCCGGAGGGCACTATCTTCATTCCATTCAATCACGATGATTTTACTGAGAAGAACTACCGCGATGTGCTTTCGCAATTCCAATCAGCAGGATTCGTAAACATCGAGCTGATTCCCATCGAGGATCTGATCACGGGATGGCTGACAAAAGACGGGCAGGTCGAGGATGTGGCAATCAGTGGAAGCTATACCTTCAAAAAAGGAGACCCGTATGCCTTCGACACGAAAATCACGATCTCTTACCACACATTCTCCGGCGATGGAGAAACGCTCCCTGCATACAGCGGTGAGGTCGACACGACCCCGGAGGATGAGATGATCAAGATCAGCTTCTCATCCAAAGAGTTGGATGGCGAAGACTACAAGGATGTCCGAACTCGGTTTGAAAAAGCCGGATTTACAATCATTACGGTCGAGCCGCTGAGGGATCTGATCACCGGCTGGATCAACAAAGAGGGCGAAGTCGAGAGCGTTTCCATCAACGGGCAAACCACATTTTCAGAAGGTGACTCCTTCCCCAAGGATGCCGAGATCCGCATCGTGTATCACACATTCAAGTAAACAGCACACCCCCGCCCCGGCAACTGCTGCCGCGGCGGGGGCTCTTTTCTCTCACAAGCTGCATATCAACCTCTCGATAAGCTGATACCCATCCGCCGCCGAGCGTTTGAGGGCGGCATCGGTGCGGGCGCAGGCCTCCACGGCGGCGGGGAGCACGTCCGGGGCGGCGGCGCGGGCGGGGCGCAGGTAGAGCTTGACCTGATAGGGGTTCATGTGCAGGGCGGTGGCGATCTCCTCGCCGGTGCGCCCCGCATCCGACAGGGTGCGGATGGCCGAGAGACTGCTGACCACCCGCGAGACCTCCGAGAGCAGGATCAGCGGCTCGACACGGCGCAGCTTCTGATCCTGCAGGATGGCCAGCGCATCGGCGCGGCGGTGCTCCATGATGGCGTTGGCAAAGGCAAACGCATCATACTCGGCGACGGGAGTCCCGGCGGCGCGGATGTGCGCCTCGGTCACGGTGTCGGTACCATGCGCCAGCGCGTAGTGGGCTATCTTGTCGATCTCGGAGGCCAGCGCGAACATATCCCGCCCGCAATAGGCCACTGTGGCGCGGCAGGCCTGCTCGTCCGCCATGACTCCGCTGTGCTTATAGTGCTTCTGCACCCAGCCGTACAGCTTCTGCGGGGTGTTCCGCTCGAAGTACACCGGGCGGAGCAGTTCGGACAGGCGGCAGAGCAGTGCCGAGGGGGCACGCGGCAGGTTTCCCGCATCCAGCGCATCCGCGCCGACCGACCAGATGAGCAGGACATAGGGGTATTCCGCAAGCTGCTCCAGTGCCTCGGTCAGGGCATCCAGGTCGGAGGCGCGCAGGGTGTTGAAGTTCACCCCCGTGACCGTGATGAGCTTGCGCTCCACCCCCATGGGCGGGGAAGCCATGGCATCCAGCAGAGCGGCGGCCGTCAGGTCAAGACCGTCCAGACGCATGGAATTGAAGGTCGCCATGGGGTCATCGGGCGGACAGACCGCCGTCTCCACCATGTGCAGCAGCGTGGCTTTCATGTAATCCTCTTCCCCGAAGAACAGGTACCCGCCCGTGATTGGCTCTGCCTTGAGGGCGCGGCGGAAGTCCGCCTCACTCATGGTCACAAGGCTCTTGGCGGCCGAGGCTGTCCGTGGCTTTCGCGTTGCCATATCTTACTTTTTTCTCCTTGTGCTGGTTTTGGTGTCCCCGCGTGACGGCTTTTGCGTGGGGGCGCGACCGGGTGCGGCGGGGCGGTTGCCCGACCCTTGAGCCGACCTACTGCGGGGCTTGTCCCCCTGCGGTCTGCCGCCTTGAGGTCTCCCGCCCGACGGTTTGCCCTGCGGTCTGCCGTTCTGCGGTCTGTCTCCCTGCGGCTTGCCGTTCTGCGGTCTGCCGCCGCTCGGGCGGCTCTCCCGCCGTCTGTCGCCCTGCGGGCGATCGCGGTGGGTATCTGCCCCGCCGCGCTCGGGCGGGACTAAGCAATCCTCGCCGTACCCGATCAGGTCTTCCCTGCCCGCGCGACGCAGAGCCTCCCGCACCAGCGGCGCGTTCTGCGGGCGGTTGAATTGCAGGAGTGCCCGCTGGAGCTGTTTTTCGTGGTAGTCGGTCGGGACGTACACCTTCTTCATGTCCAGCGGGTTGATGCCGGTATAGAACATGACGGTGGAGGCGGTTCCGGGGGTGGGGTAGTAGTCCTGCACCTGCTCGGGGGCGTAGTGCGCCCGCTTGAGGCAGAGAGCCAGCTCGATGGCATCGCTCAGGGTGGAGCCGGGGTGGCTGGACATGAGGTAGGGGACGAGGTATTGCTCCTTGCCGCACTCCTCCGACAGCTTGAAGTACTTCCTGCGGAAGGCCTCGTACACCGAGAAGGACGGCTTGCCCATGCAGGCCAGCACGGGGTCGGAGCAGTGCTCCGGCGCGACCTTGAGCTGTCCCGACACATGATCCCGCACCAGCTTACGGAAGAAGCTGTCGTCCTTGTCGGCCATGAGATAATCGAATCGGATGCCCGAGCGGATGAACACCTTCTTGACCCCCGGAACCGCCTCGATCCTACGGAGCAGCTCGATGTATTCGCTGTGATCCACCTCCAGATTGGGGCAGGGGCGGGGAGCCAGGCACTTGCGGTTGGTGCAGACTCCCTTCTCCAGTTGCTTGTGGCAGGCGGGGTAGCGGAAGTTGGCAGTGGGGCCGCCGACATCGTGTATGTAGCCCTTGAAATCCGGCAGCTTGGCGATCAGCTCGGCCTCCTTCACCACAGACTCGATGCTCCGAGAGCGCAGGGTGCGCCCCTGATGGAAGGCCAGCGCACAGAAGTTACAGGCACCGAAGCACCCGCGATTGTGGGTCAGCGAAAAGCGCACCTCCTCGATGGCGGGGACACCGCCCTCGGCCTCATAGACGGGGTGGTAGGTGCGGGCGTAGGGGAGCGCATAGACGTGATCCAGCTCCTCCCGCTCCAGCGGGGGCATGGGGGGATTCTGCACCAGGAGCTTGTTGTCGTATATCTCGCAGATGGCCTGTCCCGATATGGCATCCTGATTCTTGTACTGCACCCCGAAGGCCTCGGCATACAGGCGTTTATCGGTCTTGAGATCGTTGAAATCGTAGGTCGCCGCAACCGGGAACTTGACACTGTCGGTCTCCTCGCGGCGGCAGAGGTAGACCGTGCCGCGCACGTCGCGGATCTTACGCACCGGGATCCCGCGATCCAGCAGATGCGCCAGCCGCCGCAGGATATTCTCCCCCATGCCGTAGGTCAGGATGTCGGCGCGGCTGTCCACCAGCACCGAGCGGCGCACGCGATCCTCCCAGTAATCGTAGTGGGCGAAGCGGCGCAGGGAAGCCTCCAGCCCGCCCAGGATGATGGGGATATCCCCGTAGGCCTCGCGGATGCGGTTGCAGTAGACGATCAGGGCACGGTCGGGGCGTTTGCCCATCTTCCCGCCCGCCGAATAGTAGTCGTAGGAACGCTTTTTCTTGGCGGCGGTGTAGTGGGCGACCATGGAATCGATGTTGCCCGCCGAGACTAAGAAGCCCAGGCGGGGTCTGCCGAAGGTGCGGAAGGCATCGGCAGAGGTATAGTCGGGCTGTGCCAGGATGGCGACACGGAAGCCCTCGTCCTCCAGCACGCGAGAGATGATGGACACGCCGAAGGAGGGGTGATCTACATAGGCATCCCCCGTGACGTACACGAAATCCGGGGCATCCCAGCCCCGCGCCTCCATGGTGCGGCGGTCGATGGGGAGGAAGGCACTCTCAGGGAGGAGGGGCTGTTTCTTTTTATCGGACACGGTATTGCTCCTTTTTCATTGCATTTATTCAATCAACATATCTCAAGCAATCAGAGGATATCAGATTCTCCAGATTACACAGGATCATCACCTCGTCACACTCATACTCGGCCGCCAAACGGGACAGCTCGGTCATGCCGTTCGGTAGGCTGACCGAGACGATGTCGTAATGTCTCGCCAAGAACGGAATGAGGGCGGCGGCATAGGAATCCCGCGCCAAGAGCAGGCGGGAGCGTGCGGCGGAGGCCAGCGGGTCGGTACCGGTCAGCTGCACCGTGATGAGATCGTGGGTACCGTCCAGGAAGGCACCATACTTGTCCCGCGTGGCGAGGTAGTCCTCGCTGACAAAGCCGTTCAGGAGAAGCTCGCCCCGCTTATCCTTGACCGTATAGGCAGCATCGTAGGCCGTCTCCCACAGCTCCAGCCGATCGGGATGGGTGACCGGCAGCCCCGAACGGGCAGCGACGGTTCCCTCAAAGCCCTCCACCTGCCGCACGGTAAAGGCCTCGGGCGGCAGGGTCTCCTCCGCTCGTCCCAGGGTCTCCATTAGGGCTTGGTAGGCAAGGTAGGCACCCCTCGTCGTCCAGTGGTGATCCGTGCGGTACATGAGGTATTCCCCCGCCGCACAGCGGGTGCGGAAGGAGGCGGTCATGTCAACATGGCGTACCTCGGACAGTCCCGCCTCGACCTGCTCGTGCAGACGGTCGGAGAGGACAAAGGGATAGTCGGCGGCCGCTACCACGTCCACGGTGCGGGGAGCCAGCAGGACGGTCAGCGGGATGCCCTGCTCGGACAGCTTACCGTCCAGAGCGTTCAGTGCCGACAGGCACTTGTCGACGTGCGCCGTATCATACAAGTCGGTATTCTCCACCTGCTCGGTGCGACTGCGCCATGCCGTGAACAGCCGCCGCACCTGCTGTCCGTCCTGCCCCAGCAGAACGCCGTTGCTCTCGCCCCGCCCTAAGGCTATATCGTAGAGAGCCGAGAGGCGTATCCACTCATCCCGCAGGGGGAACTGATCCGAGCAGTAGTCGGTGAAGTCCGCCGAGAAGGAGCCGTCCAGCCAGTTCTCCACCGAGGGGGTGGGCAGCTGTTGCAGGACACGGTTCTCATTCTCGGAGGTGTCCCGATCCGGCAGGAACCAGAACGCGATACAGAAGCCGAAGAGGAGGCAGACGAACAGAGCCGAGGTCAGGATATTCAGTTTCTTCTTCATGAACTCTATCTCCCCCGTCAGAAATTGAAATACAGGAACGGGCTGTAGCTTCCCCGCACCATGCAGGCGATGGACAAGGCCAGCACAACCAGCACAAGGACGGGCTCCAGCACCATCCAAGCGGGATGGCGTTCGGTCAAGCGTTTCCAGAGCCTTGTCGGGTACGGGGTAGCCGCCACGCCACCCAGCAGGAGCAGGGGGAGTGCGCGGAGTGCCTGCCAGCTTAAGGCAGGGGTGGACAGTCCGACCGTTCCGAATCCCACCAAAGAGCCGATGACTCGGAAGGCCTCGCCGAGATCGGTGTGGTCAAAAAGCATCCAGCCCACACCGACTAAGATCAGCGTTCCGATGTGCCCCAGCGCACGGGTCAGGCGGTTCCACCGGATGAAGCGGAGCAAGAAGGCCTTCTCCAGTACCAGGAAGACAAGGTAGAAGACTCCCCAGAGCACGAAGTTCCAGGATGCGCCGTGCCACAGCCCCGTCAGGAACCAGACCACCGCCAGGTTGAGGTACTGCCGTGCCTGCCCGCGACGGTTGCCGCCCAGCGGGATATAGACATACTCGCGGAACCAGGTGGACAGCGTGATATGCCAGCGCCGCCAGAAATCCGTGATGCTGGAGGCGATATAGGGGTAGTTGAAGTTTTCGGGAAATTCAAAGCCGAGCATACGCCCCAGTCCGATGGCCATGTCGGAGTAGCCGGAAAAGTCGAAATAGATGTGCAGTGTATAGGCCATCACCGACAGCCAGCCCGCCAGCACGGTGGACTCCAATGCCTCCGCGCCCGAAAGGTAGGCGTAGAGTGCCGCCAGCGTGTCCCCCAGAAGTATCTTTTTTCCGAAGCCGACCGTGAAGCGGCGCACACCTGAGGCGAACTTGTCCACCGTGTGGGTGCGGGTCGCCAACTGCCTGTCCACATCCCGATAGCGCACGATGGGACCCGCGACCAGCTGGGGGAACAGAGCCACATAGGTACCGAAGGCGATATAGCTCCGCTGGGTCTCGGTCTCCCCGCGATACAGGTCGATGGAGTAGGACATGATCTGGAAGGTATAGAAGGAGATACCGACCGGCAGCTCCAGATCCTTGATCGGATGCAAAAGCTCGGTCAGGAGCGGAATGAGCCGCAGGTTCTCGATGAGGAAGTTGGTGTACTTGAAGAACACCAGCATGGACAGATTGAGCACCAGCGAGACGGTCAGCCAGACCCGCGCGCGGCGGGGGTTCGATTCTCGATACTTCCCGATGGGGAAGCCGCAGGCATAGGCCGTCGTGACCGAGAACAGCATGACCGCGATGTAGACCGGCTCCTCCCAGCCGTAGAACAGGAGGCTCAAGAGAAACAGCGCGAGGTTGCGCCCCTTGCGCGGCACGAGGTAGTAGACAGCCAAGGTGAGCGGCAGGTATGCGAACAGGAAAACCGTGGATGAAAAGACCATATTCGCCCTTTACCCCCTCTGCCCATTGCGAGGGAACAGCTCATCGCTGACACGGGTCACGTCCCCTGCCCCCATGATGACCGCCACATCCCCGGGCTGAAGGTAGGCGCGGACGGCGGCGGCTGCCTCGGACGGTGTGGGGGCATAGATGCCCTTATCCCCCAGGTCGCGGGCAAGTCCCGCCGAGGAGACCCCGCGTGTGTCGGTCTCCCGTGCGGCATAGATGTCGATGAAGCAGACGCGATCAGCCGCGCCGAAGGCGGACAGGAAATCCGCGTAGAGGAGGGCTGTGCGGCTGTAGGTATGCGGCTGGAACACGCAGAACAGCCGTCCCCGCCCGCCGTCGGCGCGAGCACCGACCAGAGCGGCAGCTCCCTCCAGCGTGGCGCGGATCTCGGTGGGGTGGTGGCCGTAGTCATCATACACCCGTGCGCCGTTGATCTCCCCACGGTACTCCATGCGGCGGGAGACACCACGGAAGTGTTGAAGTCCGCGCAGGATAGCCTCCTCGGGCAGACCGCAGACCCACCCGACTGCTGCAGCCGCCAACGCATTATATGCCTGATGCCGTCCGGGCACCGACAGCTGTACACGCCCCCAACACGCGCCGCCGACCCACAGGGTAAAGGTCGGGTGCCCCTGCTCCGACGACAGATCCTGCGCGTACACATCCGCCGTCTTGTCCTCGCAGGAGAAGGTCACGACACGCCCCGTCCTGCCGTTCGAGAGGGCACGGTCAGCCGCCAGAGTGACGTTGGGGTCATCCGCGTTGCAGATGACTATGCCGTCCCGCCCTGTCAGCCCCGCGAACTTCTCAAAGGAGCCGATGACCTGCTCCAGATCCGCGAAGTAATCCACGTGCTCCAGCTCGGCACCCAGCAGGACGGCGATGGTCGGGGTGAAATCCAGGAAGGAGTCCATGTACTCGCAGGCCTCCAGCAGGAAGAACTCCCGCCCGCCCTGACGGAAGGCTCCGCCGATGGGGGGGTAGTCGGCGCCGATCAGCACGGTGGGATCGGCCTCGGCCTCCAAGAAGACCTGCGTACACAGGGAGGTGCAGGTGCTCTTGCCGTGCATCCCCGCCACCCCGATGCGGTGGCGGTAGCCGGTCATGAGCCAGCCGATATAATCCGCGCGGGAAAAGCAGGGGATGCCCCGCTCGATCGCCGCACGGTACTCCGGGTTGTCCTCCGAGATGGCGACGGTATACACCACCGCGCCGCAATCGGCGGGGAGGTTGGCGGCATCATGCGTGGGGTAGACTTGAATACCCGCCTTCTCCAAACGGCGGGTGGTGTCGGTGGTGCTGCGATCCGACCCGCTGACGGGAAAACCCGCTTCCGCCGTTAAGAATGCCAAGGAGGCCATCATCACGCCGCCGATTCCGATGCAATAGACCGAGTCGCCGCGCGCTCGCAGGGAATCCATGACCGCGCCGATGCGCAGAGCACCCTCATGTGTGTTTGAAACAGACATACCGTCGTACCTCCCCGATCACTGTCGGATCACAAAAAGATATTGAACGTGAAAGATTTTCGTGTCGAAAATCCGACCCCAAAATTCACAAAAAAATCTCAAAGTCGTTGATTATAGGTCACAATGCTGTTTTATACTGTAGACATCCCAAATCCGAAGGATACATTGAAAATTATAGCATCGGAGGTGCCATGTTATGCAGATCACGGATGTCAAGGTAAGAAAGTTGTTTGAAGACGGCCCTATGAAGGCCATTGTTTCGGTGACGTTTGACGGACAGCTGGCTGTCCACGATATCAAGGTCATCAACGCCCGCGATAAGTTCTTTATCGTCATGCCCAGCCGGAAGAATCCGGACGAGACCTTCCGGGACATCGTCCACCCCATCAACTCCCAGTTCCGGGCAGTGCTGGAGAAGGCTGTGATCGAGGCGTACGAGCAGGCACTGGCTGCCGCTGAGGCCGAGGCCGCCGAGGCGGCTCTGAACGAGACCGAAGAGGCTCCCGCCGAGGTCTGATAACCATTTTCCATACCCGCTCCCGCTCGGCGCAAGCCGAGCGGGAGTTTTCCGTTTACAGACGCCCCGAGCCAAACAGCACCTGCCCGTCACGGATGGTCAGGGTGCCGAAGTCATGTGGGTACATCCCCACGCTGCCGGGGTTGCACAGGAGCAGGGGGCGCGGGTTGCGGCTGTCCGAGGACGATGCCTCCGGGTAAAGGTACTGCTCAAACACCTCGTGGGTGTGTCCGAAGACCAGCACAGCCGCCTCACGCTGCGTGGCGTAAGCGATCGCCCGCCCCAGCCCATGTTTGACCCCCAGCGTGTGCCCGTGAGCCAGCAGGATGCGCACCCCCGACAGGGTCAGAAGCTCCTCCTCGGCGTACCCGACGGCGGGGAAGCCGTAGTCGCAGTTCCCCCGCACAGCATATATCGGCACCGACAGCTCGGGCTCCACCTCGCGGACATCCCGCAGGCCGTCCCCGGCGAACAGGATGCAGTCCGGATGTGCAACCTCCACCGCCGCGCGGATGTAGTCCGGATGGCCGTGGGAGTCGGACAGCAACAGGATATTCACGGTGATCTCACTCCTCTCACAGGCTCTCATTCTTCTCAATAGTATAACACAGAACGCTCGGTTTGTCCAGTCCGATTCCATGAACATTCGGGGAATTTTGATACAGAAAGCCTGTACGCGGCGGAGCGCATCCGTCGCGTACAGGCAGTTTGATCAGGATGTTGAGAGGATCAGCCGAAGGTCACGCCGTCCTCGGGGCTCATGGAGGTGATGCGGGCAAGCGACTCGATGCGGAGCCCCTCGGCGCGGAGCTTGTCGCCGCCGCCCTGGTACTTCTTCTCCACGAACACCCCTGCGCCCACGATAGTGGCGCCGGCCTGTCGGCAGAGCTCACGGAGACCGACCAGTGCCTCGCCGCTGGCGAGGAAATCGTCGATCAGCAGGACACGATCCGAGGCCGAGAGGAACGCGCGCGGCAGGATGATCTGATGCTCGGTCCCATGCGTGAAGGAGAACACCCGTGCGACATACACGTCGCCGGTCATGTTGCTGGAGCGGGATTTTTTTGCGAACACCACCGGCACTCCGAACGGAATGGCACACAGGCAGGCAAGCCCGATGCCCGAGGCCTCGATGGTCAATATCTTGGTGACTCCCTCGTCTCCGAACAGGCGGTAGAACTCGTCGGCACAGCGGCTGACGAAGGGCACGTCGATCTGCTGGTTGAGGAAGCTCCCGACCTTGAGGATCTCGCCGTCCTCGATGACCCCGTCCCGGGTGATACGATCTTCCATGAGTTTCATAGACATATGCTTCGTTCCTTTGTTCTTGCGTTACTTGATATTATCAGGCTTCCTTTTTGGCCAGCTTATTGAGCTTGTTCACGATCTTCTTGCTCAGCACCTTCTCGGCCTCCTTGGTCTTGGCCTTGTAGGTGGAGGCGACGGTGTCGTCCTTGTTCTTGATCAGCTTGCGGAAGGAATCGTGGAATCTCGCCATGGTGACCGAATAGAGGATGCCGGGATCGATGCGGATGCTCTCGAACAGGATGTCCAGCATCTCCGAGGAATCGGGATCCGTGACCATCTTGGTTCGCAGGGCTACATCGTAGTAGGCCGGGCGGACGACGGTGTGACCCTGGTAGGCCAGAGCCTCCAGCAGAGCACCCGTGTTCTGGAAGCGGTCATCCGCAGCTGTAGCGGGGATGGCCAGCGTGGTGAAGACATCGTGCACCATGGTGCCGTAATTCTCCTGCGCGGCATCGTACTTGGGCATGGGAACCACGCCGTACAGCTGAGTCATATTCTGCATGGAGCCGGACTCCAGTGCCATGATCCGCAGGGTAGCCATGGCGGCATAGCCGCCCGCGAACATATCCCGAATGTCATCCTGCTCGCTGTCGTAGTTGCGGTACTTGAAATCGTAGGAGGCCTGATCATGGCCGTAGAACAGCTGAAGAACCTTTTCGGTTATGGTAGCCAGCTTCTCGATGTCGAAGTCTGCCAGGGTGTAATCCCCCTCCTCGTCACGACCGAGAATGGTCATGTTGCAGGAGCTCCAGTAGGGATCGACCGAGATGTTATCATTGGAGACAAAGCCGTAGATGTCACCGGTCTTGTCCTGTACGCCGTTGCCGTTATCCACATAGAAGGTCTCGATGATGCTGTTCTGATAATCCAGTGTCCAGGTCTTGTCGCGGACATTCTCATACAGGTATGGAATACCCACACCATCGAACAGACCCTTATTGAACATGGTAGCAAAGGAGAAACGATACAGGGACAGGAGAGCGGAGCCTGCCGCGATGAACTGCATACCCTGATACTCCAGTGCCTCGTTCAGACCCTGTGTCCACCAGGGCTTTTCCAGATCGAGATAGTCGGCCTTGAGCAGGTTGCGGAAGTTGCCGTCCAGACTGACACCGGTCATGGTGTACATGGGCGCGGCGACCACATCATACTCATGGATGCCTGTCTTGACCGAGGCTACCAGCTTATTTGCCACATCCTCGGGGTTGTCGGTGTACTCGGGCATATTCCGAATGGTCACGTGCAGCTGTGTCTCGACTACCTGGTTCCGGGTAAAGACGGCGTCGTTGACGGGATCGCCGTCCAGCCCCTCGACGGTCAGCTCGCCGGACGTCCAGCCCTCGCGGTACTGGGTCAGGAAAACGTACTCCTCCCCGCCAAGATCCAGCTCGGGAAGCTCACTTTCAGACAGCTCGTCGGTAGCCTCCTCCGACTCTTGCTCCCCGGTCTCGTCGGGTGCGGTGGCTTCGGGACTGCTTTCGCTGACGGTGTTGCCCTCGGTCGCGACCGTGCCGCTGCCGTCCGCACAGGCACACAGGGTACCGAGCAGTATGGTCAGCGCAAGAAGCAAGGACAGGACGCGGGTAAGGGTCGGGTGATGGCTCATGTTGATGATCCTCCTTGTCGATGGGGCTCATGCCCTTCTGTGTCGCATTATAGCATATTCGGGGGGGATTGTCAAGAGATGTTCGTGACTTTCGCCAAATTTGCCGATCTGAAACCCCGTCTTCCGACACGGGATCGAAAAACCGAAAAATTTGTGAAAGAAAAAAAGAAAAAAACCTTTTTTTTGCGTATCTTAGAGGTAGATGGACGAGAGGAGGAGGATGCATGAACCGAAACCGTGACGCTGACACCTCGGCTTGGCTGGCCGCCCGCGAGGAGGCTCTGCTGAGTCGCTATGCCACCCGCTGTGAGAACTCGCGGGGGCGATCACTACCGCAGTCCCCTTCCCCGTTGCGTACCGAGTTCCAGCGGGATCGGGATCGCATCATCCACTGTCAGTCCTTCCGACGGCTGATGTACAAGACCCAGGTGTTCTTAGCCCCCGCCGGGGATCATTACCGCACCCGCCTGACCCACACGCTGGAGGTATCCCAGATCGCACGCACCATGGCGCGTGCCCTGCGGCTCAACGAGGACTTGACCGAGGCGGCGGCGCTG
>CAYXBU010000053.1:0-13932 GCA_964463245.1 uncultured Clostridium sp. | reverse complement strand
TATGCAAGCAAGTGAGTGAAAAAGGCGTAAGCCGTGAATTGTGCGGTGTTGCCTTTATCATTGTCGACTTTCATTTCAATCTCCCACGGAGAAGCAATAACATATGCAAGTTGAGGGTCAACCAAGTGATAATGATCAGAAAAGCGGTTTACAAAGTCTTGAGAGAAATTATCAGAAGTTAGAGGCAAATCGTTTCTGTTACATGCAAACAACAGGGTACACAATAAGAGAATGAGTAGAAGTACAAGCATTTTTTCATCGTAGTATCCTCCGTCAATTGATAATGTTATTAATGTTTATAGAAAGATGTTTATTGCCAATCATACCCATATGGCTTCCTGATGTTGAATAAGTACATCCGGCCGAGTTATTCATGGATGCACTTATATCTCCGCTTGCGGAGAACCAGCTCGACCGGTCTGCCCAATGCCTCACAGTCCTTGATCACCTGCGTTCGATAGTCGTGAGTCTTGGAGGTCTCTTCGCGACAGCAGGGGCAATTTACCACTTTTCGCTCCGGCTTTATGTATATCCGCTGTTTTTCTTCGAAATTTTCGACTTTTTCCACTTGAACATCTTGTAAATCCAGCAGCCTTGATGTATAATCTGTAGTGAGCATAAGATTGATCTCCGGTCAGTTTGGGTGTGGTAACTATATTCTAACAGTTTTTCAACCTTTGTGCTCATCTTTTTTGGGGAACCCCAACATTTATTATAGAAACCCAAAGGAATAAGGGATAGCAACGACAGTGTGTTTGAGTTCTCTACATAAGGAGGCAAAATTATGGCAGAGAAAATAAAAATTCCAACTCAGTTTGAGTTGGTTGAGCCCACATTTGCTGCGCTATTGCAGTTGGGTGGATCTGCTACCATAAGTGAAATTTACGAATGTGTTATTGCAATGCTGGATTTATCCGACGCTGTCATCGATGAGCCACACAAGGGAAAAGCTTCGCAACGAACGGAATTAGAGTATCAGCTTGCTTGGGCAAGAACACGGTTGAAGAACTATGGTGCTATCAGTAACAGTAAACGTGGTGTGTGGATGATAACTCCTGAATTTGCTGATAAAACGAGCATCTTTTGCGCTGATGTTATTGAGCATAAAAAGGAAAAGTACACCGGAAAAACCGATGTAGAGATGAATAATATCCTGAATGATGGCGATTTGCCTGACGATGGCAATGATATCCCAGAAGAACCGGAGCCTTGGAAAACTGAATTGGCAGATACGTTATGCAACATGAACCCATATGCATTTGAGCGACTTGCTATGCTTCTGTTGAGAGAGTGTGGTTTTTCTCAGGTTCAGGTAACAAAAAAATCCGGGGATGGCGGTATTGATGGTACCGGAAAATTACGCATCAACGGCATCCTCAGCTTTCATGTTGCTTTTCAGTGCAAACGCTATATTGGGAGCGTTTCCGCAGGAGATATTCGTGATTTCCGTGGATCACTGACGGCAGATATCGAAAAGGGTATTTTTATCACCACAGGCACTTTCACCCGTGCCGCTCGTGAAGAGGCATCCAACGCCGGCAAGCAACAGATAGACCTTATTGATGGTTCGGAATTAATCGAAAAGCTGATCGAATATCGGCTCGGAGTTACAGAGAAGACCATATATGAGGTGGATAAGTCCTTCTTTGAGAAAGTTTAGCGTGGCATATCTTTTGAAAGGTAAACCTAACGCAACACCGCATGACGGATAGCGGCAACCGCAGCTCCACGCACCGCGGCGATACGATGATCGTCGTAGCCGAGAAAAGATCGGGCGAGATCGTTGTTGCCTATCACACGGCATTATTCAAGTACAGAAACTGATATATGGAGGGGCATGAGAGCCTTCCTACCTTCTCATGCCCCTTCGCATTTTCAGTTTGATCAAGATCAGGTTTCGGTGGGCTTCCCCAGGAGTATCTCGGCTACCTCCGACGGCTCCTCGGCAAAGCAGGTCGCGCCGTGTGCGGTCAGAAATGTGCGAGGGCGGAAGCCCCAGAGCACCGAGATGCAGGGCAGACCTGCGGCCTCGGCGGTGGCGATATCCACATCCGAGTCCCCGATGTAGATCGGGCAGGGGACACCGGGCGCGGGCGACTCGGCGGGTAGCCCCAGCAGACGCAACGCCTCAAAGACCGTGTCGGGCGCAGGCTTTTTGCGTACACCGTCCCGCTCGCCGACCGCAACGGGGATCAGCTCACCGAAGTAGGCGGCGGCCAGCTCCTTCACGGCGGCATCGAACTTGTTGGAGACCACCGCGATCGGCATTCCCGCCGCGCGCAGGGTGGCCAACAGCTCCGGGATTCCCGCATAGGGGCGGGTCTTGCACCGACAGCAGGCGGCATAGCGGGTCTTGAAGTCCGAGAGCAGGGCGGGGAAGGCCACCTCTTGCCCGTCGGCACTACGGGCGACGGTCTGTTTCCCGTCGGGCAGGGCGCGTTCCATCAGCTTTTCCACGCCGTTACCCACGAACTCGCGTATCTCCTCCCGCGAGCGGAGGGGGAAGCCGTGGGCGGAGAGGGTGGCGTTGACCGCATCCGCCAGGTCATCCAGCGTGTCCAGAAGGGTGCCGTCCATGTCGAAAATGGCGGCCGTGTACCGAAATGACATAGGGAAAGTTCCTTTCATGAATATGAGTAAGAGCCTGCCGCCGCGCGACAGGCTCTTTTTTTATGAGTTTATGCCGATCGAGACACTTGACAGCTTTGACAGCAAGCAAGCCTCTTATGCGGCGTCAGCCTCCTCCTGCGTCCAGGAGCGGAACTGAGCGGCGTCGTACTCCTCCATGGCGTTGATGTCCTTGTTGCCGTTCTCGTCATACTCCTCGGTGGAGGTCCAGTCGTAGTAGGTCACATTGGCGTAGGTGTTGCCGTTCTCCAAGCAATCATCCACATTGTCGACCCACTTGTTGCCGGCTGCGTTGAAGAACACGGACACGAACTTGCGCGGCATATCCACCGTGTAGGAAGCGGACAGGCAGTAGCTGAACACCAGCTTGATATTCTCCACATGGCAACCCTCGAAGGAGTAGCCGGTGACAGAGCCGCCGGTCACGTTGTCGCAACCCAGGATACCGGCCAAGTTGTGGAAGCCGGAGGCGAGCATACCGTCAACGGTGCAGTTGGTGAAATCCACATAGCCGCCGAAGGTCGTACCCACGATACCGCCGATACGGAAGCAGATGGGATAACCGTCGGTCTCGGCCTTTCCGTTGTTGTAGTCGCACCAGCCGTCTACCGTGAAGTTCTTGACGGTGACGTCCTCAAAGCTGCACTCGCCGTAGTTGCGGCCGACCAAACAGCCGACGTGCCGCTCACGCGCGGTGACGTAAGCATCCTCGAAGGTGATGTTCTTGAAGGTCACATAAGTACCCTGAGCAACGGTCCCCACGAAGCCGGAGCCGAGAGCCGATTCGACACCGGTGACATCGCGCTCGGTGTTGTACTTGATATTCATGTTCTTGATGGTATGTCCCTGACCGTCAAAGACGACATCAAAGAGGGACTCACCGTCCAGAGGAATCCACTCATAGCCGGCCAAGTCGATGTCGGCCGTCAGGACGACCGTCTGGCCATCAACGGCAAACCAATCGCTGGGGTAGTAGTCCTCGTCCAGCTCGTAGTTGACGAACTGATTGAACAGCATCAGATCCTCGACCGTGCCGATCCGGATCTCGGGGGCAAACAGATCCATGGTCTCGGCCTCGCCGGGCTCGGCCTCACCGGGCTCGGTCTCGCTGGGTTCGGTGGCGGGCTCGGTGGCGGGCTCGGTTGCAGGATCGGTCTCGGCAACGGTGGCAAGCTGGGTCTCGGGCTGAGTCTCAGGTTGGGTCTCGGGCTGGGTCTCGGGGGCATTGGTCGCGGTCACGGTGTCACCGCCGGTGGCGTCGTCACCGGTGGATGTGGTGGATGTGCAGGCAACGAAGGACATGGTCAGCATGAGTACCAGTGCGACTGCCAGCAACAGAAAACGTGTCTTTTTCATAACGGTTCATTCCTTTCCTCATTATGGGAGCGTTCTGTGGACTGTGAACTGTAAAATAGAGTTCCTTTTTATTCTACTCTTTTTTGGGGAATTTGTCAAGAGAATGACGTGAATTTTTTGAAAATATGTGAAAAGAGGGATGCTCTGCGGAGCACCCCTTTCGGATGTGGATCTTCCTGCGACCTACAGGCGGGACAGAGTCTCATAGACCGCCTCGGCGGCCGTGCGATCCGGCAGGCAGGTGATCTGATACGCGGGCACCTCCCGCACAAGCCGCCCGATCAGGTCGGCCATGCGCTCTCGGAGAGCCGGAGTCGGGGGGAGGATGGTCGCGGTCAGGAGACCGGCGGCGGTGTCCTCGGGGAGAGAGGGGGTGACGGTGTTGACCTGCCCGCGCTCCAGAAAGAGGATGGCATTCAGGGGGCAGGAGGTATTGGTCTGTTCCCCCTCCTTACCGCACCAAGGGGTGCCGTACATCCGCCAGTGACCGTCCGAGCCACGGTGCAGGAGGGGCTTGTCGCCGTTGATGACGGTCAGGCGATCCCCTGCGATCTCCTTCCAAGCCTGCAGGTGGGTGGTCTTGCCCACTCCGCGCGCGGCCGAGACGGCGTAGCCACGTCCGTCCATCCGAAACGCGGCGGCGTGGAGCAGGAGAGCATCGTAGGCGGGAAGCCTGCCGCAGATGGCACGGTAGAGCAGGGCACTCTCGGCCTCTGCCGCCGTCATGGGACGACCGCAGGCGGCGCGGTACGCCTCCGCCTCCGCCTCCGTGACACGCACGCGAAAGAGCGGAGCGGCGGTCGGGACAACATAGTCTCGGCAGAGCCGTTCCACATGGCTGTATCGGTTGTCTATTTGGACATCCAGCCCACATAAGCGCACGGTAAACACGGGGAGCCTCCTTTTTGCTTTTTTCGGGGCGCATGATACGCAGACGGAGGGGCGAGGTGCCGGGCATACGGCAGCCGCCCCTCCGCGAAAAGCTTTCGGTCGCGTATGTTACATGAACTTCTTCATGGTCTCGGTCGCGTCCTCGACCGGCAGGGAGACGGTCATGAGGATGTTGACCTCGGAGCCCTTGGTCAGCTTGTCCAGCTTGGCTAAGAACTCGTCGAAGGCGGGCAGGTCGCCCTCGCAGATCTTCAAGGCAGAATCAATGAACAGGTCGGTCACGTCGCTGTTGCTGGCGAGAATGCCTGCCACGAAGCCGCCGAGGCCGGAGGCATCCGAGATCAGGTACTCGTCGGTGTTGATCAATCGAACCTGGTAGTTAATATCATAGCGTAGCTTGGAACCCTTCTCCAGGCAAACGACGTTGCCCTTGGAGGCGGAGAGTGCCTTCTGGGTCTCATCAATGAGAGTTTTGGTCTTGCCGGTGCCCTTGACGCCAACGCAAAGTTTGATCATAGCAGTGTACTTCCTTTCTCTGTGTACCCGCGCCGCCCGTCGGGGGAGCGCAAGGTAGATTGGTTGCATTCTCATTATACCACATATCCGTCCTGAATGCAAGAGCATTTGGGCGAAATCCACGAATTTTTTTTTGAATTGTGCGGCATTGTCTCGGAAAAGTGCTTGACAAATCCGCCGCCATGCGGCATAATGAAGGTATCCGAAGCATCCGAGGAGGAATGAGAAAAATGGAGAAAGAGAAAACAACCACCCCGACCGTGCGGGAATATTACGCCAAGTCTGCCAATGCCTGCCACGGGCCGATCCCCAACCGCGAGCATCTGGACAAGGTGAGTCGCCTTGCGAAACAATTCGGCAAGGAGGCGGATCTGGAGGCGGAGGCCGAGCTGGCGGGATTGCTTCACGATTTCGGCAAGTACAGCGACCGATTTCAGCAGGTGCTGAGTGGGCAGGCGAGCCGTGTGGATCACGCCGTAGGCGGGGCTGTCTACCTGTGCCAACAGGCGAAATTGGAAAGAAAGGATGCTCTGAAAGCCGGCGGTCGGTGGGACACCTACGCCCCGATCATCGAGGCCATACGGGGACACCACGACGGACTGATCTCCTTGGGTACCATGTTCAGCAACGGTACCCTGCCGAACCTGCAGAACGGCGGAATGACCCACTTTCCGGTCACGGAGAAGACCCCCGCCCTCCTGACTGCGGAGCAGTTTGAGATCGCCCGCGCCTGCTTTGTGCGTGACCTCCCGGGGCGGATGCACAGGCCAAGGTCGAGGACGGCACCGCCCGACCCTGCGGCGGATATGCTGGACACACGGATGCTCTTCTCCTGCCTGGTGGATGCCGACTACACCGTGTCGGCGCAGGATGACAGCCCGCAAGACCTGTCACCCGCCGCTACGATGGATGCCGACGAGGCTCTGCGGCGGCTGGAGGCGCACCGCGCCGCCATTCGGCAAGGCTCTACGGCGGCGGCGTCCTTAAATTGCCTGCGGGATCAGGTGTACGAGGCCTGCGGGGAGGCCGCCGCCCGCCCCATGGGGCTGTTCACTTTGACCGCCCCGACCGGGGTGGGCAAGACCCTGGCCATGTTGCACTTTGCCCTGCGGCACTGCAAGCAGCACGGTCTCCGACGGATCATCGTTGTCCTGCCGTTCTTGACATTGGCGGAGCAGACCGAGAAGACCTATCGGGAGATATTTCCGGACATACTGGTGGATCACAGCCAACGGGAGTTGACCGAGGAACAGCGCATACTGGCCGCACGGTGGGATGCACCGGTCATCATCACTACCTCCGTTCGTTTCTTCGAGAGTCTGTTCTCGGACAGACCCACCGACTGCCGCAAGCTACACCACATCGCGGGGAGCGTCGTGCTCTTCGACGAGGCGCAGAGCCTGCCCGCCCCGCTGGCCGCCCCCACCGTGGCGGTCGTGAACCGACTGTGCGAGCGATACCGGTGCAGTATGGTCTTCTCCACGGCAACTCAACCGGAATTTTCCGCCCTGCCCGGCGCGAAATGGGCACCGACCGAGATATTGCCCGACCCCGCGCGGCTGTTCCGCGAGATGCGCCGCGTACAGGTGGAGTGGCGGTTGTGCATCAATCGGGATCGCCTGCACAAGCCCTCCTTGTCCGCCATAGCAGCCGAGCTGTCCCGCGAGACCAACGCCTGCTGTCTGGTCAACCTGCGGGCACAGGCGCGAGAGCTGATCCGCGAGCTGGAGGAGCTGCGCGGGACATCCGAGGGCTTGTATCTCCTCAGCACCGACCTCTGCCCCGGGCATCGGCTGGCGGTGGTGGAGGAGATCAAGCGGCGACAGACCGAGGGACTGGACTGCCTGGTGGTGGCGACCCAGTGCATCGAGGCGGGGGTGGATCTGGACTTTGATGTCATGTACCGCGCCTTAGCCCCGCTGGAGGGCATCATTCAGGCGGCGGGACGCTGTAACCGAAATGGCCGCCTGCCGCACGGCGGTCGTGTAGTGGTCTTTGAGCCGGAGGGGAAGCGGATATACCCCGACGATGCATCATACGGGAAGGCCGCAGGGGTGGTCAGTCATCTGTGGGCGGAGCGCGGAGACCTTGATATCGGTGACCCGGAGCTGATCCGCACCTACTATACGAGATTATTTCATGAAATGAAGGAGGAGCCAACGCTGCAGAATGCACTGCAAATCAGGCATTATGAGGATGTGAAAAGTGCCTACCGCTTGATCTCGGACGGCGGTGTGCGCCTGATCCTGCCGTGGGAGGGGGACATGGAGCACTACCGAGCCGTGCAGTCTGCCGTGGACAAGGGGAGCGGTGTCGCAGAGCCCCTCCTGCGGGCAGCCGCACCGGTCACCATCACCTGCTTTAACGTGAAGGCAGTTCGAGAGATGACTACCGAGGTATTCCTGTCCCACCGCGGGGAGCGTGTCCCGACCGGAACCTTCATCCTGAATCGGGGCTATGAGGACAGATACCATGAGAAGTGGGGGCTGGAGTTGCAGGAGGACAGCAATACCGCGATCTGCTGAGGAGTCGGGGGAGACCCCGACTCTCTTTTGCATATTGAACAAAACGCGTATATGTTAACTGTGCATGATGCCGATATTGATTTTTCTTCACAAGCCCCCTTGACAAATGCCCTTTTCTGTTCTATACTGTATTTGCACCCGCTCCATCACATTATATCAAAACAAACATGAGAAAATCGGGTGAGAATTGAAACTGTTTCGTTATGATGTGCTCGCCCTTGTCCCGGCGAGCCGAGAAAAACCAATATCAGGAGGTGAAATGAATGGACACGAAGATCTGTGTAGAGGTCTGGGGGGACTTTGCCTGCTTTACGCCACCCTATGCCAAGGTGGAACGGCTGACCTACCCCGTCCCTACACCATCTGCCGCGCGGGGCATCCTATCGGCTATCTACAGCAAGCCGTGTGAGTTCTACTGGCAGATCACCCGCATTGAGGTGCTGAACCCCATCCGATACCTCAGTTTCCTACGCAACGAGGTCAAGTCCAAGGTCAACCCGCGCGGAGATGCGACCGCCGCCATCCTCTACACCGATGACGAGCGTACCCAGCGACAGACTCAGGTGCTCAAGGATGTGCGCTACCGCATCACGGCCACCATCTGCAAGCGGCCGGAATTTGGCGGCACACTCGAACAGCTGTACTGTCAGGCCAACCGCCGCATCCGCTCGGGCAAGACCTACTATCAACCCTCGCTGGGGTTGCGGGAGTTCGTTTGCTACTTTGAGGAGAGCGACGGCACCCGCCCGCCCATCGATGTCAGCATGGATCTCGGGCTGATGGTCTATGATGTATTCGACCTGCACAAGTACAAGCTGACCAAGAAGGCACAGCCCCGCCTGTCGCTCTACCACGCGGTCATGGAGCACGGGGTCGTGGAGGTGCCGCCCTACGACAGCGACCTGGTGCTCAAAGGAGGCGGCCTATGCTGAAAGCGTTATATGAGTACGGCATCCAAAACGGGCTCTCCATCCCGCCCGGCTTCCAGCGAAAGCCGATCCGCGCCTATGTGTGCCTGTCGGCGCGGGGGGATTTCTTGGGCATCGAGATCTGCGACAACGACAAGAAGGGGGAGGAGCGGATATGCCCCGATGTAGGCTCCCTTTCGCAAAGCCCGGACAAGTGCAACCCGCTGGCCGAGAAGGCCTCGATCGTCTTTGCGGACGAGGGCAAGAAGACCGCCTTCTTCCGAGAGATATTGCGGGACGGCTCGCAGACCATCCCCGCGCTGGGGGTCTGCCTTGCGGCTCTGGAAGACCCGGATATATTAGAAGTCATCTGCCACGAAAGACAGGAGAAGAAGATCAAGGACATGGATCGCGTGACCTTTAAGGTCGGCGGCGAGGTCGTGACCGAAAGTCCCGCCGTCCGTGCGTGGTGGAGCGAGTACCGCAAGCGGTTTGAAAAAACGGCGGACGGGGATGGCGGAGTCCCATGCCTCATCACGGGTCAGCTGTCCTCCCCTCTGGACACCGTGCCCAAGGTGAACGGCCTGCAGACCGTCGGTGGCAAATCCAGCGGCGAGGCGTTGGTCTGCTTTGATAAGGCGGCCTTTTGCTCCTACGGCCTGAAGCAATCCGCCAATTCTCCCATGTCGGAGGAGGCCTTCGCGGTGGTCAAGGATGCCCTGACCGACCTGCTGAAGGGTTCCCCTGCCATGTATCGGCGGGATGCTCGGCGAAAATTCGAGCCGACCGCCCCCGTCTACGCCGGGATGAAGTTCGTCCACTGGTACGACTGTCAGATCGACCCGGAGGAGGATATCGTCATGAACGCCGTGAACCCGTCTTCCGAGAGCGACTTTGCGGAGGACGAGGACGAGACGGGCGGCGACGGTGAGACCTCGGCGGAGAAACAGGCCGGACGGGAGATGACCGACCGCCTCCAGCAGGAGGCCAACGCCGACAAACTGATCACGGGGATCACAAGCGGCAAGAGATCGGAGATAGGGAACAGCCGCTACCATATCCTGCTGCTCTCGGGGGCAAGCGGCCGCGTCATGGTGCGCCGCTACGAGAGCGGGAGCTACGAGACCCTGCGGCGCAATATCGCCCTGTGGGAGCAGGATATCGCGCTTGCGAACAATGTAGGGTCGGGACGCCTGCCCGCCTGCAAGCTGACGGCACGGCTGATACGCCTGATCAAGGACACCGGCGGTGACCGCATGATGGACAAGATGAAGCAGGAGCTGTCTGGACTGACCCCCGCCATTCTAATGGCCATTCTGAACGGGACTCCCCTGCCGGATGCGGTCGCATCCCGTGCGCTGGCCTACATCCGTGCCCACATCCTGTCCCCCAAGGAGAATGAACGAAATCCCGCTGTGGCGGATGCCATAGCTTGCCAGTGGCTCAAGGCCTGGCTGTCCCGCAAGGGCGGAGAACGAAATGAGGAGGTTTCCAAAATGGAGAACTACAACAAGGATTATCCCAATGCCGCCTACCACTGCGGCGCACTGGTGGCGGTCTACGTACAGTTGCAGAGCGTGGCGATGGGGGATGTGAACGCGAGCCTGTCTCAGCGGTATTACGCCTCGGCCAGCCGCACACCGACCCTGGTGCTGGGTCAGCTGGAGCGCATGGGGCAGGTCTATCTGGACAAGCTGGCGCATGACGGCAAGCGGGGGATCGCGTTCAAGTACCACAAGTACCTGAACGAGGCCTACAGCTTCTTCGGCACCGATGCCGCCCGACAGCTCCCCCCGGCTCTGAATCTGGAACAGCAGAGCTACTTTGCGCTGGGGTATCGGCAGATGATGACCGAGATCATGGCCGATATACGCGCGGGATATGAAAAGAATAAAGCAGAAAACAAGCAGGAGGATGCATAATATGGCTACCATTCAGAATCGGTACGAGTTCATCTACTACGTCGCGTGCACCAACGCCAACCCCAACGGAGACCCCGACATGGGCAATGCCCCCCGCATGGACCCCGAGACCCTGCAGGGCTTCATCACCGATGTGGCGACCAAGCGCCGCATCCGCAACTATGTGCAGATCGCGCACGGGGACGAGCCGGGCATGAACATCATCATTCAGCAGTCCACCAACATCAACCGCCACATCGCCGAGGCGCGGCGGGCGGCCGACATGGAGGACGACAGCACCAAGAATGGTGTCTACGCCGCCCGCGCAAAGGCCTGCGAGCTGTTCTACGATGTCCGCACCTTCGGTGCCGTGATGTCCACCGGTCCCAACGCCGGTCAGGTGCGCGGCCCCGTGCAGATCACCTTCGGAAAGAGCCTTGACCCCATCCTGCCGATGGATCTGTCCATCACCCGTATGGCGGCTACCCTCGGAGATGACAAGAAGGACAAGACACTGGAATATTACCAAACGGTGGAAAACGAGACTCCGGAGGAGAGGCTGCGCACCATGGGGCGCAAGCAGCTCATCCCCTTTGGTCTCTATGAGGTGCGGGGCTTCGTCAGCGCGAATCTCGCTGCGGATACCGGCTTTGACGACCACGACCTGGAGGTGCTGTTCGAGGCTATCCTGAATATGTACGAGCACGACCGCAGTGCCAGCAAGGGCGAGATGGCGGTGGTGTCCCCCCTCATCCTGTTCAAGCACGTCGGCACCGACAGCGACCCCGAGCAGAAAGCCAAGCAGGCGCGGTTGGGCTGTGCCCCCGCACACAAGCTGTTCGATCTGGTGCAGGTGCACCGTCGGGCGGAGGTAGGGAGCCCGCGCAGCTACCGCGATTACGATGCGATGGTGGACATGACCCACCTGCCCGCCGGGGTGGAGATCGGCTTTAAGTCGGATGCCTTCAGCCCCATCTGCTGGAATTCTCTGCCCGAGGGCGAGACCTGGTTTACCGCCATCCATGCTTGATCCGGAATACCTGCCGCTGTCCTTGCTGTCACAGATCGGCTACTGCCCGCGTCGGGCGGGGCTGTTGCTCAACGAGCGGCAGTGGGGGGAGAATGCCGACACCGCACGCGGGCGCGCCGAGCACGAGCGGGTACATACCGAGCGGGTCGAGCGGCGCGGGGATCATATCAAGCTGTATGAGTTCACGGTCTTCTCGGATAAGATGGGTCTGCTCGGCAAGTGCGATCAGATCGAGGCCGAGCGGGAGGAGGGCGGCTGTCACATCCCGGCGGCCGACTTCCCGGTACGGCTCTACCCCATCGAGTATAAGCACGGCGTGGTGCGTGATGAGGAGGAGTATAAGCTCCAGCTCTGTGCACAGGCCATGTGCCTGGAGGAGATGTTCGACACGAGCATCCCGCGCGGTGCGCTGTTCTTCATCTCGGCTCACCGTCGCTTGGAGGTCGAGCTGGACACGACCCTCCGCGCCCGCGTGCGGGAGGCGGCTCACGAGTTGTGCCGCCTGAGGGAGGACTTGACGGTTCCTGCGGCGGTGTACAGTGCCAAGTGCCGCCGTTGCTCCCTGTCAGAGATATGTATGCCGAAGGCAAAGACCTCGGCCGACCGCTACATGACCCGCCTGCGGGCGGAGGCTGTCGGCGAGCTTGACGAGCGCGGAGAGGAGGGTATCTGATATGAAAAAGCTGTTGAAGACCCTGTATGTCCTGACCCCCGACAGTTACCTGTTCTGCCGCAACGAGAACATCTGCATCCGCACGGGGGAGGAGGAAAAACTCAATATTCCCGCCCTGTCGGTCGAGGCCATCGTCTGCTTTGGGATCATGACGGTCTCCACGCCCCTTCTGGAATTTTGCGGGAAGCGCGGGATCAGCGTGACCTTTATTGACGATCACGGCCACTTCATGGGGCAGTTCTGCGGCCCCGGCAGCGGCAATGTGCTGTTGCGAAAGCGGCAATATGAGAGCATGGCGGACACGGGCTTTTGTCGGCAGATCGTCAGCTCCATTCTGCTGGCCAAGCTGCGAAACGGAAAGCTGGTGCTGACCCGTGCGGCACGGAACAGCAAGCGGGAGGAGGGTCGAGCGGCTCTCCGCGCGGCGGCCGATCGCTTGAGCCACGCCGCCGAGGAGGTATTGGAATGTACCGATGTGGATTCCATGCGCGGTATAGAGGGCGCGGCGGCAACCGCTTATTTCGGGTGCTTTGATGAGATGATCGCGGGGAACCCTGCCGGATTCCGCTTTGGTGTGCGGAGCCGCCGCCCGCCCCGCAACCAAGTCAATGCCGCCCTGTCCTTTACCTATATGCTCCTGACGCGTGAGATCCGGTCGGCCATGGAGACCGTGGGGCTCGACCCGGCGGCGGGCTACCTGCATACCCTGCGCCCAGGGCGGCCGTCCTTCGCGCTGGATATGATCGAGGAGCTGCGTGCGCCGCTGTGTGATCGGTTCGTCATGACCCTCATCAACCGCGGACAGCTGACCGAGCGGGATTTTGACACCGACGGGGAGGCTGTGCTCCTGAACGACCGGGGGCGGCGCACCCTGCTCTCGGCGTGGCAGACCCGCAAGGCGGAGGAGATCACGCATCCGTTCTTGGAGGAGAAGATACCCATCGGGATGATCCCTTATGCGCAGGCCATGCTGTTTGCCCGCGTCCTGCGCGGAGACTTGGACGTCTATCCGCCCTTCGTTTGGAGGTGAGCCGATATGATGTTGGTGGTCACATATGACGTTGACACGACCGATCCGGCGGGAGCCAAGCGGCTCCGCAAGGTAGCGCAGCTATGCGAGCGGTACGGATGTCGGGTACAGAACTCGGTGTTTGAGGTCGAGCTGGATCCGGCGCAGCTGGCAGCTCTGAGGGCGGGGCTGGAAAAGCTTATTCAGCCGGAGACGGATTCGGTTCGTCTGTACCGTTTGGGTAGCAGCTACCGCAACAAGATCGAGGTCTTGGGAAAGGCCTCACCCATCGAGGCAGGAGAACCGCTCCTGATTTGATGACATCGCGCCGACCCTTCCCATACAGAAAGACCCCGAGGGGTCGGCGCAGGGAATTTGACATGATCTTCTTTGATTTGTGGCCTTGCCGGGCGGTTTGAAGCCGGATCGCCGGGCAAGGATGACAAATAGGGCAAAAACGGAAGGCTGATTGAGAGATCGGTTGTGCGTTTTTGC
>CAYXBU010000052.1:0-14362 GCA_964463245.1 uncultured Clostridium sp. | reverse complement strand
CCAGAAAAAGGGCTTGATGTATCAAGCCCTTTTCTTATTTCCTTTTACGCGCGTCAGCACATTTTGCACAAAACGCCGAGATCCGAGGCACAGCCTCGGGTCTCGGCGTTTTTTTACGCGTTCCTATCTTCGCGCCGTCCCGTCCGCCGCACGCACAGGAGCAGGGGCAGGCACAGGAGCAACAGGACAGTCGCGCCGGTACCGAACGACAAGACGGAACCACAGCCCTCGTCGCTCTCCTCGGTCTCATCCGTCGACTCCGGCTCGGTGGCAGGGTCGGTCTCGGGGATGGTGGCGGGGTCTGTTTCCGGCTCGGTCGCAGGCTCAGTGGTCGGCTCGGTCACAGGATCAGTCTCCGGCTCAGTGGCGGGATCCGTCGCAGGCTCTGTCGGAGGCTCGGTGGGTGCCTCGGTCGGAGGCTCGGTCTCCTTCGGCTTCAAGGACTCCTTGTAGGCCAGATAGTCTTCAACACAGCCCTCAGGCAGCCATCCGTCCTTGACCAGCTCGGCATCCTCCTGATACTCACACAGGACGATCGCACCAATGTACATGGTGGTACCCTCAGGGATCATGGGGCCGTCAAACACATCCAGACGGATGTTGTGGATGTCCCCGTCCCACTTGGCGGCCTTGGACATATCCACCACGATATACTGCCACTCGTCCCCCGTCTTCACGGTAAAGCTGCGGGTGCAGGTCTCGGCCGGCCCGCCGACACTGCCCGCCGCGTAATACAGCTTGAAGAGAGCCGCGCTAGTGTGGGTGGATTTTACCTTGAACACCATATACTTATACTGATCCGCCGAGGCGGGGATCAGGTCGGCAAAGCTCAAGGAGGCGTAGGGGTCGTTGGTATTCTGGTTGGTGGTCACGGCCAGTGCGCGCTCGGTCTCGTCGTAGGACAGGCTGACCGCGTTCGCGCCGCCCACCAGCTCGCTCAGCAGAGCACCGTCCAGGTGGGTCGCGGGCACCTTGGAGAGGTCGACCGGAATGTCGATATAGGACAGGCTACCCTGCCGCTCACAGACGGCGGTGTCGTTCCAGACCACGCCGATGGAGTTGATGACGATACGGGGAGAGCCGTCGGAGCACTTGTTGCGCTCGGTGTAGGTGCCGTCCTCCAGTGTCACGAAGGTCGCGGAGCCGCCGCCGTCCAGATAGAACACGCTGTTGTAGCCCAGCTCACGGCAGAACTTGTACGCATCCTTCTGCTTCAGACCCGCATAGGTCTTGTCCTTGGGGGAGGTCACGGTGCAGAGCATGACATGACCGTCATCGCGGTAGCCGATCAGGGTCGTGGGGTACTCGGAGGTGCTCCCCAGCGCGGTGGCCTGCCGTCCGTCCAGCATGACCGGAATGTGTCCGCCCATGGCCTCCTTGACATTCTGCCACAGCTCGGTATTGCCCCAGCGGTCGGTCAGGGTGGTAGTCAAGCTGACTTTGTCCCCCACCTTGAAGTTATCCTTCAGGGTAGAGGCCTTGTTGCCGCGTGCGGTCAGCACGATGCAGTTGCCGCCCAGCGCGGGACGAGTGGAGGAATCCTGCGGGTAGACAGCCTTGACGGTACCCGTCATGCTCCCGCCGGCGCGGAAGGCCGTGTCGTCCACCTCGATCTCCACCTCGTAGGCGTCGTTCAGAGCGTAGTTGGAGTTTTCGTTGGGGTTCAGGCGGCCGTTGTAGACGATCAGCGCGTTGCGGGCAGGCAGACGGTTGAGTCCGTCGATGGATATCTCCTTACCGCCCACGGTGATGGCGATCTTAATATCGGGGGAGCCGACCAGCGGCTGGTTATCCGCCGTCACGCCGAAGGCCGCCTTATCCCCTGCGGGGGTGCCCTTCTCGGCGTTGGTCGCGTCCAGGTTCTCCTGGTCGATCTGCTGGGATGCCCAGATCTCTCCGTCCAGGATCAGCGCGCCGCGGGTGGTGCGGAGTACCTTTTGGGTCACGGCAGTGCCGCTGTGGACAGCGGTCATGAACAGGTCGCCATTGACGGCGGCGAGGACGGTCTGACCCTCATGGTTCGCGGTATACTTGTCGCTGGCGATGGCAGTGGTCTGGAGGTTGACCACACCCGAGCCGCTGTTTATGACCTCCACCGACAGGTGGGTGTTGGCCAGGCTGAACTCCGCCACGTTGACTTCCTTGTTACCGTAGGTGCCGTCCAGCTTGATCTGCGTCCAGTTGACCCCTGTCGCGGTGCCGTCATCCAGCTTGATCTCCCGGGTCTCGCGGGAGGTCTCGCCGCTCAGGGCACCCGGAACGAGGATCTCCTCGTCCGCCGCCGCTGTCAAAGCCCCCATCACTGTGAGCAGGGTCGCCGCGCACAGCAGGATGGCCAAAAGGGTGGATAGAATGCGTTTCATGGTCTTCTTTCCTTCTTTCATTCTGAATGATCTTGTCGATCAGATATGCCGTTCTCTCCGTGACCGCCGTGACCTGCACCATCCCCCGCAGAGGAGCAGTGCCGACGGACAGGCGAGCCACAGTCCCGCGCACGCAAGGGCAGAGCCACAGCCGCCCGAGGCAGCCGCCGTGTCGGGATCGGTCTCGGAAGTACTCTCGGGGAGTATGTCGGTCTCAGGAGCCGTTTCGGGGGTCGTAGCCGAGGTGGTCTCGCTACCCGTGTCGGGGGTGGTGATAGGCTCGGTGTCGGTCGTGGGATCCGTGGCGGTCTCGGTGTCTGTCTCGGTCTCTGTTACGGGCGGCTGATAGATATCCTCCTTTGCAGGCAGGAATGGCTCGGTCGTCCCGACGGCATCCTTCTCCTCGCGGTCGTCCCGCAGGACAAGCTCGCCCCCCGCGTGGAACACGCTGTCGGGCTTGAGCGGATCCCCCGCCGTCATGGCGGCCGCCGCCTCGCGGGTGCGGAACAGCTGCACCGAGGCGTAGTCCACCCAGTCCCCTGCCGCAGTCTGCCCATTGATCATGTCGAATCGCCAGCCGTGGATGATCCCCGCCCAGGTATCGGTCGATGCGAGGTCAATGAGGTAGTAGTGCCACTGCCCGTCGGCATTGAGCTTCAGGCTCGTGGTGCATTTCTCGGTAGGGCTGCTGATGTCCCCCGCGCAGAGGTAAAAGGTCATGTGATCCTTGGCATTGCCCTTGCGCGCCCGCGCCAGCACCACCATGTAGCAGTACTCATCGGCGTTCATGCGCAGGCCGTAGTCCTGAAGGAGTGATTCGGCGTTGAAGTAGACATAGGGGTCGTTGGTGTCCTCCGAGACCTCTATGCGCAGGACATCCCCCAGCGCAGGATCCGACACGGTCTCGGTGGTCACGCAGTTGTAGCCGCTGAAGTAGGGGGACAGCTCCCCCGAACAGAGGATGCGGGCGGCGGTGCGGCTCTCGGTCTTGCCGCGATAGGTAAAAGTGATGTCGGTCACGGTCACACTGTCCTGCCCGAGCAGGTAACCCGACAGGTACAGCCCGCCGTAGCCCCCCACCTCGGTCAAGTCGAAGGTCAGGGTATGTGTCCCGCGACCGCCGCTCAGCCGCCCTAAGATCAGGTTGTCCCGCAGGTCGTATAAGCCGTCTTCGGCGCGATAGGGTGTCGGCGCGATGGCGTCCGATGCGCCCACAGCCGCTGTCTGCTTGAAGCCCAGTGCGGCGGTGCGGCCGTCCTGCTCGGTCGTAATGTCAGAGGCGAGGGTATAGGTGATGCTGACCTGCTCAAAGGCAGTCAGATTGATCATCCCCAGCGGAAGGACACCCTCGGCGGACAGGGTCACGCCGCTCGTGCTCGCGCTCAGCCCCGCCATGCCCTGTATCTCCCGCGCCACGCGGGTGAGGTTGACCACGCGGGTCTCCCCGTCATCGGCATCCGGGTCGCCGACCGTCACATGGAGGGTCACCAGCAGGTCGCAGTAGCCGCCGCTCTTCGTCACCCCCCGCAGGTAAAAGTCATATATCCCGTCCGCGCCGACGGGGGTCTTGAATTCGAACGAGAAGCCCGCCGTGTTGTGCCCCGTCTCATAGGGGATACCCGCCTTTGTCAGGTCGGGGCGGGCGGCGATGGTCAAGCTCTCGGGGGTCTTCCACTCCACCGAACCGACCGAACCGGTGTCCCCGACCGGGACAAAGGCGTAGCGGTAGCTCTCGATCCCCGCCTCGGTCGCCAGCCAACCGGCGATCTTTACAGTCTCACCGGCCTTGAACACCCAGTCTCGGCTGACCAGCAGGCGGTCACCGCCGCCCGGGGACTCCCCGCCGCTGAATTGGTCGATGTTGAAACGGTAGGCAGGTGCTTCTTCCCGTGTCGAGGCGGCGGAAACAGGCAACATCGCCGCCATCTGTATGCACAGCGCAAACAGCAGGACAAGTGCCGTCAGGCCGACGGGTTTGGATCGGGTCAGGTTCACGGGAGCAGCTCCTTTCACTCAGCCATTTCAGCCCGAAAGGGGAACCGCCGCAAGTAGCGCGGCAGTCCCCCTCGGGACACTATGGGTAGGTGCCCCGGCTCAGGGCGGAGCCGCAGAGCCTGCGGCTACCGCCTATTGGGTCACTTTTTGGAATATCGTTTCGCGTTACCGTTTCCGCTCAGTCCTTCTTCTTGCGAAGAACCACGGCAGCCGCCACAGCCGCCATCAGGACAGCGGCACCGGAGGCAACCACGACGGAAGCGCAACCGTCATCCTCGGCATTGGCATCGGTAGCGTCAACCCCGGTTGCCGACTCAACCTTGGTGTCAGCCTCGGTAGCGGGATCGGTGGTCAGCTCGGTCTCGGGCTCGGTCACAGGCTCGGTAGCCGGCTCGGTCGCAGGCTCGGTAGCCGGCTCGGTTGCAGGCTCGGTAGTCGGCTCAGTGTCAGGCTCGGTAGCCGGCTCGGTCTCGGTGGTCTTTGCGGTGTAGATGACCTTGATGATGATGTCCGCATCTGCCAGCGTGTAGCTCTCCCACTTGGAGGTGTAGCCTTCCTTGGTGGGCGGCTTCGGAATACCGGTCAGCTTGGTGGTGCCTTCCTTGAACTCGATCTCCTTGATCACGGTGCCGTCCTCGTCCACAAAGGTGGCCTTGAAGGTCTTGGGAGGCTGAGGCGGCACGTGCAGATCATGCGCGCCGTAGTAGTCGGCCTTGTCGTAGCTGTCGAAGAAGGCGTAATACTCGATCTCGATCCACTCGCCGTTGCCCTGTACGTAGTCGTTACGGAAGTGGTTGATGACATTGGTGGTGGCATCGTAGTCACCCGACGCGCGCAGGTCTACCACCATGTAGTGCCACTCGCCGTCTGCGATGTAGGCCGACGGGAACGGAACGTTGGAGCCGCCGGTAGCACCCGTGCCGGTACCGGTGAACAGCTCACCCTTACAATTCACCTCGGTGCGGTACTTGATGACCATGAAGGGAGCAACGGTGGTGCCGGCAGGGATCTGGGAAGCACCGGAGTTGGGGTCGCCGCCGATAGCCGTGTAGCGGATGTATCCCTTCTCATAGTCGTATGCGGTGGAATCGGTACGCATCTGGTCGCTGGTGGGGTTCAGACCCTCGCCGTCCAGAATGTACACGGGAACGACTTCGGCGGGATCCACCGGTACCTTGGGAGCCGCCACATAGGAGACCTCGGTGTCGTAGGTGTACTTACCTCTGACGATGTCCTCCTCGTAGGCGTAGAAGGTGACCTTTGCAATGATGGTGATGCTGCCGCCGGTGGTGGAAATGCTCATGTAGGCAGGACCGTTGTAGTCCACATTCTCCAGATCGATCACGATCCGTCTCTCGGTGGAGTTCCAGCCCGCGCCGGAGCCGTGACCCGACAGGTTCGGTTCGCCCTCGGAGGCGGGACCTGCGATGCCATAGGCGATGTTGGAGTTCAGGTTCATGTTGTTGATGTCCTGACCGTAGATGTTGGCCTTATCCGTGACAAAGCCCACGGCGATGTTGGCAGACACCTGAGTGTCGGTACCGATGATGATCTCGCATCTCTGGTACTTGCTGAAGTCGATGTTGTCGAACTTGGCATAGTCGCGGTCGCCGTACAGGGCGATCATCTCGGGACCCTCGTTGTAGCCGGCGTTCTCAAAGTGGGTCAGCGGGTCGGTGTTCGCCAGCTCCTGGTTGCGGTTGGAGCTCTCGGTCTTGGTAGCGATATCCAGGACGAAGGTCTCCTTGACATTGTCGTAATCGTAGCCGTTCGACACGATGCCGTTCGTCACATCCACGGCACCCTGCAGAGCGTAGACCTGCTCGCCCTCGGTGTAGAGGAGGGAATCCAGCGGGTAGCTGTTGCCGTTGTTGTCCGCATAGTGATCCGGAACCAGCTCGCCGCCCTTGATGATCTGGAAGTCGCCCCAGACATTCAGGCGGTAGACAGAGCCGGAGGCATCCTTGGCGAACAGGTAGACATAGTGCCAGCCCTCCGAGACGGTGGCCATATCGATGGTGATGACATAGCGGGTCACGTTACCACCCACAATCGACTTAACATCCGAGCCATCCTTCACGAAGGACTCGTCCCAGACGATCTCGCCGTCGTTGAGGGCGTAGCCGTAGTGGGTGATGGCGACAGCCTCATCCTCGCCGGTCTTTGCCCAGCCGCGGAAGCCGACGCTCTCGTAAGCGCAGCTCGTGTCACGGATCTTGCCGCCCAGGGTCTTGCTGATGTAGTCGTGGGCGGAGCCGTCCTTGACGATCTTGCCGTTGATGAGCATGGAATCGGGAGACATAGCGGCCACAGACGGAACGGCAATGTGATCCTCGGAGGCCTTGGAGTTGTCCTCAGGATCGACCGTCTTGTACTGCATGGAGACCGGGATCTTCTGCTCGTAGGTGTACTTCTTGCCGTCGATCTCCAGTGCGCCGTCCAGCGGATCCTGGTAGGTCAGCGGGATCAGGTAATCCACGGCGACCTTGCGACCATCATCGGTGGTGATCACGGTCAGACCGGTGTCCTTGTTGTTCTCGTTCAGCAGACGGAAGCTGTTGATGTTGGCATCCTCGCCCAGCACCTGCACGGTAGCGGCTGTGTAGTACTCGCCGCCCAGGCACAGGATGGCGGGATCGCCCCAGTTCAGCTCGCCCTTGGCGGCGACCTTCTTCTCCTCAGCGGCGGCATATGTCTCAGCGGCCGCCTTGTTCTGGAAGAAGGCGATATAGGCAATGTCGGCTTCCTTGCCGATGATGCCGTCGCCATTGGAGGCCTCCATCGGATCAAGACGGAACAGGGTCAGGGGTGCGTCGTATGCGCCCCACTGTGCGGAGCCGTCGACCACGACGGTGTGCCACATGGCATCGTTGATGGTGTCAGCGGCGGCGGACTTCCAACCTGTCTCGGAGTCACCCTCCTTGACCTTGGTGTAGAGGTTGATGCCGGTGTTCTTGTTGCCCTCACCGGTGGGATCGTCATAGTTGGTGCGGTACTTCACGACCACATAGGAGAGGTCGGATGCGGGAATGTCATACAGACCCTTGACCGCGCTGCCGTTGCGGATCCAGACATAGGGATCCTTCTTGGGAGCCTTGAAGGTGACATAACCGTTCACCAACGACTTGCTGTACTCCACGTTGTTGCCGACCTTCTCGTTGAAGCCGAAGGTCGCATCCACATCCTCGCAGAAGCCGGTGAAATCGATGATGTAGGTGGGATCCATCTTGGGCAGAGCCTTGGCGGTCTTGACGCTGATGCAGAAAGCGGGACCCTCAACACCGTTGTCAAAGAAGGTCACATCCTCGACATTGATGTTACTTGCCTGCCACGGGGTAATGCCGGTCTCAGCCTGGTCACAGGTCATGACGAACAGGAGATCACCGGTCAGGTTCAGCTCGCAGGGGATCGGGACGGCAACTGCCGCGTTGTCGGGGTGATCCTTCTCCACCAGCGTGAAGAGAGCCTTGCCCGCCACGGTGGTGTCGTAGTCGCTGTTCCACTGATAGATGCGGTAGCTGATCTGCTGACAGGGAGCAGAGTAGGTAGCCAGCGAGAAGATGTTCACCGAGGACAGACGGCGATTCGAGCCGACATTATACCGAACGGCAAAACTTTGCTCGGCTGCGTGCGGCGCGAAGGCAGCTGACTGCCCGCCGGCCAGCTCGATGGTCTGCTCGTCCTCATATACATTGGGGTTGGAGCTGGGAACGACGGTGATGTACTTCTCGTCCAGAATGTTGTAGCCGTCATTCTCCAGAAGGACGATCTTATACTCGCCTACGGGAATGTCCGCGAAGTCGGTTCTGCCGGAATACTGATCGGCCTTCTTGATCTCAAGAGTCGGATGCTGCTCGGCGTAGTACCAATGGATGGCAGCCGCGCCGCCGTCAGCGGCCGAGCCGATCTTGTCGTCCTTGAGGTACAGACCGACCCAGTCCTTGCCGGTGCCCACGGCGTTGACGATGATGTCCTCGCCGACCTCGTAGGTGTCCTTCTCAAGGGTGATCCCCTTGGTGGCCTCCTCTGCGATGACGAAGGTCGGGAGCATACCCGCGACCATAGCCACCAGCAGGATCATAGCCAGTACGCGAATGGATCTCTTCATGGTGATTCTCCTTTGCAGAAGTAAGTGTAGCGTCCGACAGGCACTGCCTGTACGAACGCCCTGCGGTAGGGGAACTCCCCCACCGTATGTACTTTCATTTTATACCAAAATGGCGGTTTTGTCAACAGGTTTTTTTGCTGTTTTTCATAATCACCGTGACTTTCGGCACAATACCCAAATTTGACCATCACTCTTTGCACACATTGACCGCACACGCCCCCCGACACGACAAAAAGCCCCCGCCGCACCGGATGGTTCGGCAGGGGGAAATGCATTAGAGGGACACGGCAGGGGATCACAGCTCCTCGATCAGCTCCTCCAGCACGGCGGCGGCTGTGTGCGCCGAGGCCGCCCGGAAGGTGGGATAATCCGCAAAGGACTGCTCGTTCCCGCCGTCCGAGATGGCGCGCAGGATGGCGAACGGCAGGTCATTGACGTAGCAGACCTGCCCGACGGCGGCTCCCTCCATCTCGCAGGCGACCAGCTCCATTCCGGGGAAGCTCTCGTGGATGCGGGTACGGGCGGCCGCCGAGGCGATGAACTGATCCCCCGACGCGACCACGCCGCGGGCGCAGACCACTCCCGCCGCCTCCACGCAGGCCGCCAACCGCGCCGACAGGGGCTCATCGGCGGGGATGCTGACCATATCCAACCCCGACAGGAGGCCGATCGGGTCGCCCATGGGGGAGGTGTCCATGTCGTGCTGAACCACCGCTGTGGCGACCGCCACCTGTCCGATGCTCAGCCGATCGGTCAGGGTACCCGCCACGCCGGTGTTGACGATGGCGGCGGGAGAGTAGGCCAAGATCATGGCCTCGGCGCAGAGGGCGGCAAAGACCTTGCCGATCCCGCACTTCGCCACCACCACCCGCTTGCCCCGCAGGAGCCCCTCGGTGAACAGGATGCCGCTGATGCGGCGGGTCTCGCACGCGGTCATGTGGGAGATCAGCTCCTCCACCTCTATCTGCATGGCACCGATGATGCCAAGCGCGATCTTGTTGTCAGTTTTTTCAATCATTTGTTTGGTTCTCTCGATCTTGTAGAATTTTTGCCTTGCGGAGGCGGTCCAAGAATTCGTCCAGGTCGGCGGCGATGACCTCGCTGGGGGCATCGAACTCCTCGCAGAGCCGCCGGATCAGCTCCTCGCGGGAGACCTCCTCCCGCAGAGCCTCGCAGATGAACGCGCCCACCTCGTTGGTGGTCAGCATCCCACCGACCGCCAGCGCGGATCGCCCCACCGGCAGCAGGATGTATTCCCCCGCCACCTCGCGGATGGCAAAGGTCTGGTTGATCTTCATAGGGATCGTTCCTTTCTAATATGTATGTATAATAATTTCTTTCCTGTCTCCTGCAACCTACAGTCTTAATCGCCTCTTATTCTGAATACACCGTGGGGCAGAGATCCCAGCATATGCTCCCCCTCCGGGGGATGCGGCCTGCGAGCCGCAACGTTTTGCGGCTTTCAGCCGCAATTCCGCGTGCATCAGCGTATAGTTATTTGTTGTTTGGGGATATCGCAAGGGAGGCTGGGGGATATGAATGTTTGCCGCTCGCGGCAAACTTCACCAACTGGCGGCTATGCCGACAGTTGTAAGTCCCTTCAGGAAGTTTCCCCGGGAATAATAATAGTAATAATATTACTCTATCGGCTCCCCCGCCTGACGGCAGATGTGCTCGGCCATGCTGCAGAGGTAGGGGGCGCGGCGATTGACGTCGCCGGTCTCGGCACTCAGCATAGCCACGCAGGGGTGGCAGACCTGTCGCAGGCCGCACCCGTTACAGCCGGCCATGACGGCGGCAGACTGCACCGAGGCGCGGAGCTGTTGCCAGCTCTCGACGAAGCCGTCCCGGAAGGGATAGACCTTGCGCGGGAAGCTCGTCATGCCGCAGGCCGTCATGGAGCCGTCCCACGCGACCCAGTAGGTGCACTTCCCTGCCCGACACGCCATGTGCATGGTGGTCTCGTCCAGGTCGGCATCCGGTGCGCCCCAGTCCGGCTCGGCGGGGGCGGCTTGCGTTGCACTGTTCATTCCGTCCATTCTGCCCTCGGTATCCGTCGTGGCGTGCGGGAGGAACCGCCCCTCGGCCGCCGCCCGCTCGGGGATGGCCGCCGTCTCCCGACGGAAGCGTTCCAGCTCTTCGGGCGGGGTGGTCAAGCGGCGGCTCCGCCAGAACAGCGACGCGGCCTCGGCGGGGGTAAAGCGGGAATCCCCCTCTTCCCGCTCCCGCCGCACCGGCGGGAACATATAGGGGTTGACCCGAATGTTGATCTTCTGCTCCTGTGCAAAGCCCACCAGACTCTCCATGTCGGCTTGGTTCTCCGGGATCAGACTGAGATTCAGCACCACCGGGATCCCCGCCTCCCGCAGGAGCTTCACCGCCTGCAGGGCACGGTCATAGCCCTCCGGGTTACCGCAGACCCGCGCGTAGGTCTCTCGACTCGCACCGTACAGGGTAAGATTGATCCGCCGAGGGGCGCGCTCCCTAAGCCAGGACACCGTCTCCGGGGTGATCAGACTACCGTTCGTGTTGATGGACAACAGAATGTGCAGGTCGTGCAGACCCTCGTACAGTTCCCGGAAGTGCGGGTAGGCAAACGGCTCCCCGCCCGTTAAAAGCAGGTACAACAGCCCCTCCCGCGCACACGCCTCCCCCAGCGACAGCCATTCCTGCCACGGGATCAGCCGCTGCCCCGCGGCGATCAGCTGCTCCCCCGTGTGGCGTATGTAACACATCTTGCACTTGAAATTGCATAGCGGCGATATCTCAAACGTGCCGCCGATCGGTATCCCGCCCCGCGCAGCCCGTGCATACAGCCGCTCGGTCGGGGAGGTGTAGTTTGGCATTTTTATCCTTTCTTTTTTGTGGGGGGGAACTTCCTGAAGGGAATTACAACTGTCGGCATAGCCGCCAGTTGATGAAGTTTGCCGCAAGCGGCAAACATTCACATCCCCCACGCCCCCTTCAAGGACTTTTAACAATTTTCTATTGTCGGGGGATGGTTTGGCTACAGTCTTGTAAGTCGTTTTCTGCCCATGTGGGGTCCCTCCCCACAATGTATTCAGAACGAGGCTGCGAGGGGTAACGGGCAAAGGCTTTAGACCATTCTCTCGCCAAGGTACTCCCTCACGACCTCCACCGCGCCTTGATCGAGGCGGCAGGACAGATGCAGGACAGGCACCGATGCAGCGACCCGCGCCGCCAGCTCCAATGCCCGCTCGGTCTCCCATGCGTCCCAGCGATACTGCAGGGTCGCAGCGAAGACAGCGCGGGTAGCCGCCGCGACCGACAGCCGTGTGACGGCATTCTCGGCTCCCTGCTCCAGTGTCACGATGAGCCTGACCGGGCGTGTCCGATCCAGACAGATATCCGAGCTTCCGCAGGCGGGGTAGCCGTGTGCCAGCAGGCGGCCGCTCTTGTCAAAGGACAGGAGCGCGCGGTCGCCGTTGACGATCTCGCCGCCGCCGTAGCGTTCCCAGAGGGCGGCCTGCGTGGATTTCCCCACGCCGGAGGGAGCCATGAACAGGATGCACCCCGGCTCGTCCGGGGAGTCTATCCCGAAATGGGATATTTTGCTTTTGGATATATCCACATAGGCCGCGTGGACGACGGGTCTGTCGCGGGTCAGGAGGGCACGATGCAGGCCGACCCGTGCAAGAAGGTTGCCGACCGGCAGGGGCGGGTCCTCGGCGATGCGAGGGTCGACCAGAATGTCGATCTCCCCGGTCTCGCGGATGCGCTTCGGGAAGGAGGCCAGCGCGTAGCCCGCCCGACCCACGGTGCTCAGGAGAGCCAACCCCTGCGGGGTCGAGCGCAGACCATTCAGGCCGTCCCGACGGCAGTGGATGCCCTCCGGCTCGGGGCAGACCGCCAGAGCCGCCACGTCCCCCCATGCAAGGCGCACGGGCAGGATCGCCGAAGGGGGGCAGCCCTCCGGCACTCGCTCCCGCGCAAAGGGAGCCGCGTAGCCGCCCGGGTCGGGGGTATAGTCCCCCTCCACCGTGACGAACAAGTTTCCGATCTCGTATACCGACACGCCGATCTCCCTTCCGCGGGCTGAGCCCGCATGGTGCTATCCTTCCGAAAAAGCGGGGCGGCCTTGGCCGCCCCGCTGAGATCTTCCCCCCGCGGGGGTTTGGAAATTACGAAGTGAATGCGCCGGCCTCCACGTAGGAGTGGTAGCACTTTCCGTCGTTGGTATCGGGGGTCTCGAAGTCCAGCTCGCAGTCTGTCTCTTTCTCGTTCAGCGTCAACCAGCTGCAATCAGAGGTTGCGATGTCGGCATCCAGCTGGAAGCTGTCCACCTCAAGGGTGGGCTTTGCATATACCTTTTTCATGCGTATACTCCTTTCGCGATTATTCAGCCATGTCGCAGATGATCAGATCGGTCAGAACCAGCCAGCCTGCAAGTTCAGCAGCTGTCGGATCCTCGGTCTCAGGATAGGTCACAGTCACAACGAAGGTGCTGATCTCCTCTTCCTCAGATGCCGCAACCAGCTTGTAATTCTGATCCGCGCACGTGTCGATGAGCAACTCATCCTCTTCGCCGTTGATGGTTATGACTGCATTCATCGTGGCAAGAACCATGCGATTCCGCAGCATAGCATACTGACCCTTTTCCAGAGTGACAGTGAAGGTGATGGACTGTCCGGGCTTGAGGTAGACCTCGTTGTTCGGGCCGATCGCAACAAAGTCGTTCAGATCAGCCTCGGTGCCTGCGCCCTGATCCACCGTCACGGTCTGATCCTCTCCCGCGTTGATCAGCAGGTCACGAAGCTCCTGACGATTCGAGAGAGCCTGACCGTCGGCCTTGTAGGCATTCAGCACATCCTCGTTTGCGGAATCAGTAACATCCACGGAGTCGTAGATACGAATGCCGTCCAGCACGAAGGTCGCGCCCTGAGCAGTACCGTAGAGGAACTTCTTCTCTTGGGTCTCGCGGTTGATCATCTCCACAGGAGCGTGAACCGTTACCTTGACCTCGTAAGAGCCGTGCTCCAGACCCTCGACAGACATGACAGGAACCTGATACAGCTCGCTGTCACCGCGCAGGATGACGCCGTACTCGTTGGTCGGGACCTCTTCCTTCTCACCGTCCACGACCTTGTAGATGGTCACGGTGATGCGACCCTGCTCCACGCCGGTGCGGCTGATGATGTCAAAGCCGGTACCGGTGAAGGTGAAGGTGAAGTAAGGCAGATCCTCAGCCTTAGTTCCCAGAGGAACCGTCACATAGTGAGCCGTTCCGCCGGAGAAGCCGGACTGACCGTTGTAGATGTTGTCGTAACCGTAGAGGTTGCCGCTGCCGACCTTATCCGCCGACTGGAGCATATCCTCCACAGCCGTTCCGTCGATCTGCCATGCGGCAGTGCCATCCGTGAACTGAATGTTGCTTCCGTCGCCGAAGTCATCCTCGTAGTACATCACGTTTGCGGGGATGAAGTTGACATCCAGAGCCACCTGCTCACCGTAGACGTCGGCGTAAACGGTCACAGTCTCGATGCCGTTCATGAAGGACGTGAGCGTGTAGATGAAGGCATCCTCGCCCAGTTCGGCATAACCGTATGCCATCTCGCAGTACACGCCTTCGATCGTGATCGCATCCGCATTGATGCCGTACAGCTTAGCGATCGTAGCCGTGAGGTCGCTGATCTGAACCGGCAGACCGTAATCCAGCACATAGTTGACCGACAGGCCTTCCAGAGCCTTCAGGTTATAGTGCAGAGTCAGGGTCATCTTGTCATCCGAGAGGTCAGCACCTACATACTTGTAGATACCGCTCTGGTAGGCGGCCAGCGCCACGGCCAGCGTCAGCTGGGTCAGATCCTGCTCAATGGGAGCAATACCGCCGTTGTGCGTCAGCGTGGGAGCGGTGCCCAGGGTGACGGTCGAGCCG
>CAYXBU010000051.1:0-14875 GCA_964463245.1 uncultured Clostridium sp. | reverse complement strand
AAATTTGTTTCATCTGACGAATTTTCTGACTGCGCAATTGAGCAAAAAGAATTGTACGGTGGTGCCTTTATTCAAAAAGCCCCCCAACGCTTCTCCTCGCTCCTTCGCTCCCCCGCATTCTCACTCCAACTTTAGCGAATCCACCGTCAGGAAGTCGTGGGCGGAGACCATAGAGTCGGCGGGGATGAGGGCAGAGGCGCCGCAACGGGTACAGGTCACGCGGATGCCCTCCGGGGTGATCTCGGCCTGATAGCGGTCATCATCGGCGGCGGTATCGGTGACATCATCGCCGGTATCGGTATCGGTCGAGGGAGTGTCCTCGGCGGGGGGCAGGTGATCCGGGCAACGGCAGTAGAGCCGCCCCTCGGCCTCCAGCTCGCGGATGACGTAGAGCACGATCTCCCGCACCTGCGGGTCGCCCAGAGTCTGCTCGTCCCCGTGGAGGGCGGAGAAGTCCGAGATGCCGTTCTCCTCCAGCACGTCCAGAAGCTCCAGCTCGGTGCGCGCCAACTCGGCCTTGACACGGTTGAGCTCCCCCGTGAAGCAGATGTTTATATCCGAGTAGGGGCAGGGCAAGGAAAAGACATCCCCCGCCCCGTCCTCATCCTCCGAGCGGTCGCCCGCAAAGAACACGCTCTCCCGCAGGGTGAAGCTGTGCGGCTTCGGGCAGAGCAGGCAGGGAACCGACAGGCGCACGGTGCCGTCCCCGTCCGCATTGGTTCCGTCGGGGAGGGTCTCGCGGTTGCGGAAGATCTGCATCTCGCTCTTTCCGCAGGGGCACTTGAGCTTGATCATATCGGCGGACAGGCGGAACAGTCCCACGGCACTCATGACACCGCCCCCGCAGATGGGGCAACGGTAGGCAACGGTGGTGCGTTTTTCTTGCAGGAGCATAATGACGGATTCCTTTCTTCTCTTCTCTTTGGATGGTTCGTCTCCCCCACAGCCTATGCGGCGGGACGGGAAACGGTGAAACCGAACGGGGAACCGGCACACCGATCGTGTACCGGTTCCCCGGAAGGTTCTCTATGGGGGGATCAAGCCGCGGCGGACTCGGACTCAGGCTCGGTGGCATCCTCAGACTCGGTCTCGGTCTTGCCCTCGGTAGTGGTCTCGGTCGTGCTCTCGGGAGCCGTAGTAGCGGCCTCGGTAGCTGCAGTGGTCGCAGAGGAGGTTGCCGCCTCGGTCTCGGTCTCGGTCTCGGTGGCAGGCTCGTAGTCGGCCTTGTAGTGGCAAGCGACGACCATCTCGTCGAACCACTCGGTCAGACGCTCGGAGGCCAGACCCGATTTGGCGTTGATCAGCCAGGTCTCGTCGTTCTCCTTGGTGAAGAGCACGGCATACTCCTTAGCATCGTCGCCCTCGCCCACCGTGATGCGGGCGTAGTCACCCTCCTTGCGGTCGCCGGAGTAGAACCAGGCAGCCAGCTCCTCGCCAACGCCCTCCAGCGTGCTCTCGGTCAGGTTGGTGCGCTCGGAGGAGGACAGCTTGTTCTCAAAGACCTCCTTGCGGGCAGCCAGATCCTTGGCGGCCTCGATGAGAGCGTACTTCTCGTCCTTGGTCAGGACTTCCTTCACCTCGCCGGTGGTGGCATCGGTCTCGGTCTCGCCGTCCTTGGGGGCGGTGTCATCCTTCAGCTCTACATAGTAGCCGTCCTTGGTCTTCTCGGTGTCAAAGACCAGAATGCGGTCGCCGTCCTCGATGCAGTACCAGGTGTAGGTCGTGGTCTTGGTCGAGGTGGAGCTGCTCGAAGAGCTGCTGTTGGTGGTCTCGGTCTTGATGACCGTCACGTCACCCTCCTTGCGACCCTCGTCGCCGAAGAGCCACTTCTGGAGGTCGGTCGCATCCTTGTCGGTCGGGTCGGCATAGAAGGTCTTACCGTCGGTCTCCTCAAGGGTGATGACGGTGGTCTTGGCCTCCTTGTACATCTTGGCGACCAGCTCGTCACCGACCTTGACGTAGCCATCGGCCAGCGTCACATCCGACTTGTTCTCCTTCTTCTCGGTATCCCATGCCTCGTCGAAAGCGGTCTTGTCCTCGGACAGCTCGGCGCGGTAGAGCAGGGATGCCAGCAGGTCAGCCTTGATCTTGTCCTTGTCGATCGAGCCGTCCTCCTTCTTGGGCGCATCGGTCACCTTGTCGTTGTCCTTGAAGTTGGTGTCAAGGACACTGTCGGTCATCTGATCCTCCAAGATGGTCTTGAGGAGCAGCTCCTTCAGCTCGTCCAGAGTCTTGCACTCCTTGGCGGACTCCATGACCTTGTCGGTGACCCAGGTCTTGGAGGGCAGCTTGCAAGAGATGTACTCGGTGAAGAAGAAGCTACCCTTGTTCTCCAGACGGTCGCGGAACTCCTCGGCCTCCTTTTCGGTCACGGCATCCTCCAGCTCCTCGCCCTTGTGCTCGGCGTACAGCTGCGCCTTGACATACATATCCGTCAGCTTCTCCACGTCTCCCTTGGAAACGCCAGCACCGACATACTGATTCAGGAAGGAGGACAGGTTCTTGTCATAGCCCTTCGCGGCGGCCTTCAGGGTATCCAGGGAGATGGCACCCATGTTCTTCTCGGCCTCCTCGCGCTTCTCGGCGGTGATCTCAAAGCCTGCCTTGTCGGCACCCTCGCAGTAGACGAGAATGTTCTTGGCGGTGGTGTAGGCACCGTCATCCGACATGATGGACAGGTAGTTGATCATGTGATCCAGCGCGTAAGCATCGGGGTAGCCCTTATAGTAGGCCAGATCCCCGAATATGTCCGAGGCGTAGCTGGTCATGCCATAGGAGTAGTACAGGCAGTTGTAGTACAGGGACGAATATGCCTCCTGGTACTTCAGCAGAGCCAGCTGGTTCGCGCTCAGCTCGTAGTTGTCGGTCTTGGCGACCGTGTTGAACCGTCCGGGGAGACCGATGCGATCCACCAATGTCCAGACCAGGATCAATGCGGCGATCACCAGCAGGGCGATCAGCAGCACGGTCGTGGCTGAGACCTTGGATTTGTTCTTTTTTGCGGCAGTCTGATTCATGAGTCAGGTTCCTCTCTTTCTGTTGGCCGATGCCCCGGCGGGTCTATCCCGACAGGTCACGGTTATTTTCTGCATAGTGCGGAGCATATGCAGGGGACAATGCCCCTATTATACCCCTCTTTCATGATTTTTTTATGAATGAGTCGTGAATTGGGATAAAATTTTGATACTTCAGGTCATAAATTTTTGCATCGAGGGCAGGAGACCCGCCCTTGTATCGTCAAGATCCCTACACATCCATGACGATGGGCAGGATCATGGGCTTGCGCTTGGTGCGGGTGTAGAGGTACTTGGTGATGTCATCCTTGATGCGGTTCTTGATCTCGTACCAGTCACAGCCGTGCCGATCGATGCAGGAATTGATGGCATTGGCGGCAATGCGGCGCACCTCGTCCATCAAGTCCTCCGACTCCCGCACGTACACGAACCCGCGGGAGACCACGTCGGGTCCCGACACCAACAGTCCGGAGCTTGCATCCACCGTGGCGACCACCACGATCAAGCCGTCCTGAGACAGGTGCTTGCGATCCCGCAGGACGATGTTGCCCACATCCCCGACGCCGTAGCCGTCCACCAGCACGATGCCGGAGGGCACGGTGCCGTTGAACTTCGCACCCACCTCGTCGAACTCCAGCACCTTACCGATGTCGGAGATGAAGATATGATCCGAGGGGATGCCCATGGACAGACCCAGCTCGCGGTTGGCGGCCAGATGCTTGTACTCGCCGTGCACCGGCATGAGGTAGCGAGGACGGATCAGTGCCTGCATGAGCTTCAGCTCCTCCTGGCAGGCGTGTCCCGAGACGTGTACCTCTACCGAGGAGTCGTTGATGACCTGCACGTCCATCTTGGCAAGCTCATTGACGATGCGCCCCACCAGCTTCTCGTTGCCGGGAATGGCCGAGGCCGACAGCACCACCAGGTCGGAGCGACCCAGCGTGACCTGATTATGATCCCCGAAGGCCATTCGATAGAGTGCCGACATAGGCTCGCCCTGACTGCCGGTGGTGATCAGGGTCAGCTGATCCGGGCGGTACTTGTTGATGTCCGCGAGGTCGATGAGCACCCCGGCGGGCACCGTCATGTAGCCCAGATCCACGGCGGCCGCCACGATGTTGATCATACTGCGACCGGTCACCGCGACCTTGCGCCCGTGGCGGGCACTGGTGTTGATGATCTGCTGGACGCGGTGGACGTTGGAGGAGAAGGTGGCAATGACGATACGCTTCTCCGGATTCATGGTAAAGATCATCTCCAGCGACTTGCCCACCTTCTTCTCGGACGGGGTATGCCCCGGCCGCTCGGCGTTGGTGGACTCGCACATCAGGAGCAGGACGCCCTCCCGTCCCAGCTCGCCCAGACGGGTCAGATCCATCATCTCCCCGTCGATGGGGGTCAGATCCAGTTTGAAGTCGCCCGTGTGCACCAGCATACCCAGCGGAGTATTGATGGCCAGCGCACAAGCATCCGCGATGGAGTGGTTGACATGGATGAATTCCGCCGTGAAGGAGGAGCCCAGCCGCACCACGTCCCCCGCCTTGACACAGCGGAGGTCGGCCTTCCAGGGCAGGCGATGCTCCTGGAGCTTGTTCTCAATGATCCCCAGTGTCAGTCGTGTGCCGTAGATGGGCACCGACAGCTTCTGCAGGATGTAGGGGATGGCACCGATATGATCCTCGTGGCCGTGGGTCAGGAGGATGCCGCGGATGCGGTCGCGGTTGCTCTCGAGGTAGGTCACATCCGGGATGACCAGATCGATACCCGGCATTTCGTCCTCGTCCGGGAAGCCGATGCCGCAGTCCACCACCACGATGTCCTCGCCGTACTCGATGACGGTCATGTTCTTGCCGATCTCGTTGAGACCGCCCAGCGGGATGATGCGGAGCTTGGCCTTCGGGATGTAGGCCAGCTCGCCGCCCATGCGGCGCACCCGCAGGCCACCGCCCACATGGCGCAGGATGTCGGCATCCCGCACGATGGAGTCAGCCGCGCTGACCACGGCGGGGGAATTCCGCTTGCCCTTCCCGCCCGAGCGGGGCTTGGGGGAGGGCTCGGCGGCGGGCTGTGCCGCAGGAGACGCCTTGGCGGGGGCGGACTTTTCGGGAGCCTTGGCGGCAGGCGCATTAGCGGCGGCCGCATTAGCGGCGGGAGCCTTAGCGGAGGCGGGCTTCCGTCCCCGACGGGGACGGGCGGGAGCCTGTGCCTCGGGGGCGGCGGGAGCCGCCGTCTCTGCCGGCGCGGCGGCAGTAGCGGCAGCGGCGGCCTCGGTCGGCTTCTTCTTGTTGCGACTGCCCTTGGGGCGACCGGGACGGCGACCGGCAGGCTTGCTCTCCCCGGCGGCTACCGTCTCGGCGGGGGTCTCGGCCGCCGTGGGCAGTGCTTCATCCAATCTCAGCTCCGGGGAATCCAGAATATCCCGCGTTCCGCTCCACAGACCGTCCCGCTCGGCGGCGGCAGGCTTGCGGGCAGGACGGCGGCGGTTGTAGTTGCGAGGGCGGCGGGGCTTCCCCGCCTGTGCCGCCTCGTTCATTTCATTCTTTTTTTGATCCATTCTATATCCTTTCTATTCTGTGTGAAGGTTTATTCCGGGGGAGAACTTCCTGAAGGAATTACATCTGTCGGCTTTGCCGCCGGTTGGTGAAGTTTGCCGCGAGCGGCAAACATTCACATCCCCCGGACCCCCTTCAAGGACTTTAAATACTTAATTCTGTCGGGGAAAGGTTTGGCGACAGGACTTCTCGTCCAAGCCGCCCATGTGGAGCCCCTGCCCCACGATGTATTCAGAATATTACTATTACCTATGTAACGGCACACCAAAACAAGACTCCGCCGCGGCGCGACCGCTCAAACAGAGTCTGTTCAAATGTTATGCTTCCGCAAGGCAAAAAGCCCCGCATGAAGGCCACGCATCCGAGCACGGGAGCAGGGGACATGGTCACCGCCGCCCGGCAGAATACCCCCTCAACGACCCGGGGTCTGCATCGCGCGCTCTGTGCTCTGCCTTCCAGCGGCTCCGCACAGGGGTGCGGGGAGCCGTATCCGAACACAAACATCTTGAATATTATACACCGAAAAGTCCCGTCTGTCAACAGGCAGTTTCGGTCGGGGGAGAGATCCGCCGCATTTTTGTGGAATACGGCAATTTTTCGAGGATGCAGCGGAGCGGCCTTGGCACATCCGTCACAGGAGCAGCTGTAGGAGGCAGGCGGCTCCCCCGCCGCACAGCACCCCCAGCAAGAACCACAGCCCCCGCAGGACGCCCCGCCCTCGGAGGCGTTCCCGCAAGCCGCCGTGCGACGGCTGACCCTCGGCCTCCGCCACCGCCTCCGAGAGGGTGGCGACCGCCGTGCGGCTCCCGATCTCGGCGGCGGGGTCGGGGGCGGCGGCCAGGCTCCGCTCGATGATGCGGTTGGCCTCCCAGAGCATATCCTCCTTGCAGACCACCCGCCCCGCGCGGGGCTTGCGAACCACAAAGTATGCCTCCTCGAACAGGCGGCTGTTGTGCGTCCTGATGACGATCATCTGCTTCTGTGCCCCTCTGAGCATATCCTCTGCCTCCTTCGCGCCTGTGGCGTTGCTTTGCTCCAGTATACGCCGCAAACGGGAGGGATTAAACAGCCGACGGGACTTTTTTCGTGCGGCGGAGTCTCAGCCCCGATCCACCGTCACGACGGTGTACAGGCACTTATCCCGCGCCTGCACCCCCTCAAAGAGCCGTTCCCGCAGTCCATCATCGGTCAGCTCCACCTCAAAGGGAGCTTCCACGTCAAAGATAAGGTTGGTGTGGGTATCCCCGGGGACGATGCGGAAGTCGTGGATGCGGAGTCGTGTATCCACCTCTTTCGCCACCTCCAGCACGAGATCATGCAGCCGCTTGACCTCCGGATCGTCTACCGCGATGGGATCCATGTGCACCGTGGCCTCGATGCCGTGCTCCACCCGCAGCTGTCGCTCGATACGATCCACCATGTCATGGGAGCGGAAGATGTCGGCAGAGCCGTCCACCTCGATATGTAAGGATGCGATGACGTGCCCCACGCCGTAGTTGTGTACCAGCAGGTCGTGTATGCCCAATGCCTCGGGGTACTGCCCCACCACGCGGGTGATCTCCTCCACCAGCTCATCGGAGGGTCGCTCCCCCAGGATGGAGTTCTTGGTGTCCCGCAGGATGCCCACCCCGCTCCACAGGATCATGAGCGCGACCGCCACACCGACATAGGCATCCACATCCAGCCCGGTATAGCGCAGGATCAGGGTACAGACCAGCACCCCGCAGGTCGCGCCGGCATCCGAGAGGCTATCAGCGGCGGCGGCGCGCATGACGGTCGAGCCGATGCGTTTCGCCATGGCACGATTGAAGAAGAACATCCACAGCTTGACCAGTGCCGACACACCCAGCACCGCCACCGACAGCCAGCTGAACACCGTCTCCTCCGGGTGGAATATCTTCTGCACCGACCCGGACAGCAGCTCCCAGCCGACCAGAAGGATGGCGAAGGACACGATCATGGAGGCGACATACTCAATGCGGGCGTGCCCGAAGGGGTGCTCACGGTCGGCGGGGCGGGCGGCGATCCGAAAGGAGACCAGGGAGATGATCTGGGAGCCGGCATCCGAGAGGTTATTGACGGCATCCGCCCGAATGGACAGCGACCCGCTGAGCATCCCGACCGTGAACTTCCCTGCTGACAGCAATATATTCAGAACGATACCGACAATGGCGGTCGCGGTGCCCCAGGCTTGACGACCCTCCGCCGTGGAGGGATCCCGCCCGCGCAGAAACAGGCGGCAGATCAGATTTGTCATAGAAAAAACTCCTTGTTCCGCGAAAAATTGCCCGGGGCGAGGTCAGCCGTGCGGCGGCATCCGCTCGGGCAGGACTATTGTAGCACAAACCGGGAGAAAGGTCAAGGAGAAAGGGAAAGTTTTTGAGGGAGAGGATCGGCTGACCGCTCCGGGTCATTCTGTTTGCCCGACACGGGGGATCGAGCGGGAGGTCGTTTGCCGGCTCCTTTTTCTTTCCCCTTGCAATTTTCCCCCATCTATGCTATAATGCAAGCAAGAACAGCAAGGCGCGGGGCGCAGGAAAGGAAGAGTCACATGAAGATAGAGCTGACGAGACCATGGAGGTTGACGGTCGTGCCGCATCGGGTATGGCAAAGGATGGTCGGAGGGGGGAATAGATTACCCTCGCTCTCGGAGCTGCCGCCGCTCGGTGCACCGTGCACGCCCGAGGGGGTGGTCACGGTACCCGCGACGGTACCGGGCAACTTTGAACTTGACCTATACCGTGCGGGGGTGATCCCGGATCCGTTCTTCGGGACGAATATAACCGGTCTGCGGGACTTAGAGGACAGGCATCTGTACTACGTCACGAGCTTTGACGCGCCAGCCGGGCAGGAGGCGGTCACCCTGCACTTTGAGGGGGTGGACACGGTGGCGGAGGTGTATGTCAACGGCCACCCGGTCGGAAAATGCGACAATATGTTCATCCCGTGGGACTTCCCGCTGACCGACCTGAAGCCCACCGACAATCAGCTGGTGGTGCACATCCTGCCCGCCATGCTGGTCGCGCAGGACAAGCCCGTCCCGCCTGCGGCAGGTGCCTTTGACCACAGCTATGCCTCGCTGGGTCTGCGTAAGGCTCCCTCCTCCTTTGGCTGGGACATCCTCTGCCGTGCCGTCTCGGGCGGCATCTGGCGGGATGTCTGGCTGGAGACTGCCAAGCCCGCCCCCGCACTGGAGCAGGTCTACCTCTACACCTTCGCGGTCGATCCGAGGTCGGATGGTGGATCGGCCGGGGATGCCATGCTTGACCTCTACTATTCCTTCCGCACCGACGGCGAGCTGACGGTCGGCTACGAGGTCGAGGTCGAAGGGCACTGCGGCGAGTCCTCCTTTGCCGTGCGGCGGGAGGTCTGGCATACCTGCGGGAATTATCAAGTCCCTGTCCCGAATGCCAAGCTGTGGTACCCCAAGAACGCGGGAGAGCAGAACCTTTACGAGGTCAGAGTCACCCTCTACCGCCACGGTGTGCCCGCCGATGTGCGGGACTTCCGCATCGGCATCCGTATGGTCGAGCTGGATCGCACCTCCTGCATCGACGAGAACGGGCAGGGCGAGTTCCGCTTCCTCATCAATCACCGCCCGGTGTTCCTGATGGGCAGCAACTGGGTGCCGCTGGATGCCTTCCACAGTCGGGATGCCGAACGCCTCCCCGAGGCTCTGCGGCTCTTAGACAAGGCAGGCTGTAACGCCGTGCGGTGCTGGGGCGGGAACGTGTACGAGGACACCGCCTTCTTTGACTTCTGCGACGAAAAGGGCATTCTGGTCTGGCAGGATTTCGCCATGGGCTGTGCCCTCTACCCGGTTTGGGACGAGGAATTGCAGGAGAACCTGCGCCGCGAGGTGCTCTCGGTGGTGCGCAAGCTGCGGATGCATCCCTCCCTCTGCCTCTGGGCGGGGGACAACGAGTGCGACCTCTTTTGGATGATGTGCTACCCCTTCCGCCGTGACCCGTCCGGCAATATCCTGACCAGGCGGATCATCCCCGAGATCCTGCAGGCCGAGGACTTCACAAGACCCTACCTCCCCTCCTCCCCCTACATTGACGAGACCGCCTACGCGCGCGGCGGACAGCGTACCTCGGAGGATCACCTCTGGGGGCCCCGCGACTACTTCAAGGGGGATTTCTACCGCACCGCGCCCTGCCATTTCGCCTCCGAGACCGGCTACCACGGCTGCCCCGACCCCGACACCCTGCGGGAGTACATCCCGGAGGATCAACTCTGGCCGATCTTTGATCAGGGGACGACCGAGGAGCCGTTCAAGGGCACGCCACACCCCGCCTGGCTGGCGCACCAGACCTCCATGGAGCTGAACGAGCACAACACCTTCGGCTACCGTATCTCCCTGATGACCTCGCAGGTCAGGCATATGTTCCGTGACCTGCCGGACGGCATCGACTGCTACGCCCGCATGAGCCAGCTGTCCCAGGCCGAGGCCTTCAAGTATTTCATCGAGCGGTTCCGCGTGGCAAAATGGGAAAAGACCGGTATCATCTGGTGGAACCTGCTGGACGGCTGGCCGCAGGTGTCGGACGCCGTGGTCAACTACAACCTTCGCCCCAAGTCGGCCTATGCCTTCATTCAGCGGGCGCAGACCCCCGTCCTCTTGGCGTTTGCCGACCCGACCGACGGCACACCCGTCCGTACCCTCCACGCGGTGAACGACAGCCGCTCCGCCGTCACCCTCCGCTATGAGGTGAGGGATGCGCAGGGGGTCGATGGGCTGACCGATGCGCCCCTCCTGCTTGCGGGCGAGGTCACGGTGCCGTCGGACGGGAATATCACGGCGGCGAGCCTTGACTTTGCGGGTCGGGAGGATCATGTGCTGTCCATCAAGTGGCAGGAGGTCGGCGGTGACCTGACCGGAGCCTCCCACTACATCGCCGAGCCGCAGCAGTTAGACTACACGGCCTATACCCGCGCCCTGCGGGTCTGCGGGGTGGTGGAATGACCCCCGAAGCATGAGAAAACAGCCCCGCCCGAAACGGAAGTCCGTTTCGGGCGGGGCTTTTGATCATAGTTTATAGCTTATAGGTTATAGCTTGCAACGCAGAGGGATCAATCCTCGTCCTCACCGTCGGCTCCGTCCAGAGCCTTGAGGTCGTCCTCATCGACGATGCACTCAAACTTCTGACCGCAGTTGGGGCAGCGGAGGTTCTCGGGATCGATGTCGGAATCAAAGTTGATGACATCGCCGCAGGAGGGACATACCACCTCAAAGTAGTCGTCGTCATCCTCGTCGTCGTCCTCTGCATCGCAGTCCAGACCGCAGTTCTCGCAGTCGCCGTCGCAGAAGTCGTCGTCATCCTCGTCCTCGTCGTCCTCGCCGACCAAGACCTCCTCGACGTCGCCCAGATCCTCGTCCAGCTCCTCGACGTAGTCCTCCAGCTCACTCATTTTGGCCTGCATCTCCTCGATGGTGGCGGTCATCTCGGTGACCAGCTCCAAGAGAGCGGTGATGACCTTGCCCTCCTTGGAGGCGGTGTTCAGCTCCAGACCGTCGGCCAGACCCTTGATATAACTTGCCTTATTGGAAAGCTCCATGATCTCTCTCCTTTCATGCAGGTCGGTTGCGACCGACCAAACCGTTTTCTTACGCGCGGGACAGATACTCGCCGGTGCGGGTGTCGATCTTGATGCGCTCACCCTCGTTGATGAACAGCGGGACCTTCACGACCGCGCCGGTCTCCAGCGTGGCGGGCTTGAGGGTGTTGGTGGCGGTGTTACCTGCGAAGCCCGGCTCGGTGGAGGTGATCTCCAGCTCCACGAATGTGGGGGGCTCGACACCCAGGATGCGTCCCTTGTAGGAGCTGATCTTGCACATCATCTCCTCCTTGACGAACTGGAAGTTGCTCTCCACCTGGTCGTGCGGGATCAGGGTCTCCTCCCAGGTCTCGGTGTCCATGAAGTGGTACAGATCGCCGTCATCGTAGGAGTACTGCATATCCTTGCGCTCGATATAGGCATTCTCGAACTTGTCGGTGGGGTTGAAGGTGCGCTCGGTCACGGCACCGGTCATGATGTTCTTCATCTTGGTGCGGACGAACGCGGCGCCCTTGCCGGGCTTAACGTGCTGGAACTCGATGACCTGATAGACGTCGCCGTCCATGTCGAAGGTCAGACCGTTTCTGAAATCGCCTGCTACTACCATTGTTTTATACCTCCAGAATGGTTGTACGCCGGATATACGACCGGACATACATTTATTACAGTTACAATCTATTATACACCATTTTCCGCATTTTGACAAGAGGGAAAAGCCGCTTTTTGCGAAAAAAAGCGTGGGAATTTTGAAAAAATGCCTGCCCGATTTCGGCAAACCTGCCAAAATGGCGGTCTGACGGGGGAATGCGGGCAGGCTGTACGCATTTTACCGAATGACCTCGATGCCCTCGGGCGCATCTACCTTGACCACGGTCTCGCCGCGCTCATTCTTGAACGCCCAGACCGAGATCGCACCCTTGGGGGTCGGGTAGGTGCCCTGTGCCCACTCCAGGTCAGCCAGCTCGGGCTTGACCTCGTACTTGCAGGGAGCCAGGTTGCGGATGCCCAGCACGTAGTTGGAGAGATAGGGGCAGGGGCCGGATGCCCAGCCGTGGCAGAGGGAGTGGCGGAACTTGATGTAGCAGTAGTTGCCGTAGTCGCCGTGGATGTCGATCTTGCCCTCCGGCACCACCTCGTCGATGCGGCCGGCGTTGTTCATCCAGTCAAGGTCGAAGTCCTCCCAGAAGGTGGTCGCGCCCATGTCCAGCATACCGCCCCAGTACTCCTTCATGTCGCGGAGAGCACCGGCGTAGTCGCCTGCCTTGGCCTTGGCGGACAGGATGTAGTAGCCCATGAAGGTGGAGTAGCCGTGGCCGCCGCCGGGGGTCAAGATCTTCTCGTTGACCAGGGCAGGGTCGGCAAGGCCTGCCAGCACCATCAGCGCATTGGCCTGCTTGGCGGTGGTGGGAGCGGGGGTGTGCTGCTTCATGCGCTCGGCCGAGGCCTCGCAGAGAGCTGCGGTCTCGTCCTCACCCAGCTCGCGGAGCAGGTAGGCACCGTTGTCCAGAGCCAGCTTCAGAAGTCCCTGGAAGCCGACGTGCTTGGCTACGGGATCGTCGTTGGTCGGCCAGTCCAGCAGCCGTCCCTCGGGCAGGGTCTCCCCGCCGTCGGCATCCACGAAGGAGGCAAGCAGGGTCATCAGCCCACGCAGGTAGTCCCGCTGCTCCTCCAGGTATGCCTTGTCGCCAAAGGCACGATACCAGTCGCAGTGGATGAGGAGCCACCAGATGGAGTAGGCCGAGATGCCGTTCATCCACGCGCCGACCGGGGTCTCGTCGCGGACGACATCCAGCGAGCGGGGCACGATCTCGTTATAGCCGAAGGCGGCCAGGATGGTGTTGACCTCGGTGTGCATATCCCCGATCCAGACCAGACGGTCGCGCTTGATGCCGTCCCAGAGGTACTCCTGCATATTCAGGTGGGCGGTGTAGGCGGCGGTGTCCCAGATACGGTTCAGCTTCTCGTCCGAGCAGGAGAAGGAGCCGACATAGTCCAGATCCAGGTAGTGGAACACGCCCTGCACGGCCTTGAACTGCACGAGAGCCGACTCCTCCAGCAGCTCGATGCAGACGAAGCGGAAGCCGGACTCGTTGGTCTCGCAGGCCGACAGCATACCGACGTTCATGACGCGGTCGCGGATAGCGTGGTCGTTGGTGGTGTTCTTCTCAAAGAGGGGGGTGATGGCCTCCATGACCGACTCGCCGAAGCGGACGTTGATGTTGGCGCGGTTGTTGGGTCCCTGCACGCCCCAGATCATCAGGCGGACACTGCCGGCAAACTCGATGCCGAAGTCCAGCACGATCTTGGCGTGGGGCTTGCCCGGCTGATTGTGCAGGGTGCAGTTCGCGGCGGTGACCAGCGTGATCTGGTTACTGCGCTCCTGCAGGAGGGACTCGGGGTTCTGTACATCACCCTCGGTGAGGACGACTCTCTTGGGGGCGAGGTAGCGTCTGGTGCGGGGGTCGGTGACCTGCCCGTTCAGTGCTTGGAATTTCTGGTTGATCTTCATGTGGAATATCCGTCCCTTTCTTTGCCGCGTGCGGCAGATTGATGCGGTCTCTTGGCGGTCGGCAAGCTCTGCCGACCCGGTGATCCTATTTTACCATATCCCGGAGGGGTTGTCAAGGGATTGTGCGGAATTTGCGGGGCGGGGGAAGTTATCCGCTTTTTTTCGCAAAAGGTCTTGACAAATGCCTCGCGGTCGTGTATAATAGTATCGTCACGGGTCATGCAAACGGTCGCCCGTGTACGAGTACGCTGTGGAGAAGTACTCAAGAGGCCGAAGAGGCGCCCCTGCTAAGGGTGTAGGTCGGATTTAACCGGCGCGAGAGTTCAAATCTCTCCTTCTCCGCCATAAAATGGAACGAACTTTGGGTGTCTGAAGTTCGTTCTATTTTTTCACAGGACAGATCTTGATCATCATGACAGTTTGATCCATCATATTCCGCCGGAAAGGATGGTATTGCACATGAACGTAATTACATCAAAAAGAAATAAAGCGATGTTCCCGTCGCCCCGCTGTCTCGTCCCGATCCTTTGTCTGTTCCTCTGCCTCCTGCTCGGCGCGGTGAGCTGCAACGAGCATGGCACGGGCGACGAGACTGCGACCGAGACCGAGACTGAGAGCCACGCCGTCACCGATACGGGAGCCGAGACGGCCGACGATACCGTCGGCGAAACGGCCGGGGAGACATACGCCCCCCTGACCCTCCCGCCGCAGGCGACCGCGACCGATCCTGAGCCGGACACCGACCCGGCGACCGACCCGGCGACCGAGCCGGAGCCCATCCCCGTGGGGGAGACCCTGCCCATCAGTCAAGCCGGGAGTATGTCCCACGACACCTACTACGAGAACGGGCAGACCCTCAAGGACGGCGCGGCGCGGGACTGGCTGGTCGAGAACCGCCCGAACGGTATCCGTGATGTGGCTACGGTCGGCTTCCGCGGCTGGGCGGGGGTGCCCGGCAAGACGGCGGAGACCTACGGCTACACCCTGGACGATGGGAAGAGCACCGTCTGGAGCACAGATTTCTTCACAAAGACCGAGGATGGTCTGGCGGGGGCGACCGGCCTGCCCGGCGTGACCCGCTACCTCATCACGGTGGAGATGGCGGAGGTGCCGACCGGGGAGCACACCCTCCACCTGCTGCTCAAGACCACCGATGGCTCGATCTATGAGCTGGACGACTGGGGCACCCTGACCCTCGTCGGCTCCAAGGTGCCGGTCGAGCGACCCACCGAGCCTGC
>CAYXBU010000050.1:1869-15576 GCA_964463245.1 uncultured Clostridium sp. | reverse complement strand
TCTCCCACGGAGAAGGGGGGAGCCCGCGTTTATTTATATGCAAGGGGCTGCGCCCTTTGCATTTCCGAAGCGGTAGCCGGAGAGTTTCAGAAAACTCTGCCCGTTATTCATCCATCCTGCAAGGCATCAACTGTCCGTCCTGTACGCGGAGGCTCTTGACCTCATACTCCCCGAAGGACAGCTCGGTCGAAATGTTCAGCGCGGGCGCGGAAAGGCAGCAGATCGCGGGCGCGGAGGTCGGGTTGAAGAGACGGAGGAGCGTTGCCCGCCCATCGGCGGTCGGCTTGCAAGCCGTCAGGATCACGGGGGAGGGCGAGAGGGTCATGAACGGCGCGGCGGCAGGCGGAGGAGTATGCGCGGAGTCGCCCCCTGCGGGGAACAGATCCAGCGCAAAAGGCTGTTCGTTGTAGGCCAGAGCCTCCCGCGCCATATCGACATCGGTAGCCTCACCCGCCAGCAGGGCGACCGTGAAGTGCCGCTCCCCCTGCTCCATGTGCGGGCTGTCCCGATCATCCGGCAGGACGGGGCGGTCGGCGATGGGGTGGGCGGTGTAGCCGGGGGAACGCAGGAGGGACAGGTACAGGTCATCCCCGTCAAATGACGAGCCGTATATTCCCCGATTGAGCAGGGTCAGCCGCCCGCCGTCGGCATACGAAAGGGTCAGGTACTTCTGCCCCACGCACTCCCGACCGCCACCCTGCATCAGCTCCTCGCCGAAGGCGGTCTCCAGCATCGGGTGACCGTGGGTCGTCGCCAACGGCAGACACAGCTTGATCATGCGGGCGCGGGTATTATTGGTGATGCGGATATCCAGATCCATGCGCGGGGACAGCTTGGAAATGTTGTATCGAACCACCGCATAGGAGGTCTCGTAGCCGAACACCGCCTCCACCGTGGCGCGTACCTCGCCGTCCTCGATCAGCCGCACCGAGGGGATGGCTCCCCTCTCGCTCAGTCCCGAGCGGCGGGAGCCTTCCTCGGGGGACAGGAGGGTAAAGCTGCCCAGCCGCTCCCGCCACTCGTTGCGGGTCATGCCCCAGGAGTCCTCGACATCCTGCATGACATCCAAGCGGCAGGCTCCGCTTGCCAGCACTTCCCTGCCCCCGATCTGCCAGAGCTCCGGAAGGCCGCTCTCAGTGCCGATCTCGACGGTCATGTGCGGTGTCACGAAGCGCAGGACGGGCTTGCCGTTCGCGCCGACGGTTCTGTACCGCTCGGCATCCAAGGGCGGCTTCTCGGCCAGCTCCTCCGGTCTGCAATCAAAGCGGTTCAAGGAATACGGCTCCAGCACGGCGCGGAACACGGCTCGCTTGCGCCAATCCAGCGGGATATTAGAGTCCTCCTTCTCGCACTGGGAGGGCAGGCGTTGCCCGTCCCGATAGACCACGGGAAGCATATAGCTGCCGCTCCAGTTCTGATCCGCCAGCATGAACTCACAGGTCACATCGGTCTCCACCCGCCACGGGTGGGGATTGTAGACCAAGATCGGGTACTCCCCGGTCGCGGCGGCAGGTTGTCCCGCCGAGAGCGCCATAAAAGCGCGCATCCGCACGCGGGACAGCAGCTCCAGTGCGTGATCCAGCATCCGCAGACCGCTCTCCTCGGCGGGCTGGATGGACGTGCCGGGGAGCACATCGTGGAATTGAACCGTCAGGAGGTCATACAACGCCTCCCCAAATTCGGCCTCCGGGTAGTCCATCAGCCCCAGCGCGGCGGCGTGGGAGGCCATCTTCTCGGCAGAGAACAGGCTGTTCTCACACAGGCGGTAGGTCTGCTTGATCCGCACCTGACTCGTGTAACAGCCGGGAGCCCAGAGGTTGAGGTCGCCGCGATGCTCCGGCAGGGTACACCGCCCCTCCGTCTCGGCCTCACGCAGGTCGGCGAAGTAGGCCTCCGGGGTGGAGTGGAGCACCGTAACGCCACCCTCTGCCGCCTCGGCGATAAAGTCATTGATGGCGCGGATATCCGCGCGGGAGGGTCCGCCGCCGTGGTTCCCCACCCCCCAGAGGCAGAAGCCGAGGGGAGCGGCATCGGTCAGGCCGTCGGTGGTGGGGCGTACCTTGTCCATGGCGTGTCCCAGAGCCGTGCCGTAGCCGACAGCCGAGCGTTGCCCGATGACAGACGAGCCGTCATACCCGACCCAGCGGAAGCTTTCGGCGGGCAGGGGGCAGTGCCCCTGGTCGGGGCGGACGAAGAGGTAGCTGTCGTAGCCGGACTTGGCTAAGATCTGCACCAGCCCCCGCGTGTGCCCGAAGGGATCAAAATTGATGGCGGTGGTGGGTTCGACGCCGAACTTCTCGCGGAAGTACCGCCGACCCTCGGCTATCTGCCGGGCAAAGGCCTCCCCCGAGGGCATATTGCAATCCGGCTGGACGTGCCAGCCACCCATGATGTGCCACTTGCCCAGCTTGACTAACGCCTGTATCTCGCGAAACAGGGCGGGGTCGTACTCCTCGATCCAGCGGTAGATCAAGGACTCATTGTGGCAGAAAATGTAGTTGTCAAATTCACGGCAGAAGGCCGCCGCGCACCGAAAGGTGGATACCGCCGCCGCACAGCCCTCCTCCCAGTCCCACTGCCAGATGGGGTCGATGTGCGCTTCGCTGATGAGGTGCATCTTCTTCATAGGGAAAGCTCCTTGTGCTGTGTTTTCAAGAGGGGGGAGACACTTCACCGAGAAGGCCTCCCCCGTCTTATGGTTATTCTTCCTTCTTCCGCAGGCCGCAGGCAACACCCGCCAGCGAGAAGAGAATCATCACGCCGCCGACCGTCAGGGTCGAGGCGCATCCGCTGTCACTGTCACTGTCCGTGCTCGCCGCATCGGCAGCGGTTGCGGAGGCAGGCGCGGTCTCGTTCGTCTCGGAGTTCACCTCAGCCGTGTCTGTAGCCCCGGTCTCAGGAACCGTTGCCTCAGTTTCAGTCTCGGCCTCGGTCGGAGCCTCGGTCGGAGCCTCGGTGGGAGCCTCGGTCGGAGCCTCGGTCGGAGCCTCGGTGGGTGCCTCGGTCGGTGCCTCGGTGGGTGCCTCGGTCGGTGCCTCGGTCTCGGGAGCCCGGTACTCCGGCAGCTCGCCGCAGGCGTACACATCGGTGATGATCGCGCCCACCGTCACGGCATCATCCGCCATGACATGGAAGCCGTATGCGGTAAGAGCCGCATCTCCCTCAAAGTAGGGGGTCGAGAGGCTGTCGAGATTGGCGAGAATGCCCACCGGGATGAACACATAGCCGCTGAACTTGTACGGGACGATGAAGCAATCCCGCCCGTTGATGGCTCGTGTCGCCGACCACTTGGCATCCTTGGAGACACCCTTCTCGTTGACCAGCTTGACGGGGTTATTGGCCGCCAGCTCGCCCGAGATGAAGATGTTTCCGCCGTTCGCAACGGTGGGCTGGATGTCAAAGTAGATGTCGCCGTCACTGGTATTCTGCAGGGCGAGGACGATGTACCGCTGCCCGACCAACGACTCGGCGGTCAGGGCATCGGTGGTCACACCATAGGTGTCGTAGAACTGCCCGACGACCGAGAAGGTCATCTGCCCGTCCTTGAGGAGCAGGGTGCCGAAGCCGTAAGGATCGTTGACCAGCTTCTCGGCATCGTTCAGCGGGTCGATCAGGGTCAGCGCGACCGTCTCCGCGCCGTACGCGACCGAGGCGTCCCCGTCAGCCGCGACCGACGACAGGGTCATGGCTGCCGTCAGGGTCATCAGTATTCCGACTATGGTCAGAATGGCAAGAAATCGTTTCATGATATTTATCCTCCTATATCCTTATTTTACTATTTACTGCCCGCCGAACTGGTACAGATAGCTGAGTCTGCCCAGCGGGAGAGAGCGTCCGGATGCGTAGTAGCTCATGATCTCGGTGGGATCCTCGATCCCATCCGCCACCTTGAAGTAGATATCCCCGGTGCCGTCAGCTCCGATCAGGACGCGGGGGATGGCCACCTGCAGGACATTGCCCTGCACCGTGTAGCTGACCTCGCCGATCACACTGCCGCTGCCATCGGCATTCAGCCGCTCCACGGCCGCCCGACCATCGGCGCGACTGCGGTTGATGGCATACTCATAGCCCTCCCAGCCCTTGCTCATATCGGGACGGCCACACCCGAAGAACAGGTTCATCCAGCCGGCATCCTCGGCCACCACGATATCCTCGGTGGTGCGGATCATGACATACAGGTTATCGCTGTCGTTGGTCAAGCGCACTTCGACGATGTTGTTACGCACGGGGTCGTTCTTATAGTAGACCGAGGCCGCTCCGCCGACCGAGTCCCGACTGCCGTCGTCGGTGCCGACACGGCGGTAGACCGCGTTGACATCCTCCCACTGGGAGGCTCCCGCCGTGATATCCACCGTCTTACGCACCGTCGAGGCTATATAGCCCGTAATGGGCTGATACTTATACTCGCGGATACGCTGGATGGTCTGGATGAAGTAGGCATCCTCGTAGCCACCCATCATGGGCTCGGCATCCCGAGAGTACTCCATGTCCACGTTGTCGCAGTACATATACTCCCCGCCGTAGGCACTCTTGATGGAGACCCACTCGTTCCAGCCGGTGATGAAGACAAAGCGCGGATCCTTCTTGTATACCGTCTGCCACTCCCAATCATAGAAGGTGCCCTTCATGATGTCCTCGCTGACATTGACACCGGTCGTGGGATCGTAGCCGCGCCCCCAGTTCATCCACCCTTCATGGGTCAAGGAGAAGCTGAACGGCACGCCCGGATGGGTGGCGATGGACACGCTCATCATGTCCCCGTTGACCCTCTGCGGCCATGTCCACTCGGTGTACGGCCAGGAATCCTTCATGACCTTCTCGTTCGGCCAGCGCGCCTCGCGGAAGTAGAAGAAGTCCTGTATCTCCTGCGAGGGTGCGGCGGGGCTGTAGGAGGTATCCCCGCGGGAGGCGGCCTCCTTCATGTCCTCCTTCGGGTCAAAGTAACCAATGATCAGGGGCTTGCCGTCCACGCGGTACCAGGCATCCGGGCAATACTCGGCCTTGTAGATGCTCTGATACAGGCTCTCGATGGTGCGGATGGAGTAGCTGTGGGTATAGTACGCCACCTGCGGGCAATCCCAGCCCTCGGCTCTCAGCTCCTCGATGACCTTCATGATACGCTTGGCGACGTTATCGTAGGTCACGGCGTTGGTGGTGTCAAAGACCAAGAAGTCCACCCCCGCCTCGGTCAGCATCTCCAGATGCTTACGGATGACCCAGCGATCCCCGCTGTTGTAGTAGCCGAACAGCGGCTCCCCCCACCAGTGGAACTGGTTAGCCGGGCTGACCTCCACGTCCTGATGGAAGGTGATGTCATCCCCGTACTGCGGGCGGATCTTGCTGATGTCGTATATCTGCTGTGCGCCGTGCTGACCCAGCCAGATGAAGTAGAATATACCGACTTCCTTGTCCTCGCGGGTCTCCCGCACGGCATCCACGGCGTGTCCCTGCTCGTCAAAGCCGACCAGCATATAGTTGTTGTATCCGTTTCCGTAAATATCCATTTCGATCCTCGTATCTGCTTCGGTCTCGGTTTCAGTTTCAGTTTCAGTTTCAGTCTCGGGGGGCTGTGTCTCGGTCTCGGACGGCTCGGGAGCCGTCTCGCTGTCGGTCTCGACCGGGGTCTCGGGGGTCACGGTCGTATCGGTGGGGGAGGAGGTCTCTCCATCCCCGCCGCCGCAACCGACGAGCAGCAAGGTCGCCGTCAGGAGAACGCACAGCAGCCACGGGGCATATCTCACTTTTCTCTGTCTCATGGGCAATACCGCCTTTCGTGCATAGTCTTGGGCTTACTCGTACGGGAAGAACACCGAGAGCAGGTTCATGGTGTACACCCGAATGAGCCAATCGTTGGGGTGATTGATGTTGTTTCCGGACATGGAGATGAAGTCCTTCTGCTTCAAGAGCTCGTCGTGGAAGTGGAACATATCCACATAGGCCACTCCCTCACCCGCCAGTGCCTCGTAGGCACGGGGGAACTCCCCGTGGGTCGAGAGGAAGCCCGCCTCGGCGTTGGGCACCATGGGCGCGACCACCACGAACTCGCAGTCGGGGTACTCGGCGCGGATGCTCTCCATGATCTTCTCGATATTCTTGGCAACGGCGCGCCCCTTCTTGCCGCCGTCGTTCATGCCGAAGCCGATGAAGACTAAGTCAGGGGCACGTTCCGTGACCTGCGCGGTGTTCTCCACCCCCCAAGTCGAGTCCATACCGCCGACCGAGGGGTTATACCGCTTGACACGGATGCCGTACTTCTCCTCCATGACCAGCTTGATGTAGTCGGGGAAGCTGCACTGGAACGGCTCGCGGTTGTACATTTTGGAGGAATCACAGCCGGTGAAGATGGAGTCGCCGTAGAAGACTACGTTCAGAGCCTGCTCGCCGTCGTCCCCGGCCTCCTGCAGAGCGGCGATCTTGGCCATGGTCTTGGGCAGACGGTCGGTCTGAAGCGCGGTGACGGGGCCGTCCCAGCTTCCGAACTCATAGGTGTAGGTCACGGCGATCTGCTTCTCATACAGGAAGGCACCCACGCAGTAGAGGGCATCCCCGAAGCGGGAGCGACCCTGATCATCCCATGTGGGGAAGGCTTCAATATAGTTGCCGTTCTCGTCCTTGCCGTGGATGTCGTTCTGCGTGAAATAGGGGATGGTCGAGCCCGCGGGGAGGGTCAGGGTGTTGCTCTCCCCGTCCCAGATATAGTCCACACCCTCGGTGTAGGTGGTCTTGAGGTCATTGCTCTTGACCGAGAGGATGGCGGTCGGGCGGAAGTAGAGCTTAGCGGTGACACTACCGTCCTCCCTGACGATGAATGTCGTGGACTCGTTGTACATGGTGTCGGTCTTCCAGAACGGCACGGTCTCCTTGTCCAGATCACTGAGCTGATCCATATCGATAGGCTCCTTTCCGACCGCCTCGGTCGCGGCCTCGGTCTCTGTTTCGGTATCGGTGTCGGTATCGGGTGCGGTCACCGCCTCGGTATCGCTCTCGGGGGACGTCTCGGGGGTGGTATCGGTCGCCGTTGCCTGCGACGGAGCACCGCTCTCGGTCTCGTTCGTGGCTCCGCCGCCTCCGCAACCGACGGTTGCAAACATAGCTACCAGCAGTGCGGCGGCGATGACCCGCACGGTCTTCTCTTTCATGATCCTCATCCTCGTGGCTCCTTTCGGTATCGTTGTCATGATTATATCATTGTTTTAGCCAAAAATCAAGTATCTGTCCGCGATTTATACAAATTTCTTTCTGCACAATGCGGCATCACTCCGTCACGTCGATCTCCACCATTCCGTGCAGGGTAAAGCAGGGCACGGTGTAGGTCAGCCCACCGTCCGCAAAGGAAAAGGGCAGCTCCTCCCCCTCGGGTACCGTCCGCACGGCACGCGGCACCACGCAGTCCGGCAATCGGAGGGTCACCCGTATGTCCCGCAGGGGGATGGCATCCTCGATGACCTCGGCGCGACCACGCTGTTTGGTCACGGCATACAGCAGGTGCTGGATGTAGCGGTGCTCCGCGGGCTGATACCGCAGGGTGGTCACGCCGTTCGAGGGCAGATCGGTCTCCAGGGTCTTGTCCCGCCCCAAGAGCGCATCCAGCATATCGCAGACCATCTGTTTCTGGTGGAAGCCGCCCTGCGCCCGATACTCGTCAAAGATGTACCACGCGATGTAGCCGATCCTGCCGTCAGCCGAGATCACACAGCCCGGCGCGTGGCTGTCGGGGTCGTTGGGGGTGTAGAAATGCGAGCAGAAGTGCCGCAAGGAGCGGTTGAAGTAGGAGTCCTGCAGCTCGGCCATGACCCGTACCCCCTCCCGCACCGCGATGCGCCGTGCGCGGCGGTACATCAGGTAGGCCGCCCGCCCGTTGCCCTTCATGTCGTAGGTCGGGCAGAGGTAGGTGGAGTCGTGGGGATCCTCGCCGCAGTCGGTCACGCCGAAGTCGGCAAAGAAGCCCTGACCGTCCTGCCGCTGTCCGCTCTCCCCCGACAGGAGCACCCGACCGCCCGCCGCGACATAGTCCCGCACGCGGGTGGTCAGAGCCTCGTCGAACCTCACCGTGTCGGGGAAGATGACCAGCTTGTAGTCCGACAGATCACAGGCGGCATCGATGACATTGTAGAGGTACTTGCCCTCCAGCAGGATGCGATTGGCTCCCACATCGGGGCAGGCGTGGCGGTTCGTGTCGGTATAGGAAGTGAAGATCGCCACATCCGCGACCTCCCGACTCCCGACACACCACGGTTCCCGCCGCTCCACTTCGGCATAAGCCGAGCCGATCAGGCGGTAGGTTGCGGGGTCGAACCGCCCCAGCGGGTGGAGCTGATCCCCGACCGAGCAGCCCGCCCCCATGGCCAGCGACAGCCCCGTCTCGTAGCGCAGGGCGTTGGGGTGCTTGTAGCCGCCGAACTCCCCCCAGCCGGTGTGGAACTTACCGGTCATGCCGACGAACTCCCGCCCCAGAACCCGACAGTAGGCTGCCGTGAGGGGAAAATGATCATAGCCCCAGCCCCCGGTGGGGAGGGACTCCAGCTCCAGCTGGGCGGTGTTGGTGTAGACCCAGGCGCGGTCGTTTCGCGGCACGTCGCCGCAATTGTGGAACACCGCGATGCGCGCGGAGTGGGCGGCCACGGCGGCATTGATCACCCCGGTGAACTTGTCATACACCCGCCGCGCGTGAACCTGCTGATCGGCGGGATCCTCGGGGTTCAGCCCCATATTCAGCATGGAGCTGATGCAGGCGGGACAGACACAGGGCGCAGGGGTACAGATGTCGGTAAAAATACCGCTGATACTGTCGCCGTACCGCTCCACGACCTCCTCGGTCTGTGCCGCCAGGTAGGCCAGATAGGCGTCATGGTTGAGGCAGAGCTGATGGAAGCGTGCCCCCAGCAGGGTGTTGTCCCCGCCCCGCACCTCGGTGCGGTATTCCGGGTGGGTCACCGCCATGTGCTCATCAAAACCCGCCGAGATGTACACCTCGGTGCGCACCCCCAACTCCCGACAGACCGCCAGCTGGCGACCCAGAAGGTCGGTCTTCAGGGTCGGGTGCATGGGCACCACCGCCGAGGGGTAGTACGCCCAGCCGTGGTGGCACTTGGCGAACAGGGTGATGGAGGAGATATGCCCCACGGTCAGTGCCTCGCGGAAGTCCTCCTCCGAGAAGCGACTGCCCACAGCGGGCATATCCTCGCCGGTGTGAAAATCCAGATGGACTTGGCGCAGGGGCAGATGGCTCATATCCTGCAACCTCAGAAGCTCTTAACGTAGCGGATGGCATCCCGGATCCAGCCGACCACCTCGGGGCGATCCAGCGCGGGCTGTCCCACCGAGGTCTCGGAGTTGGCCAGTGCCAGACCGTGTACGCCGTCCGGGTAGACGTGGTACTCAAAGGGCACCCCCGCCGCCGCCATGGCGTTGGCGTACAGGAGGGTATTCTGAATGGGCACGGCTCCGTCATTGAAGGTGTGCCAGATGAAAGCGGGGGCGGTGTCGGCATCCACATGAAGCTCCAGCGACCAGTGCTCCACCGCCTCGGTGCCCCACGAGGGCGCACCGTGCAGGGTGTCGATGGAGCCGCGGTGGGAATACTCCCCGGCGGTGATGACGGGGTAGCAGAGCACGGTGGCGGTGGGCTTCCAGGAGCCGTAGGTGGCATCCCCCATAGCCGCCAGCACGGCGGGATCCTTCCAGAGCGTACCGCAGGAGGCCGCCACATGACCGCCCGCCGAGAAGCCGGTGATGAAGACATAGTTCGGATCGACATGGTAGGCCTCGGCATTCTCGCGGATATGCCGCACCGCCAGTGCCGACTGGATCAGCGGGGCACTGTTCACGGCGTGCACCCCGATGGAGTAGCGGAGGATGAATACATTCAGACCGGCGGCGAAATATTGGAGCGCGATGGGCTCCTCCTCGCGGTCGGACAGGAACTGATAGCCGCCGCCGGGGCAGACGATGATGGCGCGGCGGCGGTCGATCCCCAGCTCGGCGGAGGGTTTGTGGATATAGCTCGTCATGGTGCAATCGGGGTAGGCGGGGGACAGCACGAAGGTCTCGGTGGTCATGGTATGTACTTCCTTTCAGGTGTTTTTCGGATATATGTTCAGTATAGCATATCGGGCGGGAAAGTGCAAGAGGGCAGAAAAAGATTTTTGCCCCGCCACGGAAATTTTTGAGAAATATGGTTTTCTACTTGAAAATACCGCAAATGTGTGCTATAATGATCGAAGTGAATAAACAGATGTGAGGAGACAGATGCCGTGCTGATCCGAAATGCCGAACTTTACGATACTGCGACCCGCCGCTTCCGCCGCGGCGCGCTTTTGCTGCGCGGGGGGCGGATCGAGTCGGTGTTCTTTGGTGACGGATCGGGCGGGGACTGCCCCGCAGAGGAGGTATACGACGCCGCCGGGCGCAGGGTCATCCCGGGTCTGGTAGACGTGCACACCCACGGTCGTGCAGGCGGGGACTTCACCTCGGCCGACGGGGAGACCCTGCGGCGTATGCTCCGCAGCTATGCCTCGAGCGGCGTGACCACCCTGCTCCCCACGCTGGCATCCGCCGAGCCGGAGCAGCTCCGCACCGCCATCCGCCGCCTGCGGCGGCTGTCCGAGGAGGAGCGTGAGGACGGCGAGGTACGCGCACACATCGGCGGCATCCACCTGGAGGGTCGCTACTTAAACCCCGCCAAGCGGGGTGCCCACGCCCCGGAGCTGTTGGCACCGCTCGACCCCGACGAGCTGGAGGGCTTCCTTCGCGATATGCCGGGCGTCCGCCATGTCACGGCAGCCCTTGAGCTGGACACCGACGGGAGCTTCCTCCGCCGTGCACGGGACTGCGGCGCGACAGTCGGGTTGGGGCATTCTGCCGCGACCTACGAGCAGGCCGTACAGGCCTTTGCGGACGGCGCGACCGCCGTCACCCACCTGTACAATGCCCTGCCCCCCTTGCATCATCGGAGCGGCGGTGCCGTCTGTGCCGCGCTTCTGACCGAGACGGTCGCCTGCGAGCTGATCTGCGACGGCTTCCACGTCGCCCCCGAGATGGTCAAGCTGGCCGCCCGCCTGGCACGGGATCGACTGGTGCTGATCACGGATTCCATGGAGGCGACAGGCTGTCCCGACGGTGCCTACAGCATCGCCGGTATGCCGGTCACCGTGGTGGACGGGCGGGCACGCACCTCGGACGGTGCCATCGCGGGAAGCACTCTGTCCCTGCTGGACGGGGTATACAACTACAGCCGTTTCGCCGATCTGCCCCTTGAGGATGCCATCTACGCCGCGACCATGGCTCCCGCCCGCGAGGTGGGTCTGGACAGCGAGGTCGGGTCATTGGAAGTCGGCAAGCGCGCCGACCTGCTGATCTTGGGCGAGGACGGCAGACCCGAGCAGGTCTTCTGCGCGGGACGAGCTGTCTATCCCCTGCCGTAAAACGGCAAAGCAGCAAAGCAACACGACATTTTCGGGCAGTCACGGCTTCCGTGACCACACATTACGGTTCAAAAAGGAGTTTTCATGGACAATATAGATCGCAATGCTCACATCCCCCCCGAGCCCACTCCGGCATCCGCCCCCCCCGCGAAGAAATCGCTTCTCGGCGGGAACGGACGGCGGGTCGCGCTCGCCTTGATCGACGCGCTCTGGATGGTCGTCTGCTTCGTCTTGGTGTGGTTCTTTCACCAGCGTACCGAGTATATCATCCCGCAGTCCCTGCCGCTTCTGCAATACTGGCCCTGCCTGTCAGTCCTGCTGGGCTGTACTCTGCTGGGACGTCTGCTGTGCCGCGCCTATGCCAACGTGTGGCGATACCCGAATGTCAAGGCCTACATGACCATGCTCCTGTCCGACACCGTCAGCGGTGCCGTTGCCTATGTCATCAATCGTCATCTGCACGAGCGTGTCACGGGTATCCACATCGGCTTCTGGCAGACCTTCACCGCCATGGCACTCTTTACGCTGGGCAGCCTCTGTATGCGCTTTGCCTACCAGCTGCTCCACGCGCGCCTGAACGAGAACGGCGGACGGATCTTCCGCCCCACAGCCGAGCGGGAGAACAAGATCAACATCGCCATCGTGGGTGCGGGACAGACCGGTATGCTCTTGGCAGAACAACTCAACTGCAATGAGGAGTCCCACTACCGCCCCTACTGCTTCATCGACATCGACAAGGCCAAGATCGGCTCCCGCCTGTGCGGACTGAAGGTGTACGACGAGAGCGACGACATTCTGACCCGCCTGCGGGATATGCCGGTGCAGGAGATATTCATCGCCCTGCCCAAGCTCCCCACCGAGCAGCTGACCGCGCTGTGCAACCGCTACAGCAGTACCGGCTGTAAGGTCAAGGTGTGCAGTGAGCCGCGCGAGCCGGGGCAGATCCGCTCCCTGTCCGAGGAGGACTATGTTGCTCTCTTGGGGCGGGAGGCCTTGAAGGTCAACGACGAGAAGACCCTCGCCTTTTATCGGGACAAGACCGTGCTGGTCACGGGCGGCGGCGGCTCCATCGGCAGTGAGATCTGCCGTCAGATCGCCCGTTGCCATCCGAAGCAGCTGATCGTGCTGGATATTCAGGAGGAGGGTGTCTACAAGCTCTGCCTGGATCTGCGCCGCAAGTATCCGGAGCTGCCCGTGGTGGATGTGATCGCCTCGGTGCGGGATATTCCTCGCCTCAACGCCACCTTCCGCAGGTACCGCCCCGACGTGGTCTTCCACGCCGCCGCACACAAGCACGTCCCGCTGATGGAGTGCAACAGCTGTGAGGCCGTCAAGAATAATATCATCGGCACCTATAACACCGCCAACGCCGCCGAGGCCTGCGGGGTGTCCCGCTTCGTCCTGATCTCCACCGATAAAGCCGTCAACCCGACCAACATCATGGGTGCCTCCAAACGGATGTGCGAACGAGTGATCCAGTGTCGGCGAGACTCCGCAACCGTGTTCACGGCGGTGCGCTTCGGCAATGTGCTGGGCTCCAGCGGGTCGGTCATCCCGCTGTTCCAAAAGCAGATCGCGGCGGGTGGCCCCGTGACCGTGACGGATCACCGCATCACGCGGTATTTCATGACCATTCCCGAGGCCAGCCAGCTGGTCATGCAAGCGGGTGCCATGGCGCAGAGCGGCGAGCTGTTTGTCCTGCACATGGGGGCTCCCGTCCGCATCCAGAGCTTGGCCGAGAACCTGATCTATATGTCCGGCTACATTCCGAACAGGACCATGCAGATCATCGAGACCGGACTCCGTCCCGGCGAGAAGCTGTATGAGGAGCTGCTGGTCAACCGCAAGACCTGCAGGAAGACCGCCAATGACCTGATCTACGTTGAGACCGAGGAGCCGCCGACTCGCGAGGATGTCGAGGCCGAGCTGAATGTCCTGCGGGAGGCCGTCAATGCCGCCGCCGAAGACGTGAACTCCCCCCTTATCCGCGATGCCCTCAAGCAGGTCGTCCCCACCTTCCGTGAGCCGGATGAGGTCAATAAGGATGCCGAACGAGCCGACGAGATCAAGTCCGCCGTTGATCTGAATATTCAGGGATCGACGGTATAGGGAGATGCGAGGGGATTCGTTGGTCTCTCAAACTTCTACGCGGCGCGGGTCGAATATTGCAAATAGAGATATTAGTGCGGGATGCGGCTAAATCCGCTGCCACATCGTGCTTGTATAAGCCCCCCTCGGAGCGCAGGATCAGCATATCCCGTAAAAAAACAGCCGCCCTCGCGGG
>CAYXBU010000050.1:0-1769 GCA_964463245.1 uncultured Clostridium sp. | reverse complement strand
CCCCCTCGGAGCGCAGGATCAGCATATCCCGTAAAAAAACAGCCGCCCTCGCGGGCGGCTGTCGTTTTGTTTTTTGATCGATCGATCAGACCGTCAAGCGGTCACAGATCAACCGATGATGAGGGTGATCAGGCAGTAGGAGACCAGAGTACCGTCAGCCAGCTCAAAGATGTAGTTGACAGTGTGGGTTCCGGCAGCCAGATCAGCGGCAGGGATAGAAGCCTCGTGGCGGAATGCATACTCGCCGCCGGCGTTGATAACAGCCGGCTCGGCGTTCTTCTTCGCGCCGTCCAGCCAAGTAGCCTCGCCGTCATCGATGATGTAACCGATCTTGGAGACCTCCTGCTTGAAGCCAGCCCAACCGCGGAAGTAGATGCTGTCGTGAGCGGCACCGGCCTCGAGGGTCACGGTGTTCTCGATGGCAGCCAACTGCTTGAAGCAGTTACCGTCAGCGGCATTGTTGTTCAGGACAAAATCACCGATACGGAACTCATCGAAGGAAACGCCCTTCTTACCGGCCTTGGGATCATCGATGTCGAGGATCGTGCCGGCAGGCACCTCACCACTCTCCTCGACGATCTCAAAGCTTGCGGTAGCGAAGCAGACCAGAGTACCGTCAGCCAGCTTGTAGATGAACTTCACGGTGTGGTTGCCGACAGCCAGATCGTTCACAGTGGTGTCGATCTTGAAGCGGGTAGCGACCGTCGCGCCGGCGCCTGCAGCAGCAGTCTGCACTGCACCCTCGGCAGCGTGATTCCAAGCGGCGTTCAGGACAGGCTCAGCGTCGTCGATCTTGTAGCCGAAGCACTCGTACTCGGCGGTCAGGCCCAGCCAACCCCACGCGTACAGATCCACGGACTTGCCGTTGGCAACAGCTCTGATGTCGTCACGGGAGACGTGCACGCACTGGGAGCACTTGTCATCGATAGCCGTCCAGATGCCGTCAGCGGGAGCAGCGGCACCGGGTCTGTAGTACTCCTCGGGGATAGCCACGGTGGAGGACTCAGCGATCTCAATAGAGCGGAACTTGATGGTGGGGCAACGAACGGTCACACCGACCTGAGTGGGAGCGGTGGTGACCAGCGTGTTCTCCAGAACCACATTGTTGCCCTCGGCATCCACGAACTCAACCTTGGAAGCAAAGGACACCTCAGGCTCGATCTTAGCGAAGAAATCATAATTGGTCTCGCCGGAGATCTTGATGGAGGTGATCAGCTTGTCACCGGCCAGGATGTGAACGGTAGAGCCGTCATCCACGAAGGTCAGGACGGTGCTGTCCACAACGAAGTCGCACTCGACATTCTTAATGCCGGTCGGCACGGTAGGATCGAAGACCTTGATCATCAGGAAGAGCTTGCCATTGCTGATGCGGGCGTAGATACCGCCGCCGCCCATCATGGCAGCAGAACCATCGGACTCATAATAGTTGCTGATGAGGAAACTGATACCGGTATGGTCACCAGGGTGCAAAACATGAACACCGCGCACGAATGCCATGGCAGCATTGTCGGCATGAGTGATATCGATCGTGTAGGCGTACTTGCCGTCCACATCACCATACATCTCATGGATACCGCTCATGACGTAGACCAGCTCGCCGTTCTCCTCCATGACCTTATGGGGATCGCCTGCGGGCAGGTTGATGGTGAAGAAGTTGGACAGATCGGTCGCAGCCAGATCCGTGTCAGCTTCGTTGGAGTTGACATCAGACTTGAAGGTCTTGGAGGTCTCGGGAAGCTTGTTACCGAAGACCTTGATCTCGCCCCACT
>CAYXBU010000049.1:0-15679 GCA_964463245.1 uncultured Clostridium sp. | reverse complement strand
TGCAAGCAAGTGAGTGAAAAAGGCGTAAGCCGTGAATTGTGCGGTGTTGCCTAAAATCAGAACTGCCGCTACGCGGACAGTTCGTGAAGTTTGCCGCTCGCGGCAAACATTCACCCCCCAAAACCCCGCAAAAACTTTTCTGGAATTTTTATCAACAGACCAACGATATCGACTCGGACAGCTGCTTGGTAAAGACCAACGAAAGATAATAGAGATATACGGTGTGCGGGACGCTCTGCGGAGTGCCCCGCCGTGCTTTTTGAACCTTTGCGCGGTGTAGGTTGCTGATGCACCGCGTTCTCCTCGCGAGCATGGTCATTCTTTTGGCTGTCGGTGCCGTAGGAGCACAAGCCGCCGGCTCCCCTGCATAAAATAACTTAGGTCTCCCCCTCTCCGTAGGAGAAGGGTTTACACCTGCGCAGAGCGCAGGTGGGGGGATGAGGAAAAAAGGCTTATGCGAACGAAAAAACGGGCGCGTCCCTTATCCGCGCCCGGCCTGCGACCTTCCGACCAATTCCCCCTTGCACCAAAATCTTTTGAAAAAAATCCCTAATTCCTATTGACAAGGTAGGAATTATGTGCTATACTATCCCCGACAAGGGAAAACACCCCTCAAATCATCAAAAAGATAAGGAATTACCCATATGACGAATAAAACCCAACACCGGCGTGTCTACGCCGACAACGCCGCCACGACGGCTCTCGGCAAGACCGCCCTGGATCGCATGACCCTTGCGCTGGAGACCCTGTATGGCAACCCCTCCAGCCTGCACACCGTCGGACAGGAAGCCAAGGAGGCTCTGGAGGCCGCGCGGGCGCAGATCGCGCAATGTCTCCACGCCGCCGACCCGCGCGAGATCCTGTTCACCTCCGGCGGCAGTGAATCCGATAATACCGCCATCCGCTCGGCCGCCTACACCGGCGCAAAGCGGGGAAAGAAGCACCTGATCTCCACCGCCTTTGAGCATCACGCTGTCCTGCACACGCTGGATGCCCTGCAAAAGGAGGGCTTTGAGGTCACGCTCCTGCCGGTCTCTTCCGACGGCTTCGTCACGGCGGAGCAGGTAAAGGCGGCCATCCGCCCCGACACCGCGCTGGTGTCGGTCATGTATGCCAACAACGAGATCGGCACGGTTCAGCCCATTCGGGAGATCGCGGCGGTCTGTCGTGCGGCGGGGGTGGTCTTCCACACGGATGCCGTACAGGCCGTGGGGCATATCCCGGTGGACGTGCAGGCCGACGGCGTGGATATGCTGTCCCTGTCGGCGCACAAATTCCATGGTCCCAAGGGGATCGGTGTGCTGTATGTCCGTCGCGGGGTGCCGCTGATCCCGCTCATTCGCGGCGGCGCGCAGGAACGCAAGCTCCGCGCCGGCACCGAGAACCTGCCGTCCATCTTAGGCATGACGGCGGCTCTGCGGGAGGCGACCGCCGCCCTGCCCGAGAGCATGGCGCGACTGTCCGCTCTGCGGGATCGCCTGATCGACGGTATCCTGTCCATCCCGCACACGGTGCTCAACGGGACGGCACAGCGGGACATTTCCCACCGTCTGCCCGGAACCGTCAATGTCTGCGTGGAGGGGATCGAGGGCGAGTCGCTGTTGCTCCGGCTGGATCTGGCGGGCATCTGCGCCTCCTCCGGTTCGGCCTGCACCTCCGGCTCCCTGGAGCCGAGCCATGTTCTGCTGGCCATCGGCCGCCCCGCCGAGATCGCGCACGGCTCCCTGCGGTTGTCCCTATCGGACACCAACACCGAGGAGGACGTGGACTACATTCTGGAAAAGCTGCCGGGGATCGTGGCCACCCTGCGGGATATGTCGCCGGTGTGGGAGGACATGGAAAACGGGAAGCTGCCGCATCAAATATAAGAGTCGAGCACAACCCCGTAAAGGCGCGGGGATCAGCAACCCCGGCGTCGCGGGCGACCTTCCGCCAAAGCCCCTAACAGGTTTCCACAGCATAAATCATACACACACAAAGGAGAAATCTCATGTTATACAGCGAAAAAGTCATGGATCACTTTCAAAACCCCCGCAACGTCGGCAAGCTGGAGGACGCGGACGGCGTCGGCGAGGTCGGGAACGCCGTCTGCGGCGACATCATGAAGATCTATATCAAGGTCAAGGACGGCATCATCACCGATGTCAAATTCAATACCTTCGGGTGCGGCTCCGCCATCGCCACCTCCTCCATGGCCACCGAAATGATCAAGGGAAAGCCCATCGAGGAGGCTCTCAAGCTGTCCAATAAGGCGGTCGCCGAGGCCTTGGACGGCCTGCCGCCGGTCAAGATGCACTGTTCGGTGCTGGCCGAGGAGGCCGTGCGCGCCGCCGTCAAAGACTACTACGACCGCAACGGCATTTCCTATGACCCGGAGCTTTTCTGCAACGGCGATTGCGCCTGCTGCCACGAGCACGATCACGCGGAGGGTTGAGTCTCCCCGCGCCCATCCATCACACCGCAGGCGTGCATATCATCAACACAGAGTGTTGTATATCATCAAGCTGCTGATGATATGCAGCCCGTTGGGCTGATGATATGCCAAGCCTACGGCTTGGATAAAAAAGCAGAGCTTTTGTCATTAGACAAAAGCTCTGCTTTTTGGCTGCGGCACAAGGATTCGAACCTTGGAAATGACGGAGTCAGAGTCCGTTGCCTTACCGCTTGGCGATGCCGCAATATGGCGGGAGAGAGAACCATACATGGCTCCATCAACCTTCAACATCCGCTATTATAGCAGAATTTGGCGCACTTGTCAAGACCTTTTCTCAAAAAAAGCGGGCAGCGGCGAAAATTTTCTTTCAAAAAGTCCCCTGTGCGCCCGCTACTCTCCCTTGCATCCTCTCTCAAAAGGGGCTTTTCCGTTTCCCGACCTGCTTGAGCAGGGAGGAGGCACCCGCGAGGGTCAGCATCCCGCCAAAGAGGCGGCGGATGGTATGGGCGGGCAGGCGGTGCAGGAGGGAGGCGCCGAGGAAGGAGCCGGGGAGGGCGCAGAGGGTCAGGAAGGCGACGGCAAGCCACGGAATATGCCGTTTGCGGAAGTGGCAGAGGAAGGAGGCACCGGCCGAGAGCAGGAAGAAGATCAGGTTCAGACCCTGAGCCTCGGCCTGCGGGAGACCGGCAAAGGTGGTCAGGTAAAGGACAAAGAGCCCGGCACTGCCGACCCCCATGCCGGACAGGAGCGCGATGCCGAAGCCGGCGACCATGTGGATGAAGATCATACGGGCACCTCCTCAAAAGAGCATCCGCACGCCGGAAACAAGGATCACTGCCGCGAACAGTCGACGGAGCAGGGTCTGGGAGGTGCGCTCCAAGAGGAGCCCGCCCACAAAGCCCCCTACGACCACCGGCAGGAGCAGGAAAAGGGTGAGTCTCAGATCCGGGCGGATGCCGGATCGCCAATAGTTGAGAGCCGAGACCGCCGAGATCGGGAGCATGACCGCCAGCGCCGTGGCGAACAGGTCGCGCTGATCCATGTGCCCTGCGGCGAAGGGATCGGCACCGAGAGACAGTCGGGTCGGGGCAGGGAGTCGGGGAAGTGCCGCGACCAGCAGGATACCGCCCGCCGCCCCCAGCAGGCCGTTGACGAGACCGGCGCCAAAGCCGACCAGCCCCCACAAAAGGATCGGGAGCAGGGCGGCCGCGTGCCGCCTGTCTTGGGTTTGCATCGTGTGGAGGACCTCCTTAGATGGAAGTTGAAAAAGGGTATGCCGTAGACGGATTTCATGTGGAAAAAGGCTTGCAAATCCTGATAAGATGTGCTATAATATTATGGGATGTTGTACACAAACAGTATGTCCGAGGGAGCTCCCTCGTATGCCCTCCCGGCTTGAACGGGAGGCTGTATATAACTGGAAAGAACAGGAGGCAGAATCATGGCAGAACGTTCCGGGAAAAGACCCTCCGGTAAAGGCGGAGGAGGCCGATCGCAAGACAGATCTCAGGACAAGCAGTCCCTCAGGGGAACCGAGGTCAAGGGAGCATCGGAGTCACACGACAAGGATCAGCTCGAAATGCAGATACCGCCCCACAGGAGCTTTTCCGAGCAATTTATGCCCTTTATCTGGGGGGCTGTGGCACTTTTCATATTAATATGTTTCATTCTGGACGTGATCAGCGGGGACTGTGCTCCCGCCGACCATTCGATGGGATACGCCGGCTACTGGATCTGCCGTGCCCTGTTCGGGCTGTTCGGGGGGGCGGCGTTTGCCCTGCCGATCATCTGCGGTGCGGTGGCCTTCTCCTGGCGACGCTACTGTCGGGAGCGGCTGATCCCGTTGCAGATCGTGGTCTCGGTGCTGTTCCTGTTGCTTCTGTCCGGCTTTGTCCATGTCTGTGTCTGTCACGGGGATACCTATTACCTGATCGGTGCTCCGGACGAACTGTTCCGTCTGGGCGCGGCGCGGGAGTGCGGCGGTGTGCTGGGTGGCTGGGTCGGCTGGCTCATGTACAAGGGATTGCGCTTGGTCGGCTCCATCGTGCTGATGGTGATCGCCATGCCCTTCTTAGCCTTGTTCCTGGTCGGCATAACACCGGCGGAGTTGTTCTTAAAGCTCTCCGCTAAATGGAAGGCCATGCGGGAAAGACAACGCCTTGAGTCGGAGGAGGTTCGCGCCGAGCAGCGCATCAACCGCGAGGAGGAGCGAAGAGCTCGGCAGGAGGAACGGATCGAGGCCATCCGCCGCGAGCGGAAGGAGAATGCCGACCGACGTGCTGCACGGCGGGAGGCAACGGAGGCAGAGACGGCAGCCGAGGCGGCAGCCGAGGCGGCAAAAAAAGAGACTCGTGGGAGGCGGCCATCTCGCCGTGCGACCGAGCCTGAAGCCGAGCCTGTTCTTGCCATCGACCCGGACACCGGTGAGGTATTGGATACACCTGCGGCTCCTGTCGAGGAGGCTATAGCTCCGACCGAGCGGCCTATGCCGGATCGGATGGAGATCGACTTTGAGGAAGAGCCGGAGGAGACCCCGCAAGAGTCGAACGGCGACACACCTGCGGATGTCTCCGCGGACGAGTCTGACCCTTTGGCCGCGATCCCCGTCCGTCAGAGCCGCCATCGGGAGGAGGAGCCGAAAAAGATCGACGTGACGGTACTGCCGTCCGAGACCGCCGCCATCACCGATACTCCCGACAACTCCGTGGGGGGGCTGCCGGAGGAGGAGGTCGTCGCGGGCGGGGTCGAGCAACCCGAGGCACCCGCCTATGTGTTCCCACCCCTTGACCTGCTTACCCGCGGCAGCTCCAAATTCTCTGCCGACGAGGCGCAGATCCAGAAGAACACCCGGATCCTCCAGGAGACCCTGGAGAGCTTCAAGATTCGGGTCAAGAGCATATCCTGCTCCTGCGGCCCGACCGTGACCCGCTATGAGGTCAAGCCGGAGGCGGGGGTGCGGGTGCGCTCCATCGCCAATCTGGTGGATGACATCGCCATGAACCTCGCCAAGGCGGGGGTACGCATCGAGGCACCCATCCCCGGCAAGTCCGCCGTGGGCATCGAGGTGCCCAACGACAACCCCGCTACCGTCTACCTGCGCAACCTGCTGGAGACCCCGGAGTTCCGAAACGGCAAGAGCCGCATCACCTCCTGCCTGGGCTGTGAGGTGTCGGGTCGCCCTGTCATCTTTGACATCAACAAAATGCCCCACCTTTTGGTCTCGGGTACCACCGGCTCGGGTAAGTCGGTCTGCATCAACAGCATCATCCTGAGCATCCTCTATAAGGCCAAGCCGGAGGAGGTCAAGTTGATCTTAGTTGACCCCAAGAAGGTGGAGTTCAGTATGTACCGCGACATTCCCCACCTGTACTGCCCCATCGTGACCGACCCCAAAAAGGCGGCGGGGGCACTGTACTCGGCGGTGGCCGAGATGGAACGCCGCTTCGAGCTGATCGAGGAGGTGGGTGTGCGGAACCTGGCGGGATACAACGAGATCACCGCCGGGGATAACGAGCATCCGCCCATGCCCCAGATGATCATCATCATCGACGAGCTGGCTGACCTGATGATGACGGCTCCCGCCGATGTGGAGAATGCCATCTGCCGTCTGGCGCAGAAGGGTCGTGCCGCCGGTATCCATCTGATCCTGGGCACCCAGAGACCCTCCGTGGATGTCATCACCGGTCTGATCAAGGCCAATGTCCCCTCCCGTATCGCCTTTACCGTCAAGTCTCAGGTGGACTCTCGTACCATCATCGATGTAGCGGGCGCGGAAAAGCTGATCGGGCGCGGCGATATGCTTTACGCTCCGGTCGGTTCCACCAAGCCCCTGCGGGTGCAGGGAGCCTTCGTCAGCGACAGCGAGGTGGAGAAGGTGGTGGAGTACGTCAAGGCACATAACGCCAAGCCTGTCTACGACGAGGAGTTCATGATGACCATCGACGCCGAGGCCGCCCGTTGCGGTACCGGCAAGAAGAGAACCGAGGATCAGATATCCATCGACGACCTGGGCACCGCCGGGTCTGGCGAGGATCCCAAGTTCTGGGAGGCGGTGGAGGTGGCGGTCGAGGCCAACAAGGTGTCTACCTCCCTGCTCCAGCGGCGGTTGGAGCTGGGCTACGGCCGCGCCGCCAAGATCATCGATCGTATGCAGGAGATGGGCTTCGTCAGCCCGGCTGACGGCAACAAGCCCCGCCGCGTGCTGATCACCCCGCAGGATCTCGCCGAGATCAAGATGAACCGACGGTGATCCCTCTTTTCGGGAATCTACCCTCAAAAAGGAGAAATCATGTATCCAAAAGAAATATTTTTCGGGCTTCACCTGTATGAGATATTCATCACGATCGGGTTGGTGGCCTGTATGCTCCTGCTCCGTTGGCTGTCCGACAAGCGCGGCTTTTCGGCGAAATGGCAGAATTTCGTATTGATCACCATGATCGCGGCGGTGGTGGTCGGGTACGGAGCGGCGATCGGTTTTCAGGCTCTGTACAACTATCAGGCGACCGGCCGCTGGTTCGTCCAAGGGCAGACCTTCCTGGGCGGTCTGATCGGCGGAGCTGCCGCCTACCTGCTCATCTACTTCGGTATAGGTCTGCTCCTGTTCCGCGACAACGAGCACCTGCGTAACTTCCCCGACCTGCTCTCCATGGCGTCCTGCGGGATCACGGCGGCGCACGGCTTCGGACGGCTGGGCTGTCTGATGGCGGGTTGCTGTCACGGTGCCGAGACCGATGCCTGGTATGGCATCCTCATGGGCACGGGGGTAAATCGGGTGCGGTATGTGCCGGTTCAGCTGTACGAGGCGATCTTCCTCTTCCTGCTCTGCGCGTGTCTGGTCGCCCGCTTCCTGCGCGGCAAGCGATGCTGTATGCCGCTGTACATGATCGCGTACGGCATCTGGCGGTTCTTCATCGAGTACCTGCGGGATGACTATCGCGGCGCGTCGCCGGTGTCCTTCCTGACCCCGTCCCAGTTCATCTCGATCATCCTGCTGTTCGGTGGGCTGATCCTTCTGATCGTTGAGGCTACCCTGCGGCAGATCGCGCGTCTGCGGCAGGCGGGAGCTGTCGCGGTGGTGGAGGAAACCGAGGAGACAACGGAGATAGAGGAAACAGCAGACACGGACAGCACGACAGCCAGGTCTGCCGAGCCGACTCCCCGCCCCGCCGAGCCCCCCGCTGATGCTACAGACGAGGATGAGACCGCCCCCTCCGCCGAGGAGACCCCCGCCGTCCCGACCTACGGCATTCTGGATGCGGACGGCATAGCCGCCGCCCCGGCTGTCACCGAGGATAGCTTCATCCGTGCCGATCGCTTCAAGACAGAGGACGGCTTCATCAAGGTCGACTCCTTCCGTCGTGTCCCCACGGCGGATACCCCCGTCAGGGAGGACAGACGGTCATGAGCACGACCCACCTGTCCGAGCGGGAAGGGGAGCGCAAGCCGCCCTTCCCCCTGTGGGTCTGCTACGCCGTCATTGCGGTCGGGGTGGGGCTGTTGATCTGGTTCGAGTTTGGAAAGCCCGTTCTCGCAGAGGATGAGCTTCTCTCCGAGCTGATGACCATGACCCTGACCCGCTGTATCGGTGCGGCGGTCTTTCTGGTCATCTTGATCTATCGCGGTTTCCGCGTGCTGAACCCCTTCCGCAAGGGGGCTTTCCGCACCCTGCTGTTCTCGCTTCCCGCCTGGGCGGTGGTGATCAACAACGCGCCCATCCTGTCCACTCTGCGCGGGGATGCCTACCTCGTCCACGCCGAGCCGATCTATATCGTCTGGTTCGCCGCTGAGTGCCTGGCCATCGGGCTGTTTGAGGAGCTGGCCTTTCGGGGAGTGATCCTGCTGTCCTTGGCCGAGGATCGCCGCAAGACCCGCCTTGACCTTTTTGTCTGCATCATCCTGTCCTCCGCCGTCTTCGGTGTCGTGCATCTCGCCAACCTTTTGGCGGGCGCGGGGGCGGGTGCCGTCCTGCGGCAGATCGGCTATTCTTTCCTGATCGGGGCCATGTGCTCGGTGGTGCTCTACCGCACCCGAAACATCTGGCTCTGTGTCCTGCTCCACGCCGTGTATGACTTCTCCGGCTCGCTGATGCCCACGCTGGGGGCGGGTCGCTGGTGGGATACCCCCACCGTGGTCTTCACCGTCATTTTGGCTCTCGCCGTGACCGCTTTCTATGTGACCGCCCTGTGGCGCACCCCGCCGGAGAGCTTGGAGCGTATCTATCAGAAAAGAAAAGATACTTTATGAAACCGTTCTCTCTGCGTGTCCTTCGCGTGCTGCCCCTTTCCTTGACGGTTCTCCTGCTCCTGCCTACGCTGTCGGCCTGCTCCGAGAACAAGAACAGCTCGTTGGGCGTCCTGTCCTCGGAGCCCGTCCAAAAGGAGGAGCTCTCCTATGACGTCCTCAAGCCGCTGACCCTCCCCGGTGTCGGCTCCCATGTTTAGGTTTAGGACTATCGGGGCGACCTGCTGGTGCTCTGCAGTGAGGATCCATCCGGCGGCAAGACATACGAGCCTCGGCTGTCGGTGTACAATGTAGCGACCAACAGGATCGTGCTTGCATCCTCTCAGCCGGCCATGAACACCCGACCGATAAGCACATTCGTGACCGCCGGATACGCGGAGGACTACCTGTTTGATTGGGACGACGAGCCGACCGTGGTGTGGAATACCACCTACGGCGGATGCTTCCTCCTGTCCGTCGAGGATGAGAGGGGCAGATGTACCTATCGGCTGTATGGCGGCGAGCACGTGATCAAGATCTTTGACAGCGAGCCGCGGATCCTGCAGGCAACGTCGGTCGGACTGCTGCTCTGCGCGGAGAAAAAGGGGGAGACACACTACTACCTCCTGTGCGAGCAGTATAAGGTGTAATACAATGATAGTGAGATCTTTCTCGAATATCTGACTTTACAACCGTCTGCTGAATACGTTTAGACGAAATACATTGTGGGGCAGGAACCTCCCCTTCGGGGATACGACCTGCGGGTCGCAGCGTTTTGCGGCCTTCAGCTGCAACCCCGCCGGGAAAACAAGTAAAAGGACTGTGGCTAAACTTTCCCCCGAAAAAAGCAATAAAAAACAAAAGAAAGGATAGATCATGATATATTTGTTTTTAGCTCCCGGATTTGAGGAGGTCGAGGCACTGTTCCCGCTGGATCTGCTCAGGCGGGCGGGGCTGGAGGTACGGACGGTCGGTATCGGCGGCGGTCTTGTGCGGGGTGCGCACGGGATCGCGGTAGAGGCGGATCTGACCGAGGCGGAGTACGACCCGACCGCCCCCGCCGAGGCGGTCATCCTGCCCGGCGGTATGCCGGGTACGCGGCACCTGGACGAGTCTCCGACCGTGGATGCGGCTCTGCGGAGCGCGGCGGCGAGCGGGGCGTGGCTCTGCGCCATCTGCGCCGCCCCCATGGTGTTGGGCAAGCGGGGGTACCTGCGGGGACTCCGCGCGACCTGCTTCCCCGGCTTTGAGGATGACCTCCTGGGGGCTGTCGAGGTCGGCGGTCGGGTCATTCGGGACGGACACACCATCACGGCGGCAGGCGCAGGGGTGGCGATGGAGTTCGGCTTGGAGCTGATCAGCGTGTTGAAGTCATCGGAGGAGGCGGGGCGCATTCGCGCCGCCATCCGGGCACTGTGAGTAGTCCTGACCGCGCCGCCGGCCGCGCCGCTGACCCTGTCTCGGAGGTGACCCGCGAGGTCGCGGCAGAGAAGGCGCGCCTGCGTCCGCTGTGCATCGAGCGGCGGGACTCCTTGACAAATGAGGAACGCGAGGCCGCGCATACCGCCATGCAGGAGGCACTGTTTGCCTCCGCGCCTTTCCGCGCCGCCGCGACCCTCTGCCTCTACTACCCCATGCGGGGGGAGCCGGATGTCCTTGCGGTGTGGCGGCGGGGGGAGGCTCTCGGAAAGCGGATCGCCCTGCCGGTCTGCGGGGCGGGGCACAGCCTTTCCTTTCGGCTCCTGCCGGGCTACTCCCGCGAGTATCTGACCGCAGGTCCTTACGGCACCACCGAGCCGACCTCCGCCTGTCCGCTCCTGCCGCCCGAGGAGCTGGCGGGAGCCTTGATGCTGATCCCGGGGCTGGCGTTTGACGGCAAGGGACACCGTCTGGGGTACGGCGGCGGCTACTATGACCGATTCCTGGCGGAGTCCTGCAAGCGGGGGATATCTCCGCTGACCGTGGGGGTCTGCTACGCGGTGTGTCTGGCACCGGGACTGCCCCATCTGCCCCACGACAGACTCGTCCGCTACATTCTGACCGAAGGGGGGCTGGTGCAAGCTCATGCAAGACTCCAAGATTCCTAAGGCTCCCCCGAGGGAGACCGCGTGGCGCAGATTCCTGCGTGGCAAGGATGCCACGGCACCCGAGGCCGCACGGCTGGTGCTGGTGATCTATGCCCTCCTTTTGCTCTCCCGCCTGATCGATCAGGCTTTCCTGTCCCGCGAGGGGGAGTACCTGAGCACCGTCCTGCTCCAGCTGTTGATCTTCCCCATCCCGGCCTATGTCTATATACGTCTGCGCAGCATCCGCTTGCAGGACAAGAACTATCGCGCCGCCCTGCGCCTGCGGCGGGTGTCGCTGTCGCATATCCTGTTCATCCTGGCGGGGATCCTGTTCCTGATCGCGGGCTGTACTCTTTTGGCGATGCTGTGCGGGATGCTGAACAGCCAGACCTCCTTCACCCTGTACGATACCTTCTCCTCCATCAATGACGGCACGGCGGGGGCGACCGTGCGGCTGATCTTTACCTACGGTCTCCTGCCCGCCTTCTGCGAGGAGCTGGTGTTTCGCGGCATCCTGTGCGCCGAGTACGAGGAGGGCGGTGTGCTGTACGCCATGACCGCAAGCTCGATCTTCTTTGCTTTTCTGCACTTTGACCTGACGGCTCTGCCTGTCTACCTGCTGGCGGGGGTGGTGCTGTCCTTCGTGCGGTATGTGACCCGCTCTACGGTGGCCTCCATGCTGGTGCATCTGGGCTATAACCTGTTCGGCGTGCTGGCGCAGGCGGGGCTGTCGGGCTACTGCCGCAGTACCGGGAACCTTGCCCTTTTGGTGGTGGTGCTGATCGCGCTCCTGTTGCTCTCTGCCGCCCTGCTCTGCGGGGAGACCGCACGGATCTTGAACCGTCGGGCGACCCTGCGCCTGACCGATTCCGCCGACGAGCAGGACACCCCCGGCCTGTGGCGGTACAGCGGCGGTAGCACACGCGGGGGCGGCTTCCGTGGCGTCGTTGCCTCTCTGGGGCGCATGTTCCGCTGCCCGGAGGCGATCCTGGCGGTGGTGCTCTGGATCCTGGGGGTCGTTCTGAACCTCGTCAGGTAGGTGCATTCCGGGAATAGAAAAGCCTTTTCCGCTCATGGAAAAGGCTTTTTGTTATGTATCCCGCCCGCATCTCTCACTTCTTGCCCCAATCCGGCTTCTCCTTTAAGATCGCGTAGAGGTCGCAGTAGGAGCGGTGTCGGGAGGGCGCGAGGTCGCCGCGTCGGACGGCATCCAGCACGGCACAGCCTTCCTCCTTGAGGTGGGTGCAGTCGGCGTAGCGACAGCCCTCGGCACAGCGGGACAGGTCGCGGAAGGAGTCCAGAAGGTCATCCAGCCCGAAGAAGTCAAAGCGTTCAAAATCCAGAAGGGAAAATCCGGCGGTGTCGGCTATGTAGGTGCCCTCTCCCAGCGCGGGGAGAGGAAACAGCTCGGTGTGGCGGGTGGTGTTCTTGCCGCGGGCGATCTTTTGGCTGATCTCGCCGACCTGTAGGGTCAGACCGGGGAACAGGGTGTTGAGCAGGGTGGACTTTCCCGCACCGGACGCCCCCGCGACTGCCAGTGTCTGCCCGGGGAAGGTGACCCTGGCGTAGGCGGTCAGGGCATCCAGCCCCTGCCCCGTGCGGCAGGAGACGCAGAAGCTGTCAAAGCCCGCGCGGCGGTACAACTCGGTCAGCCGGACTGCGCGGTCGGGGTCAAGCTCGGCCTTGCCGACAACCACGGTGGGTTCTATCCGGTTATGCTCCAGAATGCAAAGCAGCTTATCCAGCGTGGGCAGATCGGGGGCGGGAGCCGCCGCCGCCGTGACCACCAGCATTCTGTCCAGATTGGCAAGCGGGGGGCGGATCAGGCTGTTGCGGCGGGGGAGGATATCCGACAGGACCAGCCCGGTGCGGTCGGCACCGGGGCGGATGCCATCGGGGGTGGCACAGAAAGAGCTGTCGGTATAGCTGACCTCCACCTCGTCCCCGACCAGCGGGCGCAGGCCTGCGTGGCGGAAGCTGCCGCGCGCGCGGCACTCGACGGTCTGCCCCGAGAGGGGGGAGTCACCGCCGTGGAGGCGGACGGTGTAGAGACCACCGGTCATTTTGATGAGTTTTCCGGGGGAGGTGTAGTTCATGGCGTGGGTTCCTTGTCTGTAGATTTTTGTGGGTGGCGGGGTTTTTGAACCCCGCGCCCCGAGGGTGGCTTGGCGGGGAGTCGCTTGCCGGGCGCGGATAGCATCCCTGCGGGAAACCCGCAGGGGGCGCGCCCGGGGATTATTCCGACTAATGTTCTTGCCCCCCGTCCCCCCGACCCCCTGCCGATCCCGGGCGGGTCGTGCCGGAAAGACACGGGTAGCCGAAAAGTAGGTTGATCCTTTGCGGGGGCATGGGCGGGAGCCCGCGCTTGTTTATATGCAAGGGGCTTCGCCCTACCGCAGCAGGAAACCGGACATCTCTGCTCCCCGCGCGAGGGCAACGCAGGTCATCTGATACCCTGAACCGCGCAAAGGTTCAAAAGCCACGGCGGGGTGCTCCGCAGAGCATCCCGCAACCCCCTTGCGGCGAGGATGCCGTGGGTCGGTCTGTGCTGAGTAGAAGTCCGAGCCGATAACGTTGGTCTGCCGATAAAATGTCATAGAAGTCCTTGAGGGGGTTTGGGGGAACTTCCTTCAGGAAGTTCCCCCAACGCTCCTTCGCTCCTTCGCTCCTTCGCTCCCTCGCTCCCCCACTGCTACCGTCAATCCCACGGCGGTGCCGATGGGGAGGGATGCGCCGGGGGCGAGGGATTGAGACAGGACGGTTCCGGGCAGGGCGAAGGGGTCGGGGGAGAGGGTGACATCCCCCAACTCCAGGTCGGCATCCAGCAGGATGCCCCAGGCCTCGGGCAGGGAAAGACCCGCCAGCGCGGGGCAGAGGGCGGTCGGGCGGGGGGTATCGGGGGTGGCGTACAGGAGGACGGTGTCCCCCGCCGAGAGGCAGGTGCCCGCCGCAGGCTCGGTGTGCAGGACACGGCCGCCGTACGACTCGGAGGGGTCGGTCACGGTACGGACGGAGGGGGAAAGACCACTGTCCTGCAGGGCTTTTTCGGCCTCGCGGATGGTCAGTCCGACCGTGTCGGGTACGCGGTGCAGCTCTTTCCCCATGGAGACAGTCAGATGAAGCTCGGCGGGTCGCTCCCCGGGGATGACCTTGCGAACCGCCCCCGGTGTCGGGGACTGATCCAGCACCCGCCGCGCGGGTTCGTCGCTGTAGACGTAGCTGACGGACAGGGCAAAGAGCGCGGGGTCTGTCGCGGAGCTGTCGGCGTCGTATACCTGCCCGATCAGGCTCGGGACGATCACCCGTGCCGTGCCGTCCGCCGTACCCATAAGGCGGCCGTCGGTCAGGGTGTCGGCTCCGATCCAGACCGCTGACAGGAGCAGGAACAGGCAGGAGATCAGCGCGGCGGGACAGCCGCTCTTTTTCCGGTTTTTCATACATTACCTCTCTATTGTACCCGATTTTCACGATTTTGTAAAGTGTTTCTCTGTAAATTTACAAAAAGTTGTGGATGTAGCGGATTGAAAAAAGGAGAAGAATGCTGTATAATAAGGACTATAAAGCAGAGCGCGGTCCTCGCCGCACCCGTATGTCCCCAGTATGCCGCAGGCACGCCGCGCCCATACCCCCGCACGGTCGGAAATGATTTCCCGTTCTGCCGTTTTTTCGCTACGATACATGGAGTCCTTATGTCCAAGACCGCACAATTTTACAGCTTTCGGGAGGGTCTGCGGGATGGTCTGCCCATCGCGCTGGGCTACCTGACCGTCTCCTTCGGCTTCGGCATTGCCGCTGTCCGCGTAGGGCTGTACCCCCTGACCGCACTGATCCTGTCCCTGATCAACGAGACCTCCGCCGGGCAGACCGCCGGTCTGTCGGTGCTGGCGGCTCTGGCCGCCAATGGCCACCTGATCCGCGCGCTGGCCGAGATGGCCACGACTCAATTCATCATCAATCTGCGCTACTCCCTGATGGCGATCTCCCTGTCACAGCGGGTGGACGGCAGCTTCACCCTGCCCGCCCGCCTGGTGCTGGGCTTCTCCATCACCGACGAGATATTTGCCGTCGCCTCCACCAAGCGGGAGCGTGTCGGCACCCGCTACTTCTCCGGCTTGTGCCTCCCGCCCTACCTCGGTTGGGCGGCGGGGACCCTGATCGGTGCCCTGGCGGGGACTCTGCTCCCGCCGATGATCAGCAACGCGATGGGGATCGTTCTCTACGGGATGTTCTTAGCTCTTATCGTCCCGCCCTCGCGGCGAGAGCGGGGTGTGCTGGTGGCGGTGGTCGTGGCCGCCGGGCTGTCCTGCCTGCTGTACTATGTTCCCCTGTTCTCCTTTATCGGAAGTGGCTTTGCGGTCATCATCAGCGGGCTGGGGGGAGCCTTGGCGGCGGCGGTGCTGTGCCCCGTCCCGGATGCCCCGGAGGTTGACGAGGAGGTGACGGCATGAACGGCGTTTCCTTCCCTCATTTGGCACTTTCCCTGGCGGTGATGGCGGGGGTGACCTACCTCATCCGCGTGTTGCCGTTCGCGCTCCTGCGGCGCACCATTCGTTCGCGGTTCCTGCGCAGTCTGCTGGCGTACCTGCCGTATGCAGTCCTGAGCGGGATGACATTTCCTTCCATCCTGTACTCGACCGGATCGCTTCCCTCCGCGCTGGCGGGAACGGCGGTGGCCTTCGTGCTGGCGATGAACAATCGCTCCCTGCTGACGGTGGCACTGGGGGCATGCCTCACGGCACTGGCGGTGACGGGGGTCATGGCTATCATATAGTTGAAGTAGGATCGGCTAAACCCTGCCATATCCTGCTCGCCCGTTTTCCCTCTCCTTTCGCCGGGCTCGCAAGGGGCGGAGCCCCTTGCATATAAATAAACGCGGTCTCCCGCCCAAGTCCCCGCAGTGGTCGTCGCCGACTTTCCGGCTGTTCGCGCCGCTCCGGCATAATCGGCTGGGGTGCAGGGG
>CAYXBU010000048.1:0-15804 GCA_964463245.1 uncultured Clostridium sp. | reverse complement strand
GCAAGCAAGTGAGTGAAAAAGGCGTAAGCCGTGAATTGTGCGGTGTTGCCTTAAGAGTAAAAGAACTGTAGTAAAACCATTCCTCGACATAATAATTGTTTTGAAAGTCCTTGAAAGGGGGCGTGGGGGAACGGAGGTTTCCCCCACAAGCAAAAATGAAATATATACAAATACAAATATTCACTTCCTGCCTCCTGCTGCTGTGCCTGTTGGCAGGGTGCGGCGGGGCGGAGCTGCCAGGCGGGACGAGCCGCGAGGGAGCGGGTCTTGGGTACACCGTGGGGGACTTTGAGGCGGTGGTACGGGGATGGTACACCCGCACCGAGGGGGACGGCTACGGCGGTGACCCCGCCCGCGCGGGGGAGACCCTCACGGGGCGGGAGCAGTCCTTTGCGGCGGTGGTGCAGGTCGCGCAGACCACGGGGGAGCCGACCGTCACCGTGACCTACACCGAGCCGGAAAGCATAGCGGGGCTGGTCGTGACCCGTCGGGGCGGCACCGCCGAGGGAGCCGCGACCGTCACGGTGTCCTTCTATGAGCTGTCGGTACAGGCGACCGACAGTCGCTACGACCGCCTGCTCCTGCCCGCGACCGCGCTGTTGGCGCAGGGGGACATCACCGCTGTCGGTCGGGACGGCGAGGGACGCCGCACAGTTACGCTGACCTCACCCGAGTCCGCCACGCTGACCACCTGCAGCTTCCTCTCGGGAGTGACCCTCCCGGTCATGATCCGCATGAGTGCCGAGGGGTGGGAGCTGGATATGCGGGTGAGCGCGGGGGACGGCTCCTGACCGAACCCCGCCTTATCGTCCCTCCCAGAATCGCTTGAGCCGCTCAGCCAGCGAGGCGGGATCCCCCACGGCACAGAGGTCTGTCCAGTGGGACGGCAGGAGCTGTCGGTAGGGCGGCTCGCACCAGCGGTCGTCCAAGAGCACCACCACCCCACGGTCGGTGGGGGTGCGGATGACCCGCCCGGCGGCCTGCAGGATGCGGTTGACCCCGGGATAGGTGTAGGCATAGGTCTGCCCGTCCCCCTCGCGGGTCTCGTCGTAGTATTCCTTCATGATGTTCCGCAGGCTGGACAGCCCCGGCATCCCGACCCCGACGATCACGGTTCCGATGAGGCACCGCCCCGGCAGATCCACCCCCTCCGAAAAGGAGCCTCCCAGCACGCAAAAGCCGATATGCAGGCGGGGGTCATCCGGGCGGAAGGAGGCAATGAAGGCCTCGCGGTCGGCGGCACTCATGCTCGGCTTCTGAACGATGATGTCCACGCGCGGGTATTTCTTGCGGAACAGCCCGACCACCTTGTCCAGATACTCGTAGGAGGGCAGGTAGACCAGATAGTTGCCGGGGCGTGCCGAGGCGGTGGCGGCGATGTAGCTGACCACCGCCCGACAGGTCTTGTCGCGGTCGCCGAAGCGGGTGCTCAGGCGGTCGGCGATGCTCACGCACAGATTCTCCGAGGGGAAGGGGGAGGGGAACTCGGCGGTGATGCTGTCCTCGCCGCCCCCCAGCACGTCGGCGAAGTAGGCAGTCGGGGTCAGGGTCGCAGAGAACAGCACGGCGGCATACCCCCGCCGCAGAAGGGGGCGCAGGATGGGCGCGGGATCCAGGCAGAGCAAGCGCACCGCGACCTCCTCCCCCACGACCTCGATGTAGGTCACATACCCCTCGCCGTAGTATTGCGCGGCGGTCAGGTAGTCCCGCAGCTGCTCCGACAGCTCGGCGACGATGATCTCCATCGGGTGACCGGGGTTCTTCCGCAACCAGCTCCGACACCGCCGCGACAGGCTCTCGGCCGCCTCGGTCAGCTCGACCGGCTGTCCGCGCTCCAGTGCCGCGCCCCGCCGTACCCCGTCGGCTCCGGTCACCGCCGTCTCGGCACACGCCCCCGCCATGCGGGAGACCGCGCCGATCAGGTCATCCAGGTGGGCGGCGGTCAAGTCGCCCCGTTGCGGCATATCCTCGTCCGGGAACAGGTAGGTCTCCCGCCGTTCGACCTCGAAGCCATTCAGTCTGTCCTGCGTAGCCATCAACGCCGTCCGAGACAGCCCGCCGGAGTAGAGGTCTCGCGCACGATCGGGGAGATTGTGCGCCTCGTCCACCAAAAAGATGTACCGCCCCTCCTCCGCATCGGCTCCGAAGTAGCGGCGCAGGTAGGACGTGGGGGAAAATACATAGTTATAGTCACAGATCACGACCTCACAGTACTCCGACAGATCCAGCGACAGCTCATAGGGGCAGACCTGCCCCACCGCCGCCGCCGCCCGAATGGCCTGCGTGGTGTACAGCCCGTCCCCCTCGGACAGGAGCCTGTGGATCACCCCCTCCGCGCGGTCGTAGTAGCCCTTGGCATAGGGGCAGAGCGCGGGGTCGCAGAGGGAGCGGAGGTCTCGTCCCGCCTGCCGCTCCCGCAGGGGGCAGACCGCCTCCCGTGCGCTGATGTAGCAGGCGCGCAGGGGAGCACCGGCGCGGATCAGGTGGGAGGCGGCCTTGAGAGCCTCCCGCCGTGCCGCGCCCTTGGCGGTCAGGTAGAATATCTTGTCGGCGCGATCCCGCCCCAGCGCACGGATCGCAGGGTACAGGGTGGAGATGGTCTTGCCGATACCGGTCGGTGCCTGTGCGAACAGGGTCTGTCCGCGGGAGAGGTCGCGGTAGCACTCTCGGATCATGTCCTCCTGCGCCTCCCGCATGGCGGGATAGGGGAAGGCCGCCTCGGCCAGCAGGTCGCGCACCCGCCCCTCGCGGTCGCAAAGGTCGGCGGCGCGGGGCAGGAGCAGTCCGAGCATCCCGACATACAGGTCTCGCAGCTCGGCCGCGCTCATGACCCGATCCGAGACGGCGGTCTCCTCCCCGCCGTGGCTGTGGAGGATCAGGCGCAGCTGCACACCGGCCAGTCCCCGCGAGGTGCACAAAAAATGCCCCAGCGCACAGAGCCGTGCCAACAGCTCCGGGTCGGGGTAGAGGGCTCGCTCCTGAACGTCGCCGTACACCGTCGCGCTCAGCTCCACACGGGAGGCTCCGTTCGGGTCATACAGGACGGCATCCGCCTGCCCCGTGACCGCAAAAAGAACCCCCTCCAGGCGGGCACGGTCACACAGGGTGATGTGACGATACACCCGCCCGGCGGCTTCCGGGGCGGTCTCCTCGGCGGGTGGCGGTGTCTCCCCGACGGCATTGGCCGTGCGCGTTCGCCGCCGAGGGTGTCGCGCATCCAGGTCGCCGCGCGCGTAGGCATGGGCGCACAGTTCCTCTACGGTCAGGCAGACACAGGCATGGGTGCGGTCGTAGCGCATGGGGAGGCTCCTTTCTTTTTTTGTTTTGCGGGGGATGGGCGGTGGAGTTTGGCGGGAACCCTTCCCCGGCGGGGAAGGGGGAGTCCTCGTTATATTCAGGGGAGCCGGAAGGTCAACGGCAACGCTACGCGAGGAAAACGCTGAGCATCAGAAACCAATACCGCGCAAAGGTCCTGCGGTCTCGGCGGGGTGCTCTGCAGAGCATCCCGCACCCCTTATAGGGGTTCCTATCTTTCGTTGGCTGTGTCAAGTAGATGTCCGAGGCGATCAACGCTGACACGCCAATAAATTGCCATAGAAGTTTTTGCGGGTCTGGGGGGTGAATGTTTGCCGCGAGCGGCAAACTTCACGAACTGTCCGCGTAGCGGCAGTTCTGATTTTATTCAAAAAGCCCCCGGTGCTTCCCTCGCTTCTCCTCACTTCTTCTTCCGAAACACGAACAGCTTGCTGAAGACATAGTTGCCGATGATGACGATGACGGCGGCGACGACCTTAGCGGCGATCTCGTTGAGATTCCAGTTGCGGCCGAGGAGCTCCACGGCATTGAGAGCGGGGAGCAGGGCGGAGAGAGCCATGCCGCCGAAGTAGGTGATGACGAAGTCCAACCCGAAGGTCGCCAGCCTACCTGCGGCGAACTTACCCAGCTGGATCGGCAGGGAGACCGCGCGATCCGCATCGGTAAAGACCCATTTCCGATTGGTAAAAAAGGCAAAGAGCACGGCGGCGATCCACTGGACGACCTGCGCGATGGTGTACCCCGTGAAGTAGAGGGAGCCGGTGGTCTCCCCGGCGGGGAGGTCGAAGGCGGCGCGCCACGACCAGAGCAGGGCGAAGTAGACCACCCAGCCCACCAGCGTAGTCAGCACACCAAAGACGAGGTACAGGATGACCTCACGGTACTTGCGGTACAATTCCTTGATATTCATGGAAAATGACTTCCTTGCAGTTATTCGCTATTCGCTTATGATCTTGTATAGGTCGTGCCGTCCTTGGTGTCCACCAGTGTCACGCCCCGCTCGGCGAGGTAGTCCCGGATGCGGTCGGCCTCGGCGAAATTTCGCTGTGCCTTGGCGGCCTTGCGCGCCTCGATCAGCGACAGGATCTCCGCCACGAAAGGGTCAGCGGCGGCGGCCTCCGCCTGTGCCCGAGCGGCCTCGGCGGCTTTCTCTGCCTCGGCGGCGCGGAGGGCGGCGGCATGATCCGTAAGTCCCAGCGACAGCACCGTATCAAATTCCTCGACCAGTGCCAGCTTGGTCGTGCTGTTCGTCTTGGCCTTGAGCACATCGTACAGCGCGGTGATGGCCAGCGAGGTGTTGAGGTCGTTGTCCAGCGCGGCGGCAAAGCCTCGGCGCAACTCTGCGGCGGCGGTCTCGTCCACCGACTCGCCCTCGGCGGGTACCAGTGTTGCCAGCCGTGATACCAGCTTGTTGTACGCTACGGCGGCGTTGTCCAGATTCTCCCAGGTAAAGACAAGGGACTTGCGGTAGTGGGACTGCAGGCAGAAGAAGCGGTAGACCATCGGGTCGTAGCCCTTCTCCTCCAGCAGGGAGACGGTCAGGAACTCCCCCTTGGACTTGGACATCTTGCCGCTCTGGGTGTTCAGGTGCAGGACGTGCATCCAGTAGCGGCACCAGGGATGCCCTAAGTAGGCCTCCGACTGGGCGATCTCGTTGGTGTGGTGCGGGAAGGCATTGTCAATGCCGCCGCAGTGGATATCCAAGTGCTCCCCCAGATACTTGAGGCTGATGCCGGAGCACTCGATGTGCCAGCCAGGGTAGCCCACCCCCCATGGGGAATCCCACTTGAGTGCCTGATCCTCAAACTTGGACTTGGTGAACCACAGGACGAAGTCGTTCTTGTTCTTCTTGTTGGTATCCTCCTCCACGCTCTCGCGGACACCCACGGCAAGGTCTTCCGCATCGTGGTCGTTGAAGATATAGTACTTCTCCAGCTTGGCGGTGTCGAAATACACGTTGCCCCCGGCGAAGTAGGCGTAGCCCTTGTCCATCAAGGTCTCGATGAGGTGGATATAATCCGGGATGCACCCGGTCGCGGGCTGGACGATGTCGGGGCGGCGGATGTGGAGCTTGTCGCAGTCGGCGAAGAAGGCATCGGTGTAGTACTGCGCGATCTCCATGACGGTCTTGTGCTCCCGCCGTGCGCCCTTGAGCATCTTGTCCTCTCCCTCGTCGGCATCCGAGGCTAAGTGCCCAACATCCGTGATGTTCATGACGCGGGTGACCTCATAGCCGGCATAGCGGAGGTAGCGGTCTAAGATATCCTCCATGATATAGGTGCGGAGGTTGCCGATGTGGGCGAAGTGGTAGACGGTGGGGCCGCAGGTGTACATACTGACCTTGCCCGGCTCGTAGGGGACGAATTCCTCCCGCTTGTGGGAGGCGGAGTTATATAACAGCATGACGGTATCCTTTCCGGAATGAGTATTCCTTTGCAAAACAGCGTTGTTTATCAACTTTCATGCCCGTGATCCGATCGGTTCGGGCACGGCCTTATTTTCCTGAAAATATGCTCTTGGCGGCGTACAGTGCCCGTGCGGCGTGTGCTTCGCGGACGACGCGGTCGGCGGGCAGATCCGAGGTCTTCAGCTCCAGCACCGTACATCGCGCCCCGGGAAGGTAGGACAGCCCGCGGGACACGTCCTCCCAGTCCACCGTCCCCTCGCCGGGGATGCGGTGGGAGTCGGTCTTACCGTCGTTGTCGTGGATATGCAACACCGACAGGCGATCCCCGACCGCCAGCAGGCTCTCGGCGGGGCTGTCGCCCCCCGTGATGTGCGCGTGGCCGATGTCCCAGCAGATGCCGCAATCCAGAGCCTCCGCCAGCGCAAGGATATGCGCGGCGCGGGAGCCGTACACGGTCTCGTCTCGCTCCTCGGGCAGGGGCATCCCCACCATATTCTCCACCGCCAGCGTGACGTTCAGCTGTCCCGCCAGCTCCCGCAGGGGGGTCAAGTAGCGGACATTCTCCCCCAGCCAGGTCGCCTGCGGGTCGCCCGCAACTCCCGTCATCCGACTGCCGTGCCGCAGGATGGGATGGATCACGGCATTGCGGATGCCCAGCCGTGCCGCCGCGCGGAGTGCCGCCGTCTGCATCCGGGTAAAGCAGGCCATGGCGGCCGCATCATCCGGGGAAGGCATATAAAAGGGGAGGTGACAGGAGGGCAGGGTCAGCCCCCGCGCCGCCAGCCGCTCGCGGAAGGCGTACAGCATCCCAGGCAGACCATCGTCGGTCACGTCGTATATATCCAGCGAGAGATCGGCTCCCGCAAACCCGCAGTCTGCGGCAAAATCCGCCATCGCGGACAGGGAAAACCTGCCCCCGTCCGAGCGGTAGCCGTGGTATCGCGTGGGGATGAGGATGGGTGTCTCGGGCATGACCGTGCCTCCTTTGGCTGTATAATAATGGTTTAACTAATTTTTTCTGGGGGAAACTTCCTGAAGGAAGTTTCCCCCAGACCCCCTTCAAGGACTTTCAACAATTTACTATTGTTGGGGATAGTTTCGTTATCGTTTTGTGAGTCGTTTTCGGGCAATTTTGCACCCCCGGGTCGTAACTCGGGTGAGTCCCTTGCTCCACAATACATTCAAAAAAGGTCGTTTTGCGATCGGTTCTCCCGCATCGACTCCTTTTCAGTCTATTATACCACGCTTTCGGGTATTTGTCAAATCCTTTATGCGAAAAAAGCGCGGCTGACCCCCGCCGATCTGTAACAAATTTTCATCTTTTTCGGTCAATCTCTTGATTATTTTCTATCTTTGTGATATACTGTTTCTGATTGAGGGTCGGTGCAGAACACCGACATCCCTCGGGACGAGCACGCAGGAAACCGCCCTGCGGCTATCTTTGGGCAGGATGACTTGTGCCCGGGCGGTTTGGAAACCGTCCTCCCCGTTCGAGACGGGATCGGCGCAAGGCCTCTCTCTGCAGTGAATCAAGAAAGGAATGATCGAAACGGTGAGCAACAGCAACAGAACAGGAGGCACTCGTTGCCTCAGCCCCAAGGAGGCCGAGCGGCGCGGCTATCTGACCGCCGCCCTGCTGGACAGAATGCACCTGACCCCGACGGCGGCACCCGCCGCATACGCCACGAGCGAGAGCGGCGAGACCGTCTACTACTACGACCCCGCCAAGGTCACCGAGGCCTCCCCCGAGACCTGGTACCGCCCCTACATGGAGGAGCAGGAGACCCGCACACTGGAGAGCGGCGGGACAGTGGTCAAGATGAACAGCCGTCAGGCGGCGGGGCGCAGCTTCTACACCCGCGAGCGGCTGGACAAGATGGGCTATGACATCCCCGACGGTGTCGAGCCGGTCGCCTACTCCGAGCGCGGCAATCAGACCGTCTACTTCTACGATCGCCGCACCGCCAAAAGAAGACCCCTGCCCTGCGCCTGCTGCGGGAAGGGCGAACGCTACCGCCGCAAGCTCTGTCGGACCTGCTTTGAGGCAGACCTGGCGGTGCGCCGCGCCGAGGGGGATGCCTACCGTGCGGTGGCGCACCACATGGACAGGCGGCGTGTCCTGTTCTTTGATCTGGAGCTGACCGGCGTATACGACCACGACGAGATCATCTCGGTGTCCATCATGGATGCGACCGGCGAGGTGCTGATGGATACGCTGGTCAAGCCGTTGCGCAAGAAGAAGTGGAACCGCACCGAGAAGATCCACGGCATATCCCCCGCCATGGTGCAGGATGCCCCCACGCTGGACGAGCTGATTCCCCGCATCAAGGAGCTGTTCGAGAACGCCGACAACCTGATCGCCTTCGGTGTATCCACGGATTTCGGGCACATCAAGTACATCTACGAGACCGAGCGGGAGCAGGAGGCACTGCACAAGAAGGTGCGCTGTGCCGCCATTGAGTTCGTCCGCTACCAGAGCGAGCACTTCCCGGACAACACCCACGCCTCGCTGGTGGATGCCATGGCGACGCTGGGCATCACCTGGGAGGGCATTCCCCACTCCTCCATCGCCGACACCATCGGCTGCATGAAGGTCTGGGAGGCACTGTTCCCGAACTACTACGACACCCCCGCGCCCGAGGCGGTCTCCCGCGGCATGACCGGGATCCCCTATGTACTGGAGGGCAAGACCAAGCTGGAGCGCGCCGCCGCCATGGCGGCTACGGTCGGGGTAGTATACGATGCACATGAGGCCGAGAAGTCCGACGAGACCGAGCCCCCGGTCGCCGCGCCCGAAACGGAGGATGCCTATGTCTGATCCGATCTTTGGTCTGGAAAAGGATCACCGCATCCCGGAGGGGGAGAATGTCTCCCTGCTGACCACGGTGCATGACGTAGTCCTGCTCGGCATGGTGCGCGGACTTCTGGAGGATGCCGACATCCCCTACTTAGTCAAGGAGCGTGCGACCGGGAGTGCCATGCGTATCCTGACGGGCTTCTCCATGTATGGGACGGACATATTCGTCCCGACCTCCGCGCTGGAGACGGCGCAGGAGCTGATCTCCGGCTTTGACGGCCGGACGGCCGACGCAGACAGCGCGGACGACCCGGACGGTGACGGGGACGAGGAGGCAGAGTCGTGAAGGAAATTTTGCTTTGCAAGTACGGCGAGATCATCCTCAAGGGTGCCAACCGCCGCTATTTCGAGGATATGCTGGAGCGACAGCTCAAGCGCAAGGCGCGCCTGCACGGGAACTTCAACATCTACCGCGCCCAGAGCACGGTCTATGTAGAGCCGGCTGACGAGTCGGCGGATCTGGACGGGATGCTGGAGGATGCCTGCAAGGTCTTCGGCATCATCTCCATCGCTCGCGCCGCCGTGTGTGAGAAGTCTATGGAGAGCATCTGCGAGACGGTCAAGAGCTACATTCCCCCCGCTCTGGTCGGTAAGCGGAGCTTCAAGGTGGAGGCCAAGCGTTCCGACAAGCGGTTCCCCTGCGACTCCATGCAGATCGCCGCAGAGGCAGGTGCCACCGTGCTGGAGACCGTGCCGGGCATTCGTGTGGACGTGCACCATCCCGAGGTGACCGTGCGAGTGGAGGTGCGGGAGTACGCCGCCTACGTTCATGCCGGCTCCATCAAGGGTGCGGGCGGTATGCCGGTCGGCACCAACGGGCGGGGTATGCTCCTGCTCTCGGGCGGGATCGATTCCCCCGTGGCGGGCTATATGCTGGCCAAGCGCGGTATGGTCATCGAGGCCATCCACTTTGAGTCCGCCCCCTATACCAGCCCCATGGCACTGGAAAAGGTGCTCCGTCTGGCACAGCTGGTCTCCTCCTACAACAACGACGAGATGATCGTGCATATCGTGTCCCTGACCCATATTCAGGAGGAGCTGGTCAAGTCCTGCGACGAGGACTACTTCACCCTGCTCCTGCGCCGCTACATGATGGCCATTGCCGACCGCGCCGCCGCAATGTGCAAGTGTACCGCCCTGATCACCGGAGAGAGCTTGGGGCAGGTGGCTTCCCAGACCGCCGAGGCTCTCGCCGTGACCGACCCCTTGTCCTCCCGCCCCGTCTTCCGCCCCTGCATCGGGCTGGATAAGGAGGAGATCGTGACCATCTCCCGCCACATCGGCACCTTCGAGACCTCCATCGAGCCATTCGAGGACTGCTGTACCGTCTTCACCCCCCGCCACCCCCGCACCCGCCCCGTCTTAGAAAAGGTGCTGGAGCAGGAGAACAAGCTGGACTTCTCTGCCCTCGTGGAGGAGGCCGTCGCCGGTATGCACCGCATCGTGGTGCACCCGGGGGAGGAGATCGTTGTATAGGAATGCGAGAGGATGCGAGGAGAAGCGTGGGGAGCTTCTTGATAAGAGCACAACTGTCGGCTTTGCCGCCAGTTGGTGAAGTTTGCCGCGAGCGGCAAACATTCACTCCCCCAACCCCGCAAGAACTCTTCCGGCATTTTTATCGGCGTGTCAGCGTTGATCGACTCAGACTTCTACTCGGCAAAGGCCAACCGCAGCCGCTTGACCGCAAAGGGGTGCGGGATGCTCTGCGGAGCACCCCCTTCTCCCTCCGGGAGAAGTGTTTCCACCTGCGCCGAGCGCAGGTGGGGGAATGAGGGAAAAGATTTATACGAACAAGAAATCCCCAAAAATTCTGATACCAAGATCTGAGAAAGGAATCTCATTATGGAACAGAAATACTACCACATGACCATCGCCGGCTGTGAGCGAGACCTCCCGCTCTGCCCGCTCAACGACCAATTGATGATCGGCGCGTTCGTCATCTTCGGCGACCCCGAGCTGACCACCGCCGCCGCGACCGAGCTGCTTGCCCGTGTCCCGGCGTACGATTACCTCATCACCGCCGAGGCCAAGGGCATCCCGCTGGCACACGAAATGGCTCGTCTGGCGGGGAATCAAAAGTATATGCTGGCGCGGAAGGGTCCCAAGCTGTATATGCGGGACATTCTGGACGTGTCGGTGCACTCCATCACCACCAACCGTGAACAGCACCTCTACCTTGACGGGGTAGACGCCGCCCTGATGAAGGGCAAGCGCATCCTGATCGTGGATGATGTCATCTCCACCGGCGAGTCTCTCCACGCACTGGAGACCCTGGTCGCCGAGGCAGGCGGACAGGTCTGCGGCCGTGCCTGCATTCTGGCAGAAGGCGATGCGACCGTCCGCCCCGACCTGGTGTACTTAGAGAAGCTGCCGCTGTTCAATTCAAACGGGGAGCCGATCTAAAGGAAATATTGCCGAAGGCGGCACTCGCCGGGCGCACCCCCTGCGGGTTTCCCGCGGGGATGCTATCCGCGCCCGGCAGGCGACCTTCCGTCAAACTCCCCTTAGGGCACCGGGTAAAAATTTCCCCCCACAAGAAGTATTTTCAAACCATCACAAAGAAAGAAGGACACATCCATGAACAGAACCAAGATCAGCGAGATCCGGCCGGGCGCACGCTACCGTATCTCCGGCTATGTAGAGAACCTGCGAAACAAGAAGAAGATGGCTTTCCTGGTCATCCGAGACATCAGCGGCAAGCTGCAGGTCACCATCGAGAAGGAGAAGGACGAGACCCTGGCCGCCCTGGTGGATCAGCTGACGCTGGACTCGGTAGTGACCGTCGAGGGCGAGGTCGTCGCAAACGAATATGTCAAGATGGGCGGCATGGAGATGCTCCCGGATACCCTTCGCATCGAGTCCATCGCCGAGGCACTGCCCATCAAGGACGACAGCGACATTGATGCCCGTATGGACTTCCGCTGGATCGACCTGAGACGGGAGCAGAACCAGCTCATGCTCCGCCTGCAGACCACCCTGACCGCCGCCCTGCGGGAGTTCCTGCTGGCGCGGGACTTCGTGGAGATCCACACCCCCAAGCTGATCGGTGCAGCCTCCGAGTCCGGCTCCGAGGTCTTCGAGGTCAAGTATTTCGACACCAAGGCCTACCTGGCGCAGTCGCCGCAGTTCTACAAGCAGATGGCCATGGCATCGGGTCTGGAGCGCATCTTTGAGACGGGTCCCGTCTTCCGCGCCGAGAAGTCCTATACCAACAAGCACGCGACCGAGTTCTCCGGCTTCGATCTGGAATTCTCCTACGTGTACTCCTGCGAGGAGGTCATGCACATGGAGGAGGAGCTGCTGGCCTACGCCTTCGCCAAGGTCAAGGAGGCACACGGGGAGGATATCGTCCGCCTGTTCGGCGAGGACAAGGCCGTCGTGGTGCCCACAGTCCCCTTCCCGCGCATCAAGCTGGCGGATCTGTACCGTGAGCTGGAGGCTCGCTACGGCTACACCGTCTCGGACGAGGCCAAGGGCGACCTGACCACCGAGGCCGAGCACCTCTGCGCCCGCTTCTCCAAGGAAGTGTACGGCAGTGAGTTCCTGTTCGTGACCGACTACTCCGCCGCCGAGCGCGCCTTCTACCATATGCGAGACGAGAACGGCGTGCCCATGGGCTACGACCTGATCTGGCGCGGCTGTGAGATCACCACCGGTGCCGTGCGTGAGCACCGCTACGACATCCTCAAGAAGCAGGCCGACGAGAAGGGGCTCGGCAACGATGTCGCCTTCTACCTCCAGTTCTTCCGCTACGGCTGCCCGCCCCACGGCGGCTTCGGTCTGGGGCTTGACCGCCTGACCATGCTCTTCTTAGGGCTCTCCATCAAGGAAGTCCAGTTCCTCTTCCGCGGCCCCAACAGATTGACACCGTAAGGATGACCCCTGCGGGGGTGGCATGAGTCGCCGCCGCTGGTGGCGGCGGTTTCCCCCCAGGTTCCCCTCTCCATGGCTGCGCCGTCAGAAGCCGGAAAGCCATCCGGCTACCGGTGCCGTAAGAGCACAAGCCGCCGGGATGCAGGGGAGCCTGCGGCTCCCCTGCATAAAAAACTTTGGTCTCCCCCTCTCCCGCCGGGAGAGGGGGTCGGGGGGTGAGGGGGTAAAAGCATTAGCCGGGGGGATCCCCGGGCGCGTCCCATATCCGCGCCCGGCAAGCGACCTTCCGCTAAAGCCCCTCAGGGCACGGGAGTCGCAAGTCCCGGGTGCACCACATACCCGCTCACGATCATAAAGCAACCCCAAAGAAGGCACCTTCATGAATATGGATGCTGATAATGCCGTTCCGACGACGAAAAGATCGATTTCGTTGCCGCAAGAGTACTGCGGCAGTACCGCCGCGCCTTCGAGGAGTTGGCAAAATGATACGGTTCAGTCAAGAAAAGGTGCTGCTGCATTGAAGTATCACTCACCATCACTTATGGGCAATAATCTCCACAAAAAGAAGGTATCCCTATGCTGATCTCCACCAAAGGCCGCTACGCCCTGCGGGTCGCGCTGGATCTGGCGCAGCACCCCGCCGACGAGTACGTCTCCCTCAAGTCCATCGCCGAACGGCAGGACGTCTCCATCAAATATCTGGAATCCATCGCCGCCATCCTGCAAAAGGGCGGCCTTTTGACAAGCCAGCGCGGCACGCAGGGCGGCTACCGCCTCTCCCGCCCCCCGCAGGAGATCACGGTCTACGAGATCATCCGTCTGACCGAGGGTAGTCTTGCCCCGGTCACCTGCTTAGAGGACTACGACCCCGAGGTCGGTTGCGTCTGCAGTCGCGCCGGGGTCTGCATGACCCTGCCCCTGTGGCAGGAGTTGGAACGCCGCGTGGTGGATTACCTGGACGGCGTGACCATCCAAGACCTGCTGGACGGCAAGTCCTGAACCCCACACGGCCGCGACCGAGAAAGGAACCACACGAAAATGAAAGAGCTTTGCCAACAGATACTCACCGGTGAGCGCGCCCTGTTCGGGGCGCAGGACATGACCCTCCGCGACTGCATCTTCGCGGACGGCGAGTCCCCCCTCAAGGAAAGTCGGGACATCCGCCTTATGGGCTGTATGTTCAAATGGAAATATCCCCTGTGGTACGTCCACGACATCCATGCAGCCGGCTGTACCTGGTTCGACATGGCGCGGGCGGGGGTCTGGTACTCCGATCGGGTCACGGTGGAGGATTGCGCCATCGAGGCACCCAAGAATTTCCGCCGTTGCCGCGGCCTGACCCTGCGGCGCATCTCCCTGCCGAATGCCGCCGAGACCCTGTGGGGCTGTGAGTCGGTCACGCTGGAGCAGGTGACCGCCCGCGGAGATTATTTCGCCATGAACTGCCGCGACATGACGGTGGACGGGCTGACCCTGTACGGCAATTATTCCTTTGACGGCGTGGAGAATGTGACGGTACGCGGCTCGCACCTGCTGTCCAAGGATGCCTTCTGGAACAGCCGCAACGTCACGGTCTGTGACTCCTTCATCTCGGGGGAATATTTGGGCTGGAACGCAAAGAACCTGACCCTGATCAACTGCACCATCGAGAGCCTGCAGGGGCTGTGCTACATCGAGGGGCTGGTCATGAAGAACTGCCGCCTATTGAATACCAACCTTGCCTTTGAGTACTGCACGGTGGATGCCGAGCTGACCGGGCGGGTGGAGAGCGTGAAGAATCCCATCTCGGGGCGGATCTCGGCCGACGAGATCGGGGAGCTGATCCTGGAATCCGACAAGATCGACCCTTCGCAGACCGCTATCGACTGTCCGCGTATCGAGAAGAAAACGGAGGTATGATGCATCGTGAGCCAAGTATACGATTTTGACACCCCGCTGGAGCGGCGAGGCACGGGAGCCGTCAAGTGGGACGTGGGCGCGGACGAGTTGCCCATGTGGATCGGAGACATGGACTTTGCCACCGCCCCCGCCGTGCAGGAGGCCATCCTGCGGCGGGCATCCCATGGTGCATTCGGCTACACCGACACCACTGACGAGTGGCGCGAGGCCTACGCCGGCTGGTGGCGCACCCGCCACGGACTGGACATCCACCCGGACTGGCTGGTCTTTGCGACCGGAGTCATCCCGATCCTGTCCAGCTGTGTACGCAAGCTGTCCACCCCCGCCGAGAAGGTGGTAGTGCTGACCCCCGTGTATAGTATCTTCTTTAACTGCATTTTGAACAACGGGCGGGTGCCGCTGGAGTGTCCGCTGGACTGCGACACCGAGACCCTGACCTACAGCCTGAATTTTGATCGGCTGGAGGCCTGCCTCGCCGACCCGCAGACCTCCCTCCTGATCTTCTGCAACCCCCACAACCCGGTGGGCAAGCTGTGGGATCGGGAGACTCTGGCGCGGGTGGGTGCCCTCTGCCGTCGCTACGGCGTGATCGTCCTGTCGGACGAGATCCACTGTGACCTCGTGGAGCCGGGCAAGGACTATGTCCCCTTCGCCTCGGCCTCCGAGGATTGCCGCGCGGTCTCGGTGACCTGCCTTGCCCCCTCCAAGGCCTTCAACATCGCGGGTATCAACACGGCGGCCGCCATGGTGCCGGATCCCGTACTGCGGCACAAGGTCTGGCGCGCCCTCAACACCGACGAGGTGGGAGAGCCGAACGTGTTTGCCGTAGGGGCGGCGGTCGCCGCCTTTACCGAGGGGGGCGAGTGGCTGGATGCCCTCCGCGTCTACATCTTTGAGAATCGTCGCTATGCCGAGGACTACATCGCCGCCCATATTCCCGCCGTCCGTGTAGTGCCCTCCGAGGCGACCTACTTCCTCTGGCTGGATTGCTCCGCCCTGTGCGGTACCCCCGACTTCCCCGACTCCCAAGCTCTGGCCGACTATATCCGGAACACCACCGGCCTCTTCCTTACCGCCGGAACCGCCTTCCGTGGCGAGGGCACCCGCTTCCTCCGCTTGAATGTCGCCTGCCCCCGCGCCTACGTCGAGGACAGCATGAAGCGGCTGGAGAAGGCGTTGGGAGAGTGAGAGAGAGATACGGGGATGCGAGGGATACGTTGGGGGAGCTTCCTGAAGGAAGTTCCCCCAACCCCCTCAAGGACTTCTATGGCATTTTATCAATATGTCAATGTATCAATATGTCAACGGTATCGACTCGGACTTCTACTCAGCACAGACCAACGAAAGAAAAAAAACATATAAGTGTGCGGGACGCTCTGCGGAGCATCCCGCCGAGTTTTAAGGCAACACCGCACAATTCACGGCTTACGCCTTTTTCACTCACTTGCTTGCA
>CAYXBU010000047.1:0-15935 GCA_964463245.1 uncultured Clostridium sp. | reverse complement strand
ATGATGTTGCCCTGACGGGAAAATGATGTTGTGCCTTACGGCACAAATGAAAAAATCCAAGTCTTTCGACTTGGATTTTTTGGCAGGGGCAGGAGGATTCGAACCCGCGACCCACGGTTTTGGAGACCGGTACTCTACCAGCTGAGCTATACCCCTGTGCAACGATGGTATTATACCACACTTCCCCGAAAAAAGCAAGGGGTTTTTCAAAAAAAATCAGAAAATCAAAAAATTTTTGTAAAAGCCCTTGCGTTTTTCCGAATTTTATGGTATAATACAGGCTGTTGTCTTATGATTGTAGGCGTGTCATGACCTGACAGGCCCGAAAATACCGTAAGGAGGTGTCAAGTATGGCAAAGTGCAGTATCTGCGGAAAGGGTGTTGTGTACGGTCAGAGTGTGTCCCACTCCAACCGGAAGACCAATCGTACCTGGAAGCCCAATATCCGCAAGGTGAAGGCGATCGTGGACGGTACCCCGAAGACCGTGGCGGTCTGCTCCCGTTGCCTGCGTTCCGGAAAGGTTACGCGCGCATAAGGTGAGTTTGTACCGTATCGCATAAAAGCCGACGTTCTGTGCAACCCGTGCCCAGAATGTCGGCTTTTGTCTTTTCTTCCCTACCCCATAGATGGAAAGGATCCGTTTTCAACCGATAAAGCCAAGGAGAGCACATAGATATGAAACAGATCAAGTCAAAGTTGATAGCCACAGCCCTGATCGCCTGTATGTTATTGTCAATGGGATGCAATCAGGGCACCCTCAGGATGATGCGATCGAGAGTGACACGGCCGTTGTCCTGCCGATCCAAGGTGAGAAGGGTGATAAGGGCGACACCGGAGACCGGGGCGAACAAGGCATCCAAGGCGAACAGGGCATCCAAGGCGAGAAGGGTGACAAGGGCGATAAGGGAGATCAAGGCGACAAGGGCGATAAGGGTGACACCGGCGCGATCGGCCGCGTAGGCTTTATCGTCGGGGATCAAAATTCCCTGTTAGTCGCGGTTCGGGTTCCCAATTCCTACATTATTATAACCAACGACATCACGCTGAACGGGGCTGTCATCGAGGCCTCCGGCCGCGACCTGTCCTTCGTGTTGGATCTCAACGGCTGTACCCTGAGCGGTGATCTGGAACTTCGCGCTGCCGAGGGACGGACGCTGGAAGCCATCGTGACCAACGGCAGCTTCTCGGCCATCGTGACCGGCTCGGGAGATGTCAGCCTGAACACCGACGAGGGCGAGGTCGTGGCGACTGTCGGGCAGAATCGGTATATCGACCTGCAAAGTGCCCTGAATGCCGCCAACAGCGGCGACACAGTCCGCCTGATGAGCAACATGACCGGGGAGGGTCTGACCATCCCCGCCGGGAAGACCATCGTGCTGGATCTGAACGGGAATACCTATACCGTTGCGGGCACCTCCGGGTTGGCACGCGCGGCCTCCTATGGTCTGGTAGTGCCCAAGGACGCTCGTCTGACCATCCGGGGCGGTACCATTCTGTCGGCCAACACGACCTCGGTGGTGCACAGCACGGGCTACCTGCTGCTGGATGGTGCGACCCTCTCGGGCGGCACCGTTGCGGCTCTGCAGGTGCAGGGCGGCGAGGCACATCTGGTCGGGAATGCCGGTCTGGATGCGCCCACCGGAGTCCTGTCGCTGGAGCTGTACGGCACGGCCGTGCCCGCCAGTGCCAAATTTGAGGAGTCCTTCACGGGGCTTGTGACGGGAAATATCCGTGTCGCCCGTGAGACCGGCACCTACGGTGCCATGAGCCTGACCATTCTGGGCAAGGGTCGCTTCCACGATCGCGTGTCCTACGAGATTCCCTCGGGGCAGATGCGTTGTAATCTCGAACTGACCGGCTGGGGCAGTGACCTGTCCTTCGATGTGCTCAAGGGCAAGGCCAACAAGGTGATCTTCTTCATCGGGGACGGCATGGGACCGAACCAGATCGCCAATACCAAGCTGAAGTACGGTCGCAGCTTCTTCATTGATCAGATCCAGTACACGGGGCGCATCACGACCTTCTCCAACAGCAGTGATTTTACCGACAGTGCCGCCGGCGGCAGTGCGCTGGCCACCGGTCGGAAGTACACCAACAGCGAGGTAGCCCGCCATAACGGTGAGGACATCGCCACCATCTGTGAGCAGGCCAAGGCCGCCGGGTACGGTGTGGCGATCATCACCTCGGATTACCTGCACGGTGCGACGCCCGCCAGCTTTACCTCCCATGCAAATGCACGCACCGATACCGCCTCTATCGTAGCATCCCAGTTAGTCGTGAATTGCGCCGACCTTATGATGGGGTGGACGAGTGTCAACTACACGGGCGAGACGGGCGCGGCACAATTTAAGGCCGCAGGCTTTACCATGGCCACGACCATGAGCGAGATGGAGGCCAATTTCAACGCGACAAAGCTCATGGGTAACTTCTACGCGATCCAGCCTGACAACGGACAGGACAAAATGCCGACCCTGAAGACCATGGTAGACTTCGCCGTTCGCTACATGGAAGCGCATTTCCCGAACGGGTATATCATCATGGCCGAGGAGGCACGCATCGACAAGAACAGCCACAACAATGATCTGTACCAGACCATGCGTTGTATGAACGGTCTGGATCTGGCTATTCAGTCTGTCTGCAACACGTTGGCGGATCAGACGGGGGGCGCCGTCCTGCTGACGGTCGACCACGAGACCGGCGGTCTGCAGTTGGCTGAGACCACCGACCAGCTGACCAACAGCCTGTACACCTCCGGCAACCATACGGCGGCAGATGTTCCCTACTACATCCACCTCCAGCTGGAGGAGGAGCTGACCGAGTCCTGCTTTACCGAGCGCATGGACAACACCGATATCTATAAGATCGTACACAGCCTCTTGGGGCTGGGCGATTGACCTGTGCGGGGTGCTCCGAGGAGTACCCCGCACTTGTTTTCAAAAAAATCAAATTTGATATATTGAATTGAAATACATTTCGTGATATAATGAGGCGACCTTTGAGGATACGGCAGACATGGGTATCTTTACATAAGGACGCAAGTATATGGAAGAAACACATCGGTTTCTGGTTCCGGATTATTATCACGGCTTCTCCTGCAAGATGGGGGCATGCAGGACCGCCTGTTGCGAGGGGTGGCCGGTCTCCATCTCCATGAAGAATTACTTTTATCTCCTTGGGATAGACTGCAACAAGAACCTGCGGGAGCGGCTGGATCGCGGCCTGCGGGTACTGGATCGCCCGACCGTGGAGGAGTATGCCCGTATCGAGCCGCGCTACGACGGCGACTGCACCCTGCGTATGCCGGACGGTCGCTGTGCCCTGCAGGCCGAGCTTGGGGAGGCGGCACTGCCGGATGTGTGTCGGCTGTACCCGCGCGGTATCCGCGCAGCGGGGGACACCTACGAGTGCTCCTGTTCCAACAGCTGTGAGGCGGTGATCGAGCTGCTGTTTGACCGGGAGGCTCCCATCACCTTTTCCTTCGAGGAGCTGCCCATCCGCCTGCCGCCCCTGCCCGCGCGCAGTTCCTTCTTTGAGACGCTGGGTGTGGAGCAGCAGATACGGGCGCACCTGATCTCGGTGATCGAGGATCGCCGCATGACTCTCCCACAGCGGTTGATCTGCCTGGGACAGGTGTTGGAGCGCATGGATCAGGCCTTTGAGAAAAAGGATCACGCCATGCTGGACGACATACTGAGGACACGCCCCTGCTTTGCCCCGACCGCCTCGGCAGACGAGGAGGTGGACACGCCCCACTTGCAGTTCGGTCTGCAGATCGCGCGTCAGATGATCTCGATCTTGGACGACCACAGTCAGAGCATCCGCGCCTGCGGCGAGGCGGCACTGGCCTACTTCGGGGACGGGGAGGGTGCCGTTGAGCGGTATGAGACCGCACGGGCGCACTTTGAGGAGCTTCTGCCGCACTGGGAGACCTTCTACGAGCATATGCTGGTCAATCATATGTTCTTCTCGCAGTTCCCGTTTCAGGACAGACCCGAAAGTATGCGCAGTGAGCATATCGCCCTCTGCGCAGTCTACGCCATCCTGCGCTTTCTCGGCATCGGCTGTATGGCCGAGCGGCAGGACAAGACCATCCTGATCGACGGCATGGCGGCGGTCTTCCGCTTGGTGGATCACACCGAATTTGACCGCTACGCCTCCCATCTGCTGAGGCAAGCCGACTGCACCTCCAAGGAGCGGCTGTACGAGCTGTTGAGCCTGTAAGATTTCACGGCGGCGGCAGTTTCCCGTTCCCGCGTCAAATATTCCGCGCCGAGAAGTGCTCCAACCGCGCCATGTCCCGCAGAGCCTCCCGCAGGAGTGCCACGGCGGCGGTATATTCCGCCGCACTGTCGGCCTCAGCATAGGCACGGACGGTCGTGATCTGCTCCCTGACCCGATCTAAGAGCGGGAAGCTGACCGACACGGATAGGGCGGTCTCCCGCCGCTCGAATGCCCGTGCCAGCTCCTCCAGCCTGTCCGCGACCGTCCCGTCGGGGGTCGGCGGCAGAGCATCCGCCAGGCGAGTCAGCTCGGCGACACTGCGGCGCACGAAGACAGCGTTGACCCCGACAGCAACACACAGAAGGCAGAGCAGGAGCGCGGCAAAGACCACGGCGGCGGTGGGTCGGGCGCGTCTCATGAAACGCGGCGCGGCAGGATGCGTACCTGTCCGCTGTCGTCTGTCAGGAGCAGGAACACGCGGTCAGCCGTGAGGGAGTGCGCCGCCAACGTCTGCTCCAGCCAGCGGTGATCCCGCCCCGCCAAGGAAAGATTCTGCTCATTGATCATCCCATCGTGTATGATCAAGTGCATGATGCCGGTCTCGGGCGGCGCAAGCCCCACTTCTCGCGTGGTCGCCTGTCGCTCTGTGGCGCGGAGGGTGACCGACAGCTCCCCGTTCGGCTCTACAATGGCGTACTCGACCTGCTCCGGGTCGGATACGCCTTTTTGCCGCAGGTGGGACAACAGCTCCTCGGCTGAGATACGCGCCTTTTGCATGGCGAGGGCATCCGGCTTGCCGTGCCGAATGAGGATGGCGGGGCGCACCGACAAGAGCTTTTTCAAAAGCGGGATATGAAGCAGGAGCCCCGACAGCAGTACCTCCAGCGACATCAGAGTCAGGATGGGGATCAGGGCAAAGGCCAGCGGGATGTCCTGATTTGTGATGGGGATGGAGGCGACCTCGGACAAGAGCAGGGTGGTGACCAGCTCGGACACCTCCAGTTCCCCCAGCTGTCGCTTGCCCATGACCCGCATGGTCAGGATCAGGGTGACATATATGATCAGCGTGCGTAACAAGATGGTCAGCATAAAGAACCTCCCGAACACATTCTGTAAATAGTGTGCTCGGGAGGGTTCTTTCTATGAGTTGCATATTTTGCACAAAGAGTCAGAGCTTGAACAATTTGATCATTTTTACCGCATCCCCATCCGGGAAGGAACGCACCTCCCCCAGCGCGAAGAACCGCGACTCGCCATCGTACAGCCGCAGGCGCGTACCGACGGGATAGCTCTCGTCCGTGTGCAGTTTTTTTAGGTATATTTCGCACCCACCGTAGCAGAGCCTGGCAAAGAAGGGCGGCAGGGACAGCGCGGGCAGGTCGGAGAACAGGCACTCCACCGGGAGCAGGCAGGACAGCCGCTCGGAGGTCTCCATGCTCTCCAGCTCGGGGAGGGTATGGCACTGTGCGATGCCCTGCCCCCCGGCCGCCGTGCGGCGCAGGGTTGCCATGACCCCGCCACAGCCCAACGCCGCGCCGATGTCGGCGCACAGGGTGCGGATGTATGTCCCGCCCGAGCAGGTAACAGACAAGCGGTAGTCGGAGGGAAGGGCGGCAGGGGTCGCCTCCAGGTGGCGGATCTCGACGGGGCGGGGCTGACGCTCCACCTGCCCGCCCTGCCGCGCAATGTCGCAGAGTTTACGCCCGCCGACCTTCAGCGCGGAGTACATAGGCGGTACCTGCAGGATGCTCCCCCGAAAGCGGGGCAGGACAGCCTGCAGAGCCGCATCACCCGGCAGAGCGGCGGAGGGTGTGACCGACAGGATGACCCCCGTGGTGTCCTCGGTGTCGGTGCTCAGCCCCAGGCGCAGGGTCGCCTCGTAGGTCTTTTCGTCGTGGGAGACGTATTCCGAGGCCTTGGCGGCTCGCCCCAGGAGGAGGATGAGGACACCGGTCGCCATGGGGTCGAGGGTGCCGGTGTGCCCGACCTGCCGTGTGCCGAACAGGCGGCGTACCCGCCCCACGACATCGTGGGAGGTCATGCCGGCAGGCTTATCTATGAGGAGCACCCCGTCGGGGAGGAGGGGAGTGTCGGGTTGGATGCAGGGTTCTGTCATGACCGATCCTTTCCGCAAGGCCGTCTCGGCGGCGTTGCATGGGTGGACTTATTCGATACGCATTATAGCATATGGGGCGGGGTTTGTCAAGCGGAGGTTTGCGGCGCGGCGCGGCGAAATTTTTGGTTTTTTTCAAAAAAGCCCTTGACAAGCCGCCCGGAATGTGCTATAATACCGTTGTTTTGCGGATAGGTCTTACCTTCCGCTTACCAATCATCTTAAGACAGCAGGTTCCCGTAAAAGCGAACGCTTCCCTGCCGAGGAGTCATACGGTGTGTGCCCTTTTTACAGGGTCACTTTGTGCAGTCTTCCTCGGTCGGCGTTCTGCCGGAACGGGTGAAGGCTTTTTCTTGCTCCGGCGCATCCCGTGCCGTGAGCGCAAAATCTTATGGGAGGTGAAAATCAAAATGCCGAGTAATGCTATTCTGGAGCAAAAGGTAAAGGTCGTTGCTGACCTCGCCGCTCTCATCAAGGCGTCTGCTTCGGGTGTTATCGTGAACTATCAGGGTATCACCGTGGAGAAGGACACCGCCATGCGGAAGGCTCTGCGCGAGGCGGGTGTCAAGTACATGGTCGTGAAGAACACCATGACCGGTCGTGCCTGCGACGAGTGCGGTTACGGCGAGCTGAAGTCCTGCCTCAACGGCATGACCGCCATCGCCATCAGCGAGACCGATCCCATTGCTCCTGCCCGCATCCTGAAGGAGTACGATGAGAAGATCGAGTCCTTCCAGATCCTGGCCGGATATGTGGACGGTGAAGTGCTGAACGCCGACGGCGTTAAGGAGCTGGCTTCCATTCCTGCAAAGGAAGTGCTGGTCGCCAAGTTCTTGGGCAGCATCCAGTCCCCGCTGTACAAGTTTGCGTACGCCATCAAGGCCGTCGCCGAGAAGGAGGAGGCTCCTGCCGAGGAGGTCGCTCCTGCCGAGGCTCCCGCCGAGGCGTAATGCCGCTGTGGGCGCAAGCCCGCACGGTCTCATGGGTCGCCTGAGTGCGACCGTCGCCGCGTAGCGCGGCACCGCTCCGACCGCACGGCTCGTGCGCGGAGCACTCATTAAAAAATCACATTTCAGGAGGTATATTGAAATGGCTAGCGAGAAGATTACCGCTATTGTTGAAGAGATCAAGGGTCTGACCATTCTGGAGCTCAATGAGCTGGTCAAGGCCGTCGAGGAGGAGTTCGGTGTTTCTGCCGCCGCTCCCGTTGCTGTTGCCGGTGGCGCTGCTGCCGCTGCTGCTCCTGCCGCTGAGGAGAAGACCGAGTTCGACGTTGTTCTGACCGGTTTCGGCGACAAGAAGCTGGGCGTCATCAAGGTCATCCGCGAGATCACCGGTCTGGGTCTGAAGGAGGCCAAGGACATGGTCGAGGGTTGCCCGAAGAACGTCAAGGAGGGCATCTCCAAGGAAGACGCAGAGAAGCTCAAGGAGCAGCTGGTTGCAGCCGGTGCTACCGTCGAGATCAAGTAATTTTTGCCCCCTATTCTTTCTGCGTGACGGTGTTGGAGCGGGTCTTCCCGCTCCGCACCGCGCGCATCCCATGCAAAGTGACTCAGGGGAAGGGTCACGGCGCATATCTCCCTGCTGTACGAAAAGCACCCTCTCCTGCGCGGAGAGGGTGCTTTTCGTTTTCCCGATGGAATGCGGATCAGGCCTCGGCGGTATCCGTCGGCTCCAGCCGCCGACGGAAGATCAGCACCAGTGCGGCGATCAGGAATTCCACAAGGCCGCTGATGACGACCAGAAGCGGCACACCCGAGGTGTAGGTATACCCAAAGGCCGTGAAACTCATATCCTGGGTCAGATCGGTGAACACCGTGCCGAACACGAAGCCCGCCAGCGCACCGATGTTGAACACGATCTGGTAGAAGGAAGTGTAACACTCCCGATTGGTAAGGGGCATATTGATGTACTGGAAGTTGTCGAACGCCACGTTATGTCCGACCCCGGCAAAGTGCTGGGGCAGGCGCACGACCAGCATCAGGACGATGTAGTGCTCCGGCTGGATAAAGCCGTAGAGGATCTGGAAGGGTGCCACGACCAGCAGAGCCACCGCGTAGACGAAGAACCAGGAGGTCTTGCGGATCATCTTCTGCCAGAAGCCCATGCAGAAGATGAAGAAAACACTGTAGAGGAAGATGATGATATTATAGAAGGTCATGGACACCCCGATGGTCTCGCGCAGGTAGTAGTTCAGCTGAGCCGAGTAGCAGTAGTTTGAAAATTGCCAGAGGAACACCACCAGCATGGTCAGCATGAATTTCCCGTTGCGCAGGGGGATGGCAAAGATATCCGAGAAGCGGGGTGCATGGATGGTCGGGTACTCCACCTCACGAGGCAGCAGGAGGAAGATCACATTGACCACCCCCAGACCGAACGCGAAGTAGCGCAGTCCCAGAAGGAAATTCAGCTCCACGGCGGAACCCATGGCCTCCAGCTGATCCGCGATCCAGCCCGACACCAGCGTAAAGACTCCCGCGACCAGAGCCGTCAGGAACAGGCAGACCGAGAGGAAGTAGGCACGGATCTCCTCCGGCTGGAAGCGGATGTGCCACGCGGCGTAGCCCGCCGTGGCGATCACGTTGAACAAGCTGGCCAAGAAGGTGATGACGATCATGCCCCAGAGCCGTCCCGCCGCGCTTGACACCAGCTGCGGCAGGATATTCAGCCCCACCAGCACCACCAGATAGTACAAGAACTTGCACACCGCCAATATCCACTTGCGCTTGGGGAAACGGTTGAGCAGGGCGGGGGTGAACAACACCAGCATACTGGCAATATAGGGAATAAAGGACAGGATCCCCGCGCTGGTGATATCCATATCATTCAACTGCAGGAACTCCGTGTAGAAGATGCCGGTCGTGATATAGGTCAGGAAGCCCTCCACGATCTTGAAGATCAGGACACAACAACGCCCCTTGGCATCCGGGTCATGAAAATTGAACACCCGGCGGAATTTTTGTATGGTCGCTCCCATGTATGTACTCCATTCTGGACAAATGATCAGGGTACGCTCCGAGGAGCATACTTATGTTATTATACCTGTTTTTTTGTCGCATGGCAATACACGAGAAGCACAATAAGACCCCAAATAATACGCATTTTCTGTGCAACCTGTTCATTCTTCCTCCCGTGTCGGCTCGTCGATGCGGATAGCTATGGCCGAGAGGTCATCCGGTGTCCCCGACTGCATGGCTCGGCGCAAGATGTCCACCCGCAGGCTGTCCATGGAGTCCGGCAGTGGCTCGGACAGCATATCCAACAGCCATGGGCACTCATCGTTGCCCATGGTCACGCCGTCACTGACCATGACCACCACGTCCCCCGGGTGCATCCGAAACCGCAGGAGCTGTGGCTCGCTGTCCCGCAGAATCCCCAGCGGCTGACTGCGGGAGCGGAGCTTGTATACCGTTCCGCCGCGAATGACGTAGGTCGGTGCCGCCCCGCTCTTGGCGAAGACCGCGTGACCGCAGGCGGTGTCCAGCTCCATCAGATCCACCGTTGCCGAGCACTCGTCCTCCGAGCCGTGACCGCGCGCGCAGAGGAAGCTGTTGAGCATCCGCATGGATATCTCCAATCGGCTCCCCGCCGACAGCATCCGCTCCAAGAAGACCGCGCATATCTCGGAGGCAGCCGAGGCAGCCTCCCCCGACCCCATCCCGTCGCTGATGAGGGCATAGAAGCAGGTCTGCTCGTTGCGGAAGATGGCGATATGATCCCCGCAGACCGCAGGTGGCGCGTACCGCCCGGGGCACTCGTCCGACAGCGGCGGCGGGACACGGCCACTCCCGCCCGGAACGGCACTCCCCGCATAGTGCGGCTCCACGCGCGGCAGGGAGAGCAGGGTCATGACACAGCCGTCCGCCCGCTCCTCAAAGCTCGGCTCCGACAGGCGGGTGCCGCACAGCTCGCCCAAGCGTTCGGCGGTCTCGCGGGGTTGACTTCGCAGGATGTCCATGCGGGTGCCCCGCACAATGACCCGGCGGTCATTCCGCCCGCAGACCACCACCCCCTGCACGGCCACCCCCGTGCCCATCAGGTAATCGTACACGCGATCCGCCGCCTCGCGGTTACAGCGGGTCTCGTCCGGGTCACCCTCGGCGGCCTCGGCCAACAGCGCGGCCATATGGGCATAATCGGTCGCCATGACCTCCGTGCGGCTCCCGCGTGCCGCCTCCTCCGCCCGTTGTGTCAGGCGGCGGTTCACGGCGACGGCCAGCTCCTGTACACGGGTGCAGCAGTTAGGCATCTCAGCCGACAGCCACGCGGGCAGGATGCGCCGTTGTGTCTTTACCTGTTCGGTCAGCTTTTGACACAGTTCGGATGCGGTCGCACAGGTCTCGCCGCTCGCACACCCGCCGCAGACCTCCGCAACCGCGGCACGGCAGATGGCCTCTGCCCCGTCGGGATCCCCTTCAGGGCGATCCTCCCACGGGTTCGCCGCCGCAGACAGCCGTCCCGACATATCCAGCAGAGCCTGTGACAGTGCCTCCAGTCGCTCCTGTCCGCTCCGTAGGCGAAGCTCGCAGGTCACCGCCAGGGTAAAATCCGTCTCGATCTGCTCCTCGGCGGCGACCGACAGGGGCATCCTCTGCCACAGCTGCTCGCAGAGGAAGAAGATCGGCACCGACAAGCAGACCGTGGGCAGATCAAGCAGTAGTCCCTCCGTGCCCCCCAGCGCGGCGCACCACATCCCGCCCGCCGCCACACCGCCAATGACACCCGAGCGGTGGGAGAGAGTGCGGAGGAAGGCATACACCGCCGCCGTCAGCAAAAACAGGGGCAGTATCTCCGCGCCCGCGCCCAGCCCCACCGTCAGCGCAACCGCAAGACCGGGAAGCAATCCCAGGCGGGAGGCCGCTGACAGCGTAAAGAGCAGACCCAGCAAGACTCCCAAACGGATGGTCAAATAGGGTGTCCCCAGCGGGAAGGATATCGCCCGCGCGCAGAAGCACACGCAGAACAGCAGAGTCAGGCAGGACAGGAGCGGAGCCAAGTGAAAGCGAGTCAGGAGCTGTTTTCCCCCCGCCGTGGGTGGGTTGTGCCTGCCTGCCGCATCCCGCAGGGGGGTGGGCGAGAACAGCAACTCCTCCCCTGCCCTGCCGAAGCAGAGAGTCAGAGGCAGGGTCACGAGGGGCGTCACGAACACCCAGAGCAGTGCCCCCAGCAGGTCATAAATATGGAAGCCTCCTGCGAACAGCCCGAACACCCCCGCCGCAAAGCCGGACAGCGCGGCGCAAAGTGCCCGCAGGAACGGGTGCTCACAGAACAGCCCCGCCCCGTCCGGCAAAGTCTCCGGGAGGGGATCGGCAGGGGGATCAGAGGCGGCGCCGACCGGGTCGATGTCCTCCCCGCGCAGATCAGCGGGGGGCGGTTCCTCCCGCGCCCGCTCGGCACGCTCCCACGGTGAGCCGGTATAGTAATCAGTGTCCGTGTCTCCCTCTTGCCGCGCGCGGCGGCTTGTCCCGAGGTTGCTCCGCATCGAGCGCAGACACAGCCCTAAGTAGCGGCGAGCATACCGCACCGCCCCCCGGAAACCGCCGCCCCGCTCCTCTCCCGGCAGGCTGGGCGGGTCGATGAAGAACAGCACCGCCAGCCGCAAGAGTAGGCAGAGCACATAGACCCCTACCAGGGCCGCCGTGCGGAGGGTGATCGGACGGAGGAGTGCCGAGCAGAGCAACCCCGCCGCTATGTACCAGGTGTAGTCGGTTCCCGCCGCCAGCAGAGCCAGCCCGAACGGTGCCGCCCCGAAGGCCAGCGGTGCCCCCCCCAGAAGGTAGGCCGCTCCCCCGAACAGCACCCCCCGAGCCGTGGATGCGATCCGTGCCCGCACGCGGCGGCGATCCCGCCGTCCCATCCGATCCGCTCGTTCCTCCCGCTCTGCCTGTTGACAGCCGCGCCGCACCCGACCGCCCTCGCCCGATCTTCTGCCTGTAGTCCTGTTTCTGTCCATCTTTTTGTGTCCTCCGTTGTGTTTGCGGGATATACCTCCCGCCGATCCGCGTCGGTTTGCCGATCTTGCCTCTTTTGCTTCATTATAGCAAGAAAGGTCCTCGGAATCTGTCGGAACAGGGGGGCTATTCGCCTTTTTTATGCAGAAATGCAGAGGAAGAGCGGTCTTCTGAGCGTGGGTTCTCCCGTCGCAAATTTTTTTGCTTTTTTTCAAAAATCTATTGCAATTTCGGATGAAATGTGGTACAATTGGCTTGAGAACCAATAAAACGTAAAGCAAAGGAGCTTTTTTATGCCCAGACGGTATGACAGCAAAGACGCGAAACGCCGCATTTTAGCCGTGTGCGTTCGTTTGTTTTTAGAGAAAGGCTACACCGCGACCCGCATGGTGGATATCATCCGCGAGGCGGACGTGTCCACCAGCACCTTCCAGAACATCTTCCACACCAAGGACGGTGTCCTGTACGAGCTGATGCAGGATATGTTCACCGGACAGTTCGCCGCGGCCGAGCGGGTAGCACTCGGCGGTGCCTCACCGGTCATGGTCTACGCCGCAGAGACGGCGATCCAACTGGCCATGGTGGAGATCAACCCCAACCTCCGCGAGGCCTATGTGGAAGCCTACACCAACCGCGAGACCGCCGAGTTCATCAACCGCCAGACTGCCCACCGCCTGCTCATGATCTTCGGGCGGTACCTGCCCGGCTACAGCGAGAGCGACTTCTACGAGCTGGAGATCGGCTCGGCGGGGCTGATACGCGCCTACATGGGGCGTTCCTGCGATATGTACTTCACGCTGGAGCGCAAGATCGAGCGCTTCCTCTTCATGAGTCTCGCCGCCTACCGCGTCCCGCAGGATGAGATCGACGCGACCATCGCCTATATAAAGGCTCTGGATATACGGAAGGTGGCGCAGGAGGTGCTGGAGAACCTGTTCGCCTCGCTGGCCATGCATTATTCTCTGGAACCCAAGACCCCGACCGACAACAGCGCGACCTAAGACACCCCGACCTCTCGCGACCCACCCCCGCGACCCGCCCCATCCGGATGATCACTATTTAAGGAGGTTTTCATCATGAAAACACATTTTCGTTATGGACGCAAGCCCCTTACACGCCTCATAGCCGTTGTCTGTACGCTGGCGATGCTCTTGTCGGTGGCGGCCGTCCTGCCCATCACGGTAGGAGCCAAGACAACGACCTACAGCATCAAGAGCCAGGACGACTTCGAGAAAGCCATCAACAAGGCCAAAAGCAATAAGTCTGATCATGCCTACTTCCGGTTCGATTCGAATGTGGACATTGTGCTGGATGAGAATCTGCCGACATCCTATAGCGTAGAATTATATCTCTACCATTTTGATAACATGAATGTCACATTCGACCTCAACGGAAAGACTATCACCGTATATATCAAAAGCACCTGCAATTACGCAAACAATTTTTACTCTTTCTACCAAAACCGGGTTTCTCCGATCTTCTATGTAAACGGATCCTCTTTGACCATCAAGGATTCCTCGACCAGCGGGACAGGCACCATGAAGTTTAAGGCAACCGAGCAAGAAAACAACTTTCCGTATTATCCCTTTGTACTTAGAGCTAATCAAACCATGGAAAACGACTCAACTCTCACACTGGAAAGCGGCACCTTGGATGGAACAGAGCTTGCATACGGATCAAGTTGCGTTCATGCCATCGTAAGGGGATCCTTCAATATGAGCGGCGGCACGATCCAGAACTTCCAAGCAGACCAAGGCGGTGCAGTAAGAATAAACTCAGGCGGGACTTGCTCCGCATCCATAACCGGCGGAACGATCAAAAACTGCTCAGCAACCGTAAACGGCGGTGCCATCTACAATGCGGGCAATCTGACCCTGAGCGGCGGCACCATCACCGGTTGCGAGGCCACCGGTGACAACACCGACACGAGCCGCGGTCGCGGCGGCGCACTCTACTGCGCGACCGGCTCCGAGACTACCCTGTCGGGCACCACGATCTCGACCAACAAGGCCATCAACGGCGGCGGTATCTTCATGTGGGGTGGTACCCTCAACATGACCGGCGGCGATCTCACGTTCAACACCGCCACCGACAGAGGCTCCGAGCTCTGTATGTTCCACACCGACAAGGGGGTCGATGTGGTCTTCAATATGACCGGCGGTTCGATCCTCTCCTCGCTGAATAACCCCTCTGCCATCTACGCGGGCAGTGAGAAGGACAAGGTCAACATCAGCGGCACTGCCACAGTAGATGTCCGGGGCAAGGACTACGCCATCGTCAACGGCAGTGCGAGCAATGTCTCCATCAGTGCCTCGGCGCAGGTCAAGGCGCGGTCGGAAAACGGCAAGGCCTTCATGTTCGCCCCGAAGGTCAACGGCAACGCCACGGTATGGATCCGGAACAACCTTAGCGATCTCAACTTCAGCCCCTATACCCGCATTCCCTCCCCCGCCGAGGCGGACTATCAGCGGCACTACATTTGGATCACCTACGCGAATACCTCTACCGTCAACTTCAACGATGACGGAACCCCGATCTATACAGCAACACAGCCGGCCGGCACGATCATTCAGATCCCGGGCAATGTCCTGAACCCCTCCAAGGACGGGTTTACCTTTAACGAGTGGAACTCCTACCCGGACAAAGGCAGTTTGAGCAATGGTTTCTACACCTTCCAGAGCACGGATGAATACTTCACAGCCGACTGGGCTCCTCTGGACACCTACGTCATCAAGTTTGTCAAGGGCGGAGAAGCCCCCGCCGGAGATATTCAGTCCCTCAAGAAGAAGATAGAAGAAAGCTTCACCCTGCCGACCCACCCCACACTGGCCGGTTATACCTTTGAGGGCTGGTACGTTGGGGACACCAAGCTCGGGGATGACGGACAGAGCATCCCCATGGCGCATCTTTACCTGCTTGACCTGATTTCGGGCAACACCGTCACCGTCACTGCAAGGTACAAGGCGCAGTCGTACACGTTGACCATCAAGCCGGAGAACGGTCAAGCGGACATTGTCAGAACGGTTGCATACGGTGCTGACCTAAACCTGCCGACCAACCTCACCAAGACGGGACACGCCTTTGGCGGCTGGGACGGTGCAACGGCTGACGGCAAGATGCCCGCCAATGACCTGACAGTTACCGCCAAGTGGACGACCAATTCCTACACGCTGACCATCAAGCCGGAGAACGGTCAAGCGGACATTGTCAGAACGGTCAAGTACGGCGACCCGCTGAATCTGCCGACCAACCTCACCAAGACCGGACACGCCTTTGATGGCTGGGACGGTGCAACGGCTGACGGCAAGATGCCCGCCAACGACCTGACAGTTACCGCCAAGTGGACGACCAATTCCTACACGCTGACCATTAAGCCGGAGAACGGTCAAGCGGACATCGTCAGAACGGTCAAGTACGGCGACCCGCTGAACCTGCCCGCCGACCTCACCAAGACCGGCCACGCCTTTGGCGGCTGGGACGGCGCAACGGCTGACGGCAAGATGCCCGCGAATGACCTGACAGTTACCGCTAAGTGGACGACCAATTCCTACACGCTGACCATTAAGCCGGAGAACGGTCAAGCGGACATTGTCAGAACGGTTGCATACGGTGCTGACCTCAATCTGCCTACCGACCTCACCAAGACCGG
>CAYXBU010000046.1:0-16272 GCA_964463245.1 uncultured Clostridium sp. | reverse complement strand
CCGGCATAATCGGCTGGGGTGCAGGGGAGCCGCAGGCTCCCCTGCATAAAATAACGTTGGCCACCCCCTCCCCGTGGGGGAGGGGGCAGGGGGTGGGGACAAAAGCCTTATGCGAACGAATAAATCCGGGCGCGTCCCGTATCCGCGCCCGGCGGGCGACCTTCCGCCAAACTCCCCTCAGGGCGCGGGGTTCGCAACCCCGGGCGCGTCCCATATCCGCGCCCGGCGGGCGACCTCCCGTCCAAGCCCCCCTCGGAGGTTTTCGCTACTCTCCGGCTACCGCCTCGGGAATGCAAGGGGCGGAGCCCCTTGCATATAAATAAACGCGGGCTCCCCCTCTCCCGCCGGGAGAGGGGGTCGGGGGGTGAGGGGGCAAAAGCATTAGTCGACATAACCCCGGGTGCGCCCCCTGCGGGTTTCCCGCAGGGATGGTATCCGCGCTCGGCAGGCGACCTTCCGCCAAAGCCAATGGTAACCGAACAACATTCAACTTTGTTACTAATGCACAAAAACAAGAGCTGAATTTCTACACCCAATGTCAAAAAATATACTTTTCAGATATTGAAAAGAAAAGCCAAATCCTGTATAATATGAGTGTTGCCAAAATAAGGGGTATTTGTATCCATTTTTTTGTATACCGGAACGAGATCCTGCACCACTTGGTGACGATATATTATAGAATGAAAGGTGTCCTCTCCCGGCCGCATACGCGTCCGGCGGCGGATAAAAGGTGAATCATTATGGCTGCATTCAATACCAAACAGATCCGAAACCTGGCTCTCCTGGGTCACGGCGGTTGCGGAAAGACTTCGGTCGCCGAGGCGATGCTGTACGTGACCGGTGCCATTGATCGCCTCGGGAACGTCACGCAGGGCAATACCGCCTGCGACTATGACCCGGAGGCGCGGGCACGCGGCTTCTCGCTGTCTGCTACCCCCGCCGCTATGACCTGGAAGGATGCTAAGATCAATGTCATTGATACCCCCGGATTCCTGGATTTTGCGGGTGAGGTCAAGCAGGCCGTCCGCGTAGCGGATGCTGCCGTCATCTGCGTGGACGGAAAGGCCGGTGTCGAGGTCGGTACCGAGCTGGCGTGGGATGCCGCCTGCGAGGCGGGCATTCCCCGTGCCTTCTTTGTCAATAAGTGCGACGATGACGAGTGCAAGTTCGAGCGGGTGTTCCGTCAGCTGCACGCCACCTTCGGCGTGTCGGTCTGCCCCGTCTTCATTCCCGTGGAGACCGGCAAGGATGTCACCATGATCGACCTGCTGACCATGAAGCCCTTCAAGTACGACGAGAAGGGCAAGCGCACCGAGATCGCCATGCGCATCGGCTGGGAGCACACCGCCTCCGAGTTCAAGGATGCGCTCAACGAGGCTCTCGCCGGCACAGCTGACGAGCTGATGGAGAAGTTCTTCGAGGGTGAGTCCTTCACGCTGGAGGAGTCGGTCGAGGCTCTGCACAACGGTATCATCCAGGGCACCATCGTCCCGGTCTACTGCGGCTCCGCCGTCCACCTCTGGGGCATCGTGGCCATGCTGGATGCCATCGCAGGCTCCTTCCCCCGTCCGACCGCACGGAAGTTCGAGAAGGACGCCGAGGGCAAGCACATCGAGATCAACGTCGAGGGCGACCCCGCGCTGTTCGTATACAAGACCATCGCCGACCCGTTCGTGGGCAAGATGTCCTTCTTTAAGGTCATGGCGGGCACCCTCAAGCAGGATATGTCCCTGCGCAACCTGCGTACCGGCGTGACCGAGAAGATGGCACACATCTACGTCATGAAGGGCAAGGAGCAGAACGAGGTGGAGGAGCTGTGCTGCGGCGACCTCGGTATGATCGCCAAGCTGACCGGCACCAACACGGGAGACACCCTTTCCATGGGCGAGATCGCTTATGAGGGCATCAAGTACCCCACGCCGTATATGTGCCGCGCCATCCAGCCCGAGACCGCCAAGGACGAGAGCAAGATCTCCCAGGCCATCACCAAGATGATCGAGGAAGACCTGACCCTGCGCTACGAGAACAACCCCGAGACCAAGCAGATGCTGATCTACGGCATGGGGGATATGCACCTGTCGGTGCTGGCCGCCAAGCTGAAGTCCCGCTTTGGCGTGACGGTCAAGCTGGACGAGCCGAAGATCGCTTACCGCGAGAAGATCACCAAGTCCTGCGATGTCGAGGGCAAGCACAAGAAGCAGAACGGCGGCTCCGGTCAGTACGGCCACGTCAAGATCCGCTTTGCACCCGGCGAGGACGAGGGTCTGACCTTTGTGGATGCCACTGTGGGCGGCTCTGTCCCGAAGAACTTTATCCCCGCCGTCGAGAAGGGGCTGCAGGATGCTATGGCCAAGGGTGCCGTCGGCTTCCCGCTGGTGCGCCTGCGTGCCGAACTGTACGACGGCTCCTACCATGCCGTGGACTCGGATGAGCTTTCCTTCCGTACCGCCGCCAACCTGGCATACAAGAAGTGCCTGGAGCTGGGCGCACCCGTCCTGCTGGAGCCGGTCGGCGATCTGGCGGTCACCGTGCCCGAGGCACTGGTGGGTGATGTGATGGGCGACCTCAACAAGCGCCGCGCCGCCGTGCTGGGTATGCATCCCTGCGAAGGCAAGACCGGATACACCACTGTCGAGGCCTCGGCTCCCAAGTCCGAGCTGTCGGATTACCCCATCGCCTTGCGGGCTATGACCCAGGGACGCGGCTGGTTCGACTTTGCCGTGACCGGATACGACACCGTTCCCGCCAATGTGGCCTCCAAGGTCATCGCGGCGGTAGCGTCCAAGTAAGCAGGACATGATCGATCGGGTGACCGGGGGATATTCCCCCGGTCGCCCGGAATCAGGGTTCCCTTCCGGAGCATCTCGGCGGGTGCCGATTTTTTGTAACCTCGGATATGCAAGTTTTTCGGTTCGTCCTGCCAAATCGCATGAGGGCACGGCACCGGGGTGCATAGATCGCACGAAAACAGCACATACTATGCACAAAATGTGGGAATACGGTGCATATGATGCATATAGCGATGAATATCATGAATGAATATTCAGGCAAGATCAAAAACCTTGCTTTTTTGCCGTTCATTGTGCACAATCGCATGGTCTGCAGAAAATTTTTATCGTGCAAAACGGAAAAAACCGAAAAAAGGTATTGCAAAATAAACTGAAGTATGCTATAATCATACCCAATCCATTGAGGTTCAAGTTTACCCGGCTAAAGCAAGAAAATGCAACCGGTGAACGCGAGCCTTGTGCAGATCGAATGCCGGGTACCCGGCATTCGGCATTCGTGGTCACTGCGTGACCACGAATAAGACCTTTCGGTCACGCGCGTACCCCCCTTACACCGATATATTGATGTTGCATACATCATTATATAAATTTTTTTGGAGGAAGAAACAATGAAGAAAATCAGACTGATCGCTTTGTTGCTTGCTGTGATGATGGTACTTCCTTTCGCCGCCGCCTGTGCGGATCCATCTGACGGTAACGAGACCGACACGGGAAGCAACGCTCCCACCCCCCCTGCCGTAGACAACGGAGACATCAACTACTACAACTTTGATGGCCTGACCTACGGTGAGGACGGTGACATCTACTCCGTCTATGCCAAGTACGGCAAGGACATCACCACGGCTGACGTCAAGAAGAATGACGACGGCGACTACTACATCGAGAAGGACGGCAAGCAGTTCGTTCTGGGTCTGGACTTCCTGTCCATGGCTATGGTCTACAACTGCGGCGACGGCACCATAGATGAGCAGAAGGCCGAGTATGCGAAGTGGTGGCAGTGGTACATCGAGAGATGGAACAAGCTCCTCCCCGAGATGCCCCTGTACTCCAACGAGTACTACGATGTGTACAACACCAAGATCTCCGGCGTGAAGGAGAACCCCACCAACCCCTTCTGGGGTCCGGCCAATGCCCTGATCGATTGGACCTCCTCTGACGGTTCCTTCATCATCGGCAGCTCCACCGAGCTTTCCGGTACCTTCCGTTACGCTACCTTCGGTGCGACCAGCCCCGGATCTGCTGACCTGGATGTTCAGAACCTGACCCATGGTCTGGAGACCGTCACCTCCGATAAGGCCGGTGACTATGTCTGGAGCAACACCATCGTGAAGAGCCACAACGAGACCGTCAACGAGGACGGCTCCAAGACCTTCACCATCGAGATCTTCGACGATATGAAGTTCAGCGACGGTTCTGCCGTCACCGCTAAGAACTATCTGGCGTTCCTGCTGGCGTTCTCCACTCCCGTTGCCGCTGAGGCTGCGAAGAAGGATCACAGAGCCGGTATGCAGATCGTCGGTTACGATGCATTCGCTGCCTATGACGGCACCGAGGGCACCAAGGAGTTCTCCGGCGTTCGCCTGCTGAACGACTACACCTTCTCTGTCACCATCGACGCTCAGTACCTGCCCTACTTCTACGATGTGACCTATGCGTCCTTCTCTGCCGCTTACCTGCCCATGTGGCTGGGTGAGGCTGACATCGTGGACGATGGCAACGGCTGCTACCTGACCGATGCGTTCTACGCGAAGGAGGGCGACAGCTACAAGCTGGCTGCTCACATCGCCGCTTCCGCTAAGGACATCACCACCTACCCCTACTCCGGTGCTTATGTTGTCGAGAGCTACGACGCCAGCACCAAGACCGCTGTCCTGAAGAAGAACCCCGAGTTCAAGGGCAACTACGAGGGCACTACCCCGAAGATCGAGAAGGTCACCTATAAGAAGGTGGTCACCTCTACTCAGCTGGAAGACCTCAAGTCCGGCGGCGTGGATATCCTGATGGCTATCACCGGCGGCGACGCTACCAAGGAGGCTCTGAAGCTGATCGACGATTCCAACGGCAAGTATGATTCCGTCAACTACAGCCGTGCCGGCTACGGTAAGCTGGGCTACCGCTGCGACTTCGGTCCTGCACAGTTCACGGCTGTCCGTCAGGCTATCGCCTACTGCGTGGATCGCGAGTCCTTCGCGAAGAACTTCACCGGCGGTTACGGCGGCGTTTCCAATGGCCCGTACTACACCGGTTCTTGGATGTACAAGGCTGTTCAGAACAACATCAAGCTGAACGCGTACACCGTTAACAAGGATAAGGCTATCGAGCTGCTGGTCGCTGACGGCTGGAACTACGATGCAGAGGGTAACGCTTACGTCTCCGGTGTCCGTTACAAGAAGATCGCTGCCAACCTCATCACCGAGGCTGATAAGGGCTACGCTTCCAAGGACGGCAAGTATGTGACCACCAAGGTCGGTGACTTCTACTATATGCCTCTGGTCATCAACTGGTACGGTACCACTGAGAATGACTTCACCGATATGCTGGTGAACGACTTCCAGAACGGTTCCAACATCACCGCTATCGGCATGGTCGTCCAGAACACCTTCGGCGACTTCTACCCGATGCTGGCTGAGCAGATCCAGGGCGACTACGGCTCCGGTACCTACGGCGGCAAGCCTGTCTACAGCGCATTCAACTACGCTACCGGCTTCAACTCTGCCGTGTATGATTACTCCTGGTACATGACCGTCGATCCCGATATGTACGATGACTACTCTCAGTACTATATCCGGGACATCGCGGATATCATTTTCCTGAAGTAATCGGTTTCTGCAATGAAACATGACCGCCCCGAGGGAATACCCCCTCGGGGGGGCACATTCGGTGTGGCAGGAAGGGGCTTCGCGCCCCCTCCTGCATACTGTTATGTAAGAGCTTTTTTATCTCAACTGTGTACCGACCCCGGGAGATCTTCTCTCCCACGAAAATTCCGTTTGCAAGGAAGATAGAGTATGGGAAAATATGTACTCAAACGATTAGGCTATATGCTGATCGTCCTCTTGATCCTTTCCTTCCTGATGTTCCTTCTGTACAACGCCGCATCGGGCGACCGTGCGTATACGAAGGCATACGAGGAGGTCAAGCAGCTCAAGAATCTGACGCCCGAACAGCGCGATGCCATATTCAACGAGACCTATCTCAAGTATCAGCGCGACTACGGAACCGACAACCCCAACATGATCGTGCAGTACCTGCGCTGGATGGGGTTCTATCCGTATTATAACGGTGACTTTAACGGCTTGATCCAGGGTAACTTCGGTTACTCGGATTACTACCGCGCCGATGTGATCGACGTGGTCAAGGAGCCGATGAAAAATACCATATTTATCAATGTGTTCGTGACCATCTTTGCACTTGCGATCACCATTCCGCTGGGCATCCATTGCGCCGTCAAGCGCGGGAAGGTCGGCGATAAGGTCATGCAGGTGCTGACCATCGTGGGCTACAGCCTGCCCACCTTCTTGATATCCATCATATTCATATGGATATTCTGCTCCAACCTCGGAGTATTCCCGCCCTACGGCATGGGTACCCCCGGTAATGATTATACCGGCTTCCGTTTCTTCCTGGATCGGATGTACTACCTGGCACTGCCGCTGATCGTCATGACCTTCTGCTCGCTCGGCGGCATGACCCGCTATGTCCGTGCTTCCATGATCGATGCGCTGTCCATGGACTGCATCAAGACCGCGCGCGCCAAGGGTCTTCGGGAGAAGGTGGTCATCTACTCCCATGCATGGCGCAATGCCCTGATCCCCATCGTGACGCTGGTGGTGGGCTGGTTCCTCAGCATCTTCTCCGGCTCGGTGGTCATTGAGCAGATCTTTGCCATCAACGGCATGGGTAAGATCATGATCGACGCACTCAAGAGCAGTGACAACGACCTGATCCTTCTGATGCAGCTCTTCTATGTGCTGATCGCCCTGTTAGGCAACCTGTTGATCGATATCGTCTACGGTCTCGTTGACCCGCGCGTCCGCGTGAATAAGTAAGGAGGAGAATTGCAATGAGCAAAGATAAGAAAAATTCCTCCACGGTGCCGCAGAAGCGCGCCGGCTTCTTCAAGCGACTCTTCTTCGGCGGAAGCAAGACCTTTGCCGACGAGGTGCTGGAGACAGACAGGTACGGTCAGCAGAAGATCAGCGACGTGGAGGTCATCCTCAGCCCCGGAAAGCAGATCGTCAAGGGCTTCTTTGAGAAGAAGTACGCGGTCGTGGCTCTGATCGTGGTGATCGTGATGTTCCTCATGGCCTTCGTGGGACCGCTGTTCATGCCCAAGTATTTCGACGCCTATGCCGAGACGACCCAGCAGAACCTCTACCCGACCATGAGCATGATGAGCGTACCCAAGGGTCTGAAGAACGACATCAAGCAGATCTCCTCCTACGGTCCCTTCACGGTCGGTCTGTCCAATGCGGGCAAGGTCTATGTCTGGGGATGTACCCAGATCGGTACCACCGGCTTTGATGTCTCCGAGATCCCGACCGAGGTAAAGAACGCCAAGATCGAGATGGTGGCGGCGGGTATCGACCATGTCATCGCCATCGACGAGAACGGCAAGATCTACGGCTGGGGCAACTATAAGCTCGGGCAGTACGGTCGCTATGAGGAGTTTGCCTCTTCCTCCTTCATCCTCCCTATGCCGGAGGAGCTGTATGAGAACGGCGTGGGCGATGTGTCGCAGGTCAAGCGACTGGTCTGCGGCTATCAGGCGACCGCGATCCTCATGCAGGATGGCTCCCTGTATGTCTGGGGCAACAAGAATGCCTACAGCAATCTGGAGTATTTCGCCACCATGAACGATGTGGACGAGTCCATCGGCTTTGTCCCCGAGAAGATCTTGGTCAAGGATGTGGCGTTTACCCTGAACTATATCGTGGGTCTGCGGATGCCGCCCGAGAACGGCGGTATGTACGAGCCGCTGATCTTTGGACCGGCCGTGCTGGAGTCCTTTGAGCAGCCCAAGTACGATTTCGTCGCGTCCTCCGGTACCAATATCTCCACCCTGCTCCGTGAGCATGGGACGAACGGTCAGGATGCCACCGTCGAGCATATCTGGGCGACCAGCACCACCGTCTGCTATATGCTGTCGGATCACACGCTGGTCTTCGGCGGCTCCCTCAAGAATCAGGAGCGTTCCTATGTCAAGCCGCCTGTCCTCGCGGAGGACGAGTACTTCGTGGATGTGGCAGCCGGTGTCCATCACTACTCCGGACTGACCAACCTCGGCAATGTCTACAGCTGGGGTGAGGATCTGCTGGATCAGTGCGATACGCCGAGCAACCCGAAGAAGGCAAGTGCTGTTCACGCCGGCGGCTTCCAGACCTACACGGCGGACGAGGACGGCTCCCTGCTTCAGAAGTGGGGCAACAGTGGCTACCTGTTTGGCACCGACAAGAACGGCGCGGACATCTTCCAGCGTATCGTCAACGGTTCTAAGATGACCATGACCATCGGTGGTGTGGCGGTCATCATCTCCACCATCATCGGTATCATCATCGGCTGTATCTCGGGCTACTTCGGCGGCAAGGTGGATATCGCACTCATGCGTGTGACCGAGGTCTTTGCGGCCATCCCCTTCCTGCCCTTCGCTATGATCCTTTCCTCTATCATGGGTCATATGCCCTGGAGCGAGAACACCAAGATATTCCTGCTGATGTGCATCCTCGGCTTCCTGTCCTGGACGGGTCTGGCGCGCTTGGTGCGCGGTCAGGTGCTGGTCGCACGGGAGAACGAGTATGTCACCGCCGCTAAGGCTATGGGAGTCAAGGAGTCCAAGATCGCGTTCAAGCACATCCTGCCCAATGTGATCTCCATCATCATCGTGACCCTGACACTGGACTTTGCGACCTGTATGCTGACCGAATCCTCCCTGTCCTACCTGGGCTTCGGCGTGACACCGCCCCGCCCGACATGGGGTAATATGCTCAACGGAGCCAACAACATGACGGTCATGAATAACTACTGGTGGCAGTGGCTCTTTACCGCCCTGTTCCTGGCCGTGACCACCATCTGCATCAACATCATCGGCGACGCGCTCCGGGACGTTATGGACCCGAAGTCCAATGCGGAAAGGTAAGGAGGGCGACAGTATGGCATTACTTGAAGTCAAGAATCTGCACACCTATTTTAAGACCAAGAAGGGTATCGTCAAGGCTGTCAACGACGTCTCCTACACCCTGGAGCCGGGCAAGACCATCGGCATCGTCGGTGAGTCCGGCTCGGGCAAATCCGTCTCGGCCATGAGCATCCTGCGCCTGCTGGACGGAAACGGCTATATCGCCGAGGGTTCTGTCAAGTTTGAGGGACGGGAGCTGACTACCCTGTCCCAGCAGGAGATGTACGATATCCGCGGCAACGCGATATCGGTCATCTTCCAGGAGCCGATGACCTCTCTCAACCCCGTGTTCTCGGTGGAGAAGCAGCTCTCGGAGCCGTTCATCATCCACCAGAAAATGAACAAAAAGCAGGCGCGCGAGAGTGCCTTGAAGATGCTGTATGACGTGCAGATCCCCAACCCGGAGGCCGTCATGAAGCAGTATCCGCACCAGCTCTCGGGCGGTATGCGGCAGCGTGTCATGATCGCCATGGCACTGGCCTGCCGTCCCCGCATCCTGATCGCAGACGAGCCGACCACCGCGCTGGACGTCACCATTCAGGCACAGATCCTGCGCCTGATGAACGACCTCCAGCGGGAGAACGGCACCTCCATCATCTTCATTACCCACGACCTGGGAGTCATCAATGAGATGGCAGATGATGTGGTAGTCATGTACTGCGGGCAGGTGGTGGAGCAGGCCTCCGCACGGGTCATCTTCACGGATTGCAAGATGAGCCACCCCTACACCGAGGGTCTGATGAACAGTATTCCTCGTATCGACAACATTACGCATAAGCTGGAGCCCATCCCCGGCGTGGTACCCCACCCGCTGGCTCTGCCGAAGGGCTGTAAGTTTGCGCCCCGTTGCAAGTACGCGACCGCCAAGTGTCTGGGCGAGGAGCCGCCTTTAGTCGAGGTCGCGCCCGGTCAGCGCGTGCGTTGCTTCTATCCCGAGAAGGAGGTGAGGAACAGTGCCGAACACCAACAAGCTCTTATCGATCACGAATCTTAAGAAATATTTCCCGGTCGCCAAGGCACACCTCTTCCAGAAGGAGCAGCTGTATGTCAAGGCCAACGAGGATATCAGCATCGATATCTACGAGGGCGAGACACTGGGTATCGTCGGCGAGTCCGGCTGTGGAAAATCCACACTGGGACGAGTCCTTCTCCAGCTCTACGAGCAGACGGCGGGAACCACTATGTACTATGGTATGCCCCGCGCCGAGCTGGCTCCTCACTATGTGGAGAAGACCCTGCGGAAGGCGGATCACTATATCCGCAAGCTGAATGCGGCGCGCACCCGCGCCGAAGAGGCCGAGAAGAAGGTGGAACAGCTGGGAGACAGCGCGACCTTCTTTGACCTCCAGAACCTGAACCTTGCCAAGGCCGAGTACCAGACCGCGCTGGCACACACCGCCAAGATCATGGGCGGCTTCCTGGTTCGGGACACCGAGGTCGGTTGTGCCCTTCTGTTGAAGAAGGCGCAGGCCGAGGCAGAGGCCGCCAAGACAGCGGATGCCATCCGCGATGTGATGCTGTCGCTGGATGAGATCGAGAACCCCGCCGAGGACGGCAAGAAGGTCAACCCCTCCGCCAAGGAGAAGCTGACCCGTCAGCTGAACGAGCTGGAGACGAAACGCAGCACGCTGGCGGCGAATATTGCACAGCTGGAGGCCGAGATCGGTCAGCAGAAGCAGAAGTACGCCGACGATCCGGAATTTCAGCAATACGAGGCTATGCTGGATGACGGCATCGACCTGGCGCGCCTGACCTACAACGAGATGCGCTTGCTGCGCAAGGATCTGCAGATCGTGTTCCAGGATCCCTACTCCAGCCTGAACCCGCGTATGACCATCGGTCAGATCATCGAGGAGGGACTGGTCACCCACAAGTTCTACCGCCACGGATCCCCCAAGATGAAGGAGCATATCCTGAACGTCATGCGGCAGTGCGGTCTGCAGGACTATATGCTGCACCGCTACCCGCATCAGTTCTCGGGCGGTCAGCGTCAGCGCGTGGCCATTGCCCGTGCGCTGGCCGTACACCCCAAGTTCGTGGTGTGCGATGAGTGCGTGTCGGCTCTGGACGTGTCCATCCAGTCCCAGATCATCAACCTGTTGCAGGAGTTGAAGGAGAAGGAACACCTGACCTATATGTTCATCTCCCACGACCTGTCGGTCGTCCGCTATATCTCGGATCGCATCTGCGTGATGTACCTCGGAAATGTGGTGGAGCTGGCGGATGCGGCCACCATCTTCGATGACCCGCGCCACCCCTACACCGTGGCACTGCTGTCCTCCATCCCGACCACCGATATGGAGAGCCTGTCCAAAGAGCGCATCCTGCTGGAGGGAAATATCCCCAGCCCGATCAAGCCCCCGGATGGCTGTAAGTTCCATACCCGTTGCTGGATGGCCTGCGACAAGTGTCGGTGCGTGCCGCCTCCGCTGACCGAGATCGAGCCGGGTCACTTCGTGGCCTGCCACTTCCCGGAGCGGAAGATGGATGCAAACGGCAACTACCTGTTCGAGCTGCCCAAGATGGAGCGCAAGTCCGCCAAGGAGGCGGCTCCTGCGGCTGCAGAGGATCAGAAGTAAGCCATGATCTGGCGGCGACTGAAAAAAGCCACCCGCGAGCAGGAGGAGGAATTCGCCGAGCGGATGAACGACGAGACCGTGAGTCGGAAGGAACGCGCCAAGGATCATTTCGCTATGATCCTGTCGGCTTTCGTTGTGATCGTCCTGCCCTGCCTACTCGTGCTGGTCGGCTTTGCTCTGCTGATCCTGTTCCTGTTCGGAGCGTTGTGAACCGAAATCAAAAAGCAAGGGAGACACCTCTTGACGGAGGGGTCTCCCTTGCTTTGCTTTTGTAAGTCTTTTCGATCAAGCCTCTCCCGCGATATGCCGAGCGACATACACACCGGAGGCAGAGGCATGGGACAGGGAATGGGTCACACCGGAGCAATCCCCGATGACGTACAGTCCCTTGTGGCGGGTCTGGAGGGTCTTGTCGATCTCGACCTCCATGTTATAGAACTTGACCTCCACGCCGTAGAGCAGGGTATCGTCGTTGGCGGTACCGGGGGCGATCTTGTCCAGCGCGTAGATCATCTCGATGATGCCGTCCAGGATGCGCTTCGGGATGACCAGACTCAGGTCGCCGGGGGTGGCAGACAGGGTCGGCTCGATGAAGGCCTCCTCGATGCGCCCCTCGGTGCTCCGCTGACCGCGAATGAGGTCGCCGAACCGCTGTACCATCACGCCGCCGCCCAGCATATTGGACAGCCGAGCGATGGACTCGCCGTAGCCGTTTGAGTCCTTGAAGGGCTGGGAGAAGTGTTTGGAGACCAGCAGGGCGAAGTTGGTGTTGTTGGTGTGCTTGGCGGGATCCTCGTAGGAGTGGCCGTTGACCGTCACGATGCCGTTGGTGTTCTCGTTGACCACCACGCCGTGGGGGTTCATGCAGAAGGTGCGGACAAGGTCTTGGAATTTCTCGGTGCGATAAATGATCTTGGACTCATACAGCTCGTCGGTCAGGTGGGCGAACACCTCGTAGGGCAGCTCGACCCGCACGCCGATGTCCACGCGGTTGGAGCGGGTGGGGATGTCCAGGTCGCGGCAGACCGTCTCCATCCACTTACTGCCGGAGCGTCCCGCCGAGATGACACACTTGGCGCCGGAATACTCCTGCCCGCGGCTGAGCACGGCGTAGCCATCCTCGTTCTTGCGGACGGTCTCCACGGGGGAGTTGAAGTGGAAGTCCACCTTTCTTGACAGCTCATCGTACAGGTTCTTGAGCACGACGTAGTTGATGTCGGTGCCCAGGTGCCGCACCGAGGCATCCAGAAGGTGCAGACCGTTGCGCAGGCACAGGGTCTTGATCTGGCTGTTGGCGGTGGAGTAGAGAGACGTGCCCTCGCCGCCGTGGGAGAGGTTGATCTCGTCCACATAGTTCATCAGCTCGATGGCCTGCCGCTTGCCGATATACTCATGCAGGGTGCCGCCGAACTGATTGGTGATGTTGTACTTGCCGTCCGAGAAGGCACCCGCGCCGCCGAAGCCGTTCATGATGGCGCAGGACTTGCAGTTGAGGCAGGAGGTGACCTTCACTCCATCGATGGGACATTTGCGCTTCTCCAGCGGGTTGCCGGTCTCAAAGACGGCGATACGCGCGGTCGGCTGAAGGCGGGACAGCTCATAAGCGGTGAAGATACCGCCGGGGCCCGCGCCGATGATGATCACGTCATATTGGTTCTGATGGTTCATGATGGAAGCCTTTCTGGATGTGGTATAGCTGTGGCCGTGTCTGCACGGCGCGTGTCGGGGTACCCCAACACATAATCCATTCTATTTTACAACATATCCGTGAATGTGACATGAACGCAAGGGGAGAAATGTGTAAATTTGCGGGGGGATGGGGGCGGCCGCCCAAGCCCCCTCGGGGCTCGTGGTTCGCGGTTCGCAAATCCCTCCTGCTGTTCCATCCCCCTTGCAAAATTCCGCTTTATGTGCCCTATAGTCATATCCATACACAAGTGACGACCATGGAGAAAGATCAGAACCGCCACGACGAATTTCAGTAAGATCGGTACGGGTATGTTACACTCAAGGACAGTGACACCGTCGGTCGGGTATGTGTCCCGGAGGATGCACGGGGCATCGCCGACACAGGCTTCCTCTGGTGCGAGCAGGTGACCGAGGTATTCCTGCCGGACAGCGTGACCGAGATCGATTGGGGCGGGTTTTAGGGTTGCATCGGATTGACCGACCTCAACATCCCAAAGGGGGTGACTCGCATCGGTGTCTGCTTGTTCAGCGGTTGCACTTCGCTGACGAGTATCTCGAACCCGAACAGCGTGACCTGTGTGGATGAATTTGCGTTTGATCATACCGGGTTGGCCGAGATCACCATTCCCCGTAGTGTGATGACCATTGAACCGTCTATATGTACCGGCTGTGCATCCTTGACCGACATCCTCGTCGAGGAAGGATTCCGACGGGAATTGCCTGATCGAGACAGCGGGCAGAAAACTGCTCGTCGGATGCAGGAACAGCATCATCCCGTCCGACGGGAGCGTGACCTGTATCTCCGAGTGCGGGTTCTTTCGCTGTCCCACGCTGACCGAGATCACGGTTCCGGATGGCGTGATCTGTATCGGGGATTCTGCCTTTGAGGATTGCGCTGACCTTGCCGACGTTACTCTCCCGGTCGGAATACAGTACATAGGAGGCTGTGCGTTTGCAGAGTGTCCTCGTCTGACGAGCATTCGCTACGGCGGAACCACTGCGCAGTGGGCGCGCGTGACAAAGGATCTGCAGTCGTATTCCGTCCTCGGGGTGATCCATTGCGCCGACGGCGATATCCCGCTTTGACACGCACGGAGGAGGAACCGCCCGATCTCCCCGCTATTCCCGAAAAAAACCGCCGTGCCCCCCTTGACTTTTCCCGCAACACGGCGTATAATGTGCGTATAACGATCGATCCATATGACCGCCTTTCGGCGGAAAGGAGTTTCTTATGCAAGACCTTGCCTACTACAACGGCCGCTTCGGTCGGGTGGACGAGATGACCGTCCCCTTCAACGACCGCGTCCACTTCTTTGGTGACGGCGTTTACGACGTGACCTATACCCGCAACTATATCCCCTATGCGCTGGAGGAGCACCTGGATCGCTTCTATCGGAGCGCGTCCCTGCTGGATATCCGCATCAAGGAGACCCGTCAGGAGCTGACCGAGATCCTCTTGGATATGATCCACCGCGTGGACAGCGGGGAGCAGTTCGTCTACCTGCAGGCTACCCGCGGTACCCAGCCCCGCGACCACCTCTACCCGGAGGACATGACCGCCAACCTGTGGATCATGCTCCGCCCTCAGAACGTCAAGGATGTTTTTCAGGAGGTACGCGCCATCACGCGGGAGGACACACGGTTCTATCACTGCAACATCAAGACCCTGAACCTGATCCCCGCCGTCATGTACGCCGAGGAGGCTAAGCGCGCCGGGGTCTATGAGACCATCCTCTACCGCAAGCCGGATCGCGTGACCGAGTGCGCCCACGCCAATGTCCACATCATCAATCGGGACGGCGTGTTCCAGACCGCTCCCACCGACGAGCTGATCCTGCCCGGTATCGCACGGGCACACCTCATCCGTGCCTGCCGTGCGCTGGGCGTGGAGGTGTCCGAGACCCCGTTCACCCTGAACCAGCTGATGCAAGCGCGGGAGGTCATCATCTCCTCCTCCAGCGCGTTCGGTCTGCGGTGCGTGGAGATCGACGGCAGACCGGTCGGCGGTGGTGACCCCGAAAAGCTGCGGAGCATCCAGCAGTGGGTGCTGGATAAGTTCCTGCGGGAGACAGAATAAGAATAACCGAAGAAACAGGCTCGGAGGAAGCATCCCCCGAGCCTGTTTTGTATCCTATTGCCCCATCATGTCCTCGATCTCCGACCTACGGGGCGCTGAGAGTGCCGCGCCCGACCGCGTGACCGACAGGCCGGCGGCGGCGTTGGCAAAGCGCAGTGCCCACGACGGCTCTCGCCCCTCGGCGACCGCCACGGCCAGTGCACCGTTGAAGGTGTCCCCTGCGCCGGTGGTCTCGACCGCCTTGACCCAGAACCCGGGGACGAACAGTTCATTCTGTCCGTTCGTCCAGTAGGCACCCCGATGCCCCAGCGTGATGACCACGTTGCGGACTCCCATCTCCAGCAGGGCGCGGGCGGCGCGGCGCACGCTGTCGTCATCGGTGACGGCAATGCCGGTGTAGCCCTCGGCCTCGGTCTCGTTGGGGGTGAACCAATCCACCCCGCGGAGGAAGCCATCGGGCAGGGGAGTGTAGGGGGCGGGGTTGAGCAGGAAGGGCTTTCCCGCCGCGCCCGCCAGCCGCTTGGCCTCGGCCACCGCCGACAGGTCGGTCTCAAGCTGGGTCAGAACGGCATCCGCGTGGTCAAATTCCCGCGCCGCCGCCTGTACATCTGCCGCGCCGATGTGCCGATTGGCTCCCGGGATGACCATGATCCGATTCTGCGCATCCCGCTCGTCGATCTCGATGAGGGCGCACCCGGTCGCATCCTCGTCGGTGGTGATGTAGTCGTCGCGGAAGCCCTCGGCGGCAAAGTGCCGTCGGAGAGCCTCGCCAAAGACATCCTGCCCCACCCGCGTGATGAACCATACCTCCGCCCCGGCGCGCGCCGCCGCCGTTGCCTGATTACAGCCCTTCCCGCCGACGCCGATCTGCAACCGACTGCCCATGACCGTCTCGCCCGCGCCGGGCAGGCGGGGGGCAAAGCCGGTCAGGTCGGCGTTGCTGCTGCCGGGGATAAGGATATG
>CAYXBU010000045.1:0-17157 GCA_964463245.1 uncultured Clostridium sp. | reverse complement strand
CATCAACATACAGGAGGCCATCCATGGAAAAGAAGCCTTCTTCCTCGCCCCCGGAGGACCTCGAGATCAAAACCCCGCATGGGCACTGCACCTATACCGACACAAGCCCCGACAGGATCCGGATCATGGATCCTGCCGGGGCTTTCCTTTGCACAGTCACGGGACGACCTCTCGGCGGCATATACTGAAACAGCGCACCCTACTATTTTATCAGGAGGTACCCGCCATGTCCGCCATGCTTTCCCTTCTTGCGTCCCCGCTTTTGCGCCTGCTTCATGTCATTTTAGGGCTGAGCAGTCCCCAGAGCTTCCCTCCCCCGCTGGATGCCGTCGAGGAGGAGGTCGCCTTTCGCCAAGCCCGCACCGCCGCCGACCCCGCCCGCCGCGCACAGGCGCGGGATAAGCTGATCCTGCACAACCTGCGGCTGGTCTCTCACATCGTCCGCAAATACTATGCCTCCAGCCGTGATCAGGAGGATCTGGTCTCCATCGGCACCATTGGTCTTTGCAAGGCCGTGGACACCTTCAAGCCCGAGACCGGCACCCGCTTTGCCACTTACGGGGCAAAGTGCATCCAGAACGAGATCCTCATGTACTTTCGCTCCCGCAAGAAGCTCGGCTCGGAGGTGTCCCTGAGTGACACCATCGACGTGGATCGGGACGGCAACCCGCTGACCTACATGGATGTGATCTCCTCCGACGAAAACCTCACCGAGGAGATTTTACGCAAGGTGGATGCCGAGCGAGCTGTGGAGTTCGTCCGGACGCGGCTGGAGCCGCGAGAGCGGCAGATCATCACCCTGCGCTTCGGCATCGACGGCGCACCCGCCATGACCCAGCGGGAGATCGCGCTCCGACTGGGCATATCCCGCTCCTATGTCAGCCGCATCGAAAAGGCGGCTATCGCCAAGCTGCGGGATGCGTTCGGGCTGGCGCAGGAGGGGCTGTCGATCTCCTGAGTCTCAATCCTTCGGTTTTCCCCGACACACCAAGGCGGCCAGCCAGCCAAAGACCAGCGCGGCGGCCGTGCCCCCGGCGGCGGCGGACAGCCCACCGGTCAGTGCGCCGAGGAGCCCCTTCTCGGCTACCGCCTCCCGAACCCCCTTGGCGATCAGGTTGCCAAAGCCGGTCAGCGGGGTGTTCGCCCCTGCGCCCGCCAGCTCGGACAGCGGCGGGTACAGCCCCACCGCCCCCAATATGACCCCCGCCACCACATATCCGACCAGGATACGCGCGGGGGTCAGCTTTGTCTTGTCGAGCAGTAGCTGTGCCGGGAGGCACAGTGCCCCGCCGACGCAGAACGCGAGCAGGTATTTCCATAGTATGCTCCACTCCATACAGTTGCCTCTCTTTCACAGGTACGTCTGCCCGTCCCTCGGGTGCGGGGACTCCATGCAGATCAGGTGGGCTATGCCGGGGATGGATCTCCCCTGCTTGACGCTGTCGGGGCTGAGCAGAGCCCCGGTCGCCAGGTAGAGCATCCGCCGTATCCGACCGCTCTGCACGCGGGGGAGCAGGTAGGAGGCCAGCACGGTGGCACTGCATCCACAACCCGACCCTCCGCTGTGGGTGTCCTGGGTCGAGCGGGAGAACATCATGCATCCGCAGTCGTTGTGCCGCTCCCGGATGGACAGGCTTACACCCCCGACGGTATGGGTCTCCATCAGGTCACAGAGAATGCGGCTCCCCTCCCAGCCGAGGTCGCCCGTCACGATCAGATCATAGTCGGCGGGGGTGGTCTCGGAGGCCTCGAAGTAGCGGCACAGGGTGCTCTCGGCGGCAGGTGCCATGGCCGCGCCCATGTTGTTGGCATCCGTCACGCCGCGATCCAGCGCGATCCCCGCCATCCCGACCGTCATATGCGCCAGCGGGGCGGGGGGCGGTTGCAGGGCGCAGGTACCGCCGCAACAGCCCGTCCCCCCGCCGCCCGTGACCAGAAACGCCCCCGCGCCCGTGACCGTCCACTGCGCGCTCCCGGGGCGTTGGCCGCCGTACTCCAGCGGAGTGCGGAACTGCCGCTCGGCCGCCGCGTTATGGGAGGAGGTGATGACCCCGACACAGGCGGCGTGACCGCCGTGCACCAGTGCCCCCGCCAGAAGCAGTCCCTCCGCCGAGGTGGAACAGGCACCGTACAGCCCCAAGAACGGAATGTCGTAGGACAAAAGCCCGTACGCCGAGCCGGTGCACTGGTTGAGCAGATCCCCCGCCAGCAGAATATCCACGCTCTCCTGCCCCATCTGCGCCTTGCCGAGGGCAGCGGCGAAGGCCATGCGTTGCATCTCGGACTCGGCCTTCTCCCAGCTGTCCTGTCCGAAGCGGTCGCCGCGATCCACCAGGTCAAAGTGTTCCCCCAGGGGACCTTCCCGCTCCTTGCCGCCCACCACCGAGGCGGCGCAGAGGATGTCGGCATCCAGCCGAAGCAGGCCGCCCCGATGGGAGAGCGGGTCTTGATTTCTGTTCATGCAGAGGTCACTCCCTTCCTGTTTCCCCGCTCTTTTCGCAAGGGGATATACCATATAAATTCCCCAAAATCTCTTGCAATATGCGAAAAGATATGCTATAATTGAAACAAGAAAAGATCGGAGGTATTCTCTATGCCCGCATGGAACATCGGCGACCGCCTGCATGGCTTTTGCGTGGAGCGATGTGCGCCCCTGCCCCACCTCAACGCCAACTACTGGAAGCTGACCCACGAGAAGACCGGCGCGACCCTGTACTACACGGATCGAGACGACGGACAGATGATGTTCACGGTCGCGTTCCGCACCCTGCCCGAGGATGACACCGGCGTGTTCCATATCATCGAGCACTCCACGCTGGACGGCTCGGAGCACTTTCCGCTGAGGGAGCCGTTCGTGAACCTGATGAAGACCTCGCTGGCGGTGACCCTCAACGCCTCGACCTGGCCGGACAAGACTGACTACTACTTCGTCACCACCGACGAGCAGGACTACATGAACATGATGACCGTGTATCTGGACGCGGTCTTCCACCCGCTGGTGCTCTCGGATCACCGCATCTTTGAAAAGGAGGCGTGGCACCTGGAGCCGAACGGTCAGGGCGAGCTCGCCTGCTCGGGCGTGGTATTCAACGAGATGCAGGGGGCGAGCAGCTCCCCCGACCGCGCCTTATACCGTCAAATGTGCAAGCAGCTCTTCCCCGACCTGTACCTGCGCTTCAACCCCGGCGGAGACCCCGCCGCCATCCGCACCCTGACCTACGAGCAGTTCTGTGAGACCTACCGCCGCTTCTACGGTGTGAACAACGCCATCTTCTTCCTCTCGGGCAGACTCAGCCTTGACCGCGAGCTTGCCGAGATCGACCGTGTCCTCACAGAGCACGAGCCGCCCACCTACAAGGCTCCCGCCGTCCCGCCCCTGCAGACACCGGTGGTCAGTCCCGACGGCCTCTGCACCTATCAGATCGGCGAGAACGAGTCGGAGGAAAAGAACACCCGCCTGTGCTACGCCTGTGTGTTAGGAGAGGATGCCCCACCCGAGGACGCGCTGGGTATTCAGATCTTGGCGCGGTACTTGACCGAGACGGTGGAGTCACCCCTGTCCCGTGCCGTGCTGGATGCCGACATCGGCGTGGACTTTGAAATGGAGGTGGATCCACTCCGTCAGCCGGTTATGCTCTGCACCCTGTCACGCTCGGAGCCGGAACACGCAGAGACCTTCCGCGAGATCATCCTGTCCAAGCTGAAGGAATTGATCAGTAAAGGACTGGATCACCAAAGGCTGACAAATCTCATCAACGACCACGAGGCCGTCCTGCGCCGCCGGGCACAGGAGCCGCGTGTCTGCTTCAGCATTCAGGAGTCCCTGCTCAATTCCCATGTGTGGTGGGGGGATGCACGGACACCCGACGACCTGGTCATCCGCGACCGCTTTGCCGCCGACCCGCACTACTTTGAGCACCTGCTGGAGACCTATATGCTGAACAGTCAGCACTGGTCGCTGACACGCTGCGTGCCCTCCCGCACGGCAGATGCCGAAAATCGCGCCACGCAGGAGGCATGGCTGACCGCAGAGTCCGACCGCCTGCACGCCCTGCCGGGTGCCTACGAGGCACTGGAGTCCCACGCGAAAGCCTTCCAAGACTACCTCCTGACCCCCGACTCCCCCGAGGCCGAGGCCTCCATTCCCCACCTGTCCCCGGAGGATATTACCCTCCCGCCCGTATGCCGAGACATGGATGAGGGTACTATCCAGGTAAACGGACAGACCATTCCCGCCCTGTCCTACCCCGCCGAGACCGGCGGCATTGCCGTGGGTGGCCTGATGTTCGACCTGAGCGACCTTGATGCTGAGGAGCTGTTCTACGCCCACTGCCTGTCGGATGCCTTATTTGATCTGCCCACCAAGTCCCACTCGGTCGAGCAGTTGCGGGATCGGATCCTTGAGACCCACGCCATCCTCGGCTGCTACGGCCGCGCGAGTGCTGTCGGGATCACAGCCGCAGACCTGCGTACCTACTTGACCATAGAGGCCAATGTCCCGGAGGAACAGCTTGCTCCTGTGGTAGACATTCTGTTGGAATATATGCACGAGGTCGTGTTCGACCGTGACATCCTGCGCCGCCTGTTTTCGAATGCATCCGGCAAGCGGAATCGCCTGATCGAGAACGGCCACCGCACTGCCCTGTTTCTGGCCGGATCGACACTGACCGCCATAGGAGCCTTCTCAGAGGCATGGTCAGGCGTGGGAGCCTACCGCCGTTTTGCGGCTCTGGCCGAGGACTTCGATGCCCACGCAGACCGCTTCATCGCCGGGCTGGAGACCATACGGGAGAAGCTGTTCCTGCAGATGCGCCCGCGCTCGTGCTTCATCGGCTCGGAGACCGCCTATGCGACCTGGCAGAAGTCGTTGAGCGGATCGACCTTCGGAACAGTGGAGCCGATGCGCGTGTCCCTGCCGCTCGCAGAGCGTTGCAACTCCGCCCTCGTGATCCCCGGCGAGGTCAATTACTGCGCCGCCGTCTACAGCCTGCCCGAGCTGCCCGCCACGGTGACCGCCCCCATGTCGGTGGTGTCGGGCTACCTGAACAGCACCTATTGCTGGGACGAGATACGCGCCAAGGGCGGTGCCTACGGAGCCTTTACGAGTATTCACCCCTACGGGCTGGTAAGCGTGGTCTCCTACCGCGACCCGCATATCGCAGAGACCTATGATGCGATCCGGCGACTGCCCGACTGGCTCTTACAGCACATCCCGGAGAAGGCAGAACTGGACAGCCTGATCGTCAGCACCCTCTCGGGCTACATGACCCCGCGCAGTGCCCTGGGGCAGGGCTACGACGCCCTGAATCGCTGGCTGAGTGGCAAGACCGCCGCCACCCAGCAGGCTGACATCAAGGATATCCTGCATACCGATGCCGCCGACTTCATTGCCTTTGCCGCCGCCCTGCGGCGCCTGAACACCGAGGGACGGGTCGTCCGCGCCGCACCGGGAAGCCGAAAAACCATCACCGAGTCGGGGCTGTTTGAGACGGAACATATTGCCGAATTGTAAGGAAGAGGTGCCATATGGCTGAGAGTAATGCACAGATCGCATCCCTCGACGGGATGAAGAGAAAAGAGAAGAAAAAGGTTCTCAAGCGCATGACCAAGGAGGTCATGAAGGACAAGCGGTTCCGCCGCGCCATCCGCAAGTCGCCCGAGCCCATCTCCAAGAAGACCGCCAAAGCCGCCGCCGGGGCGGCGGTGGATGCCGTTCTGGGGGTCAAGACAGGCAAGCCCGCCGTCCCGCCCAAGAAGACGGGACTGGAGGTCTATGCCGAGGTCGTCCACAAGCTGACAGGGGCGTACCGCAAGCACCAAAAGAAACGAACAAAGGCACTCAAAAAGGCTGGATATGACCCGAAGACCGGTCTCATCCCGTTGAAAAAGGAGCCGCTTGCCAAAAAAGCAAAGCTCAATAAGCCCTGGAAGCCCAAGAAGGCAAAGAAGAAGTGAGGGGGAATACCATGAATACGACCGATCACGGCAAGCGCATCGCGCTCATCACCGGCGCGTCCTCCGGCATGGGACGGGAGTTCGTGCTGGCACTGGACAAGCAGGAGAAATTCGACGAGCTGTGGCTGATCGCCCGCCGCCGCGAGCGGCTGGAGGCACTGCAGGACAAGGTGCGCGCCACCGTCCGCGCCATCCCGCTGGATCTGGGACTCCGATCCAGCCTGGATGCCCTCAAGGAGCTGCTGGCGGCCGAACAGCCGGATGTGCGGGTACTGGTCAACGCCAGCGGCTTTGGGAAGTTCGGTGCCTTCACGGCACTCCCGCTGGACGACCAGCTCAAGATGATCGACCTCAACGCCAAGGCGTTGGTCGCGGTCACCCACATGACCCTGCCCTACATGAAGCCGGGCAGCTGTATCTACCAGCTGGATTCCCTGTCGGCCTTCCAGCCCGTCCCCTATATCAATGTCTACGGCGCGACCAAGGCCTTCGTGCTGTCCTTCTCCCGCGCCCTGAACATGGAGTTAAAGAAACAGGGACGCGGCATCCGTGTCCTGGCGGTCTGCCCCGGCTGGGTACGCACCGAGTTCTTTGACCATGCCGTGCTGGATGACACCATCACCTATTACAACCGCTTCTTTGACCCGAAGGACGTCATCGACCGCGCCCTGAGGGACATGAAGAAGGGCAAGGATGTGTCGGTCTGCGGCTTCTCCATCCGCGCACAGGTACTGCTGACCAAGCTTTTGCCGCACGGGGTGGTCATGGAGATCTGGTGCCACCAGCAGGGAAAGTAAGGGGGGAACCGTATGGCTCGCTTGACTCGCATCCTCCTTCTTGCCTGCCTGCTCCTGTGCACCTGCTCGGTCGCTTGCTCACCTGAGTCGACCGACACCGACACACCCTCTGCCGAGCAGACCACACATTCCGATGAGACCGAGGTACCCACCATGTCGGATACGACCATTGAAATACCGTCCGAGAGCGGGTCGCCCGCGACCGATGTCAAGACCGAACCTGCGACCGAACCCGCGACCGAGCCGGAGACCCTGCCGCCCTACAGCGGCACCGACGGCAAGACCATCAATTTGGCCTCGGAACTGGCAAACGGCGTGACCGGTTACTTCACGTCGGCTCTGAATCGCGGCTTCATGATCGAGAACAGGAATGCCCACCTGCTCTACAACCTCAACGACCCCGCCACCCCCTATCGGCTCGCCTCGTTGACCGACCCCGACGGGAAATCCTACCTCTCCGACACGGGGGACAGCTTCATTCGGCTGGAGAACGGAAAGACCCTGTACGCTTCGGGGACGGTCGGGCGGGTCAATGTGTACGATCAGGGCTACTACTACTACGATGTCCATGTGTTGGATCAGACCTTCATCGATGATAGCGCGATCCTGCAGGAGAACCGCATCGACCTCCACAACTTTGCGGGGCACAACGACCTCCGCAAGGTCACCAAGCAGGATGACGGCAGCCTGTCCCTGACGATCTCCAAGAGCTATGACCCCTACATCTGCTATACAAATCTCTCCTTTGACACCTCGGTCTACAATGCCGCGCTGGTGACACTCCGCGTCGAGAAAGCGACCTCAGCCGAGCTGTTCTTCGTGTCGGGCAAGCAGACCGGCTTCAACGGGGATCAGCGCATCTCCTTCCCTGTTCTGGCGGACGGAGAGTACCACACCTACACCATCAACCTCGCCCGCGGCAATGACTACACCGGCACCCTGTCGGCTCTGCGGCTGGACATCGGCTCCGCGACCGGGGAGGTGATCGACATCGCCGCCATCCGTATGGTGGCCTATGATGCCTCTGTCCCGCAGATCACACTGGATCGGAACTTCATCTCCTACTCCGACAAGATCAACGATGTGGTGCGCTTCATGGCCGACGAGGCCGTCACGGGGGTCGCCGCCATCGGCACCGAGTGGCGGATCCCCGCCGATGCGGTCGCCAAGCTGACTATCGGTGATGCAAACGGCAATCACACAAGCCTCACAGAGGTGGACTGGGACAGTGCCGCCTATGTCGGTCTGGATATACGGGAGGTCGGCGTACTCGGCATCATCCTCCTGCCCCACGAGACCTCGGGGCGGCTGTCGGTCGAGCTGACCGACGACAGCTATATCATCCGTCAAGCCTATACCCCGTCCGATGGTCGTCTCGCCAAGGGCAGCTCCACCTACGTCGGGCACCGCCTGTACACCGACACCACCCATGACTTCGCCGCCTTCCTCTACGAGGCCGCCTGTGAGCGCGAGCCCCTGCAGGGCGTGACGGTCATGGACGATCGCAAGAACGCCTACTATGTCGGCTATAACCCCCTGCGCGGCGCGTATGAATTCGATCTGCGCAACGGCGGCTCCTTCGCCTACCTGTTTCAGAACCCGGGGGAGGAGTTCAGCGTGACCTTTGAGCTGACGGGCGGCGAGCGGGATCGGCAGATCTACATTCTGGCCGCCACCACCAACGGCTGTCTGGAGGGCTCCGCCGTGCTGGATCGCTACAATCGGATGCTCCCCGTGCGGGTCGAGGTCTGCAAGAACTTCGCCGGGGACGGCGAGGAGCTGTACTACACCGACAACGACCGCCATGCCTACGGGTACGCCATCTTCCCGATGACGGTCGAGGCGGGGGCGACCGAGCGGCTGACCGTCCTGCACCTGTATGAGCAGTGGGGCGGCTTCCGCCTCAAGCAGGTGTCCTCCATCCGCTTCCATCAGGCCTACTACCATATGTCCACCGGCGTGACCGAGACCAACTGCATCGCCTTCTACGACTACCTCGGCAACCGCCTGCCCGACCACCGCGCCATGTCCCAGCCCTTCTGGCGGGACACCTACTTCAGCGCGCTGGATCAGAACGGAAACCCCGTCGGGAGCAAGAAGGTGTACGTCGACCAGCCCCAGCACGAGAACAACGGCACCCACTCCTTCCTGCGCTACACCGACGCGGAGGGGAACGTGATCAGCACCGTCAACCGCCGCCACGACATCTCCTCCTCAGGTCCCACCTACTTTGACCTGACCATGAGCTATGTCACCGGGGACGGACTCATGGAGGCGGATATTCGGCACATGGAAATGGCGCAGTACGACGAGAACCGCGCCTACTACGAGCTGGACTATCGGGTCAACGGCGAGCTCGGCTTCCAAAACTTCAAGGACAGCTTTGAGATATACGCCATGACCACCAACCGCTCCCTGCAATACGAGAAGCTGGGCTACCTGGATGCCAACGGCAACTCCGTGATCCGGGATGCCAACAGCAGGACGCGTGTCGTGTACCATGAGTTGGGCATGGAGCATCCCTACTTTGATTACTTCCACCTGACCGATCCCGACCCGTCCAAGCTGGATCAGAACGATGTTTACTCCAATATCTCCGCTCTGATCAAGGATTGGGACATCGTCATCGGCGGCAAGCCCTACACCGGCCCGTTGATCCTGCGGGAGAAGGAGAACCGCCTTGTCCTGACGCTGGATCTGGAGGAGGTGACCCTCCTGCCCGGGGACTACATCCACATCAACATGATCCTGATGCCCTGGGGCGACCGCACCTCCGCCGACGACAGCAATGTCCGCCTGACACGGGAGAATACCCTGCTCCATCCCATCGTCGTCACCCCCGTGGAGAATGTCACCGTGTCGAATGACCCCTTCCTCCCCACCGCCCGCAGTACCGACGGTCTGAGCGCGACCTTCACCATCTCGGGCGGGCTTGACAACATCGACCGCACCGGCTACGCCTCCGAGGGGAACACCGCCTACACCAACCACTACGACCGCGACTACAACATCGCCGTTCGGGTATGCGGCCTCCGCGACTTCGGCACACCGGGGCTGTATGAGCTGATCGACGGGGAGTGGGTCGCCGTCACGCTCTGCTCCGAGTGGGGCTACGACGGCTACACGGTTTTGTATGATGCGGACAATTCTTTCTCCTACTGCTTCAACATCAACATGAATCAGGCCACCCCCCGCACCTTCCGTCTGGTCGTGGAGTAAGCAAGAATGACCCCAAACCGCGATTCGATGCCGCGGTATCGGCACAATGCCCGTATGAATTGGGCACTGTGCCGATTTTTTTGAGAAATCCGTCAATTTCCTCTTGAAAAATCACTCGTTTTGTGCTATACTGTATACAGAGGGCAGGATACTCTGCCTACCATTTTACAGGAGGAGACCGGCATGACAAGACGCATCATCACCATCAGCCGCGAGTTTGGGAGCGGCGGACATACCATCGGCAAGGCGGTAGCCGAGCGCATGGGTATTTCCTTCTACGACAGTCAGCTGATCAGCAAGGTCGCGCAGAAGAGCGGCCTCTCGGAGGAGTTCATCCGCGAGAACGAGGAGTACGCATCCCATGCCAACAGCTTCCTGTACCAGATCGCCATGAGTGCCGCCGGCTCCTATGGCTATCCCTCCATCTACCAGAAGCTGTACGAGGCGCAGACACACGTCATCGAGGAGTTGGCCGAGGGGGAGCCATGCGTGATCATCGGTCGCTGTGCCGACTACATCCTGCGCGGCCGCACCGACTGCCTGCACGTGTTCATCCATGCCGACAAGGCACATCGTGCACAGCACGTGCTGGATCACTACGGTGCCAGTGAGAAGCCGGTCGAACAGCGGCTCAAGGAAATGGACAACCGCCGTCGGAATTACTACCGTTTCCACACGGATCGGGACTGGGGCGTGTGCGGGAACTACCATCTCGCACTGGACAGCGGACTGCTGGGCGAGGAGACCTGCGTCAAGCTGATCCTGGATGCGGCGGATGCCCGCGTGTAGATCCAAAACAAGCCAAAACAAGGATGACCCCCGACAGACTTTTTCGTCTGTCGGGGGTCGTTGGGCATTCAAAAAGCACCCGCACGTATACCGTGCGGGTGCAAACTGTTTTGAGTGCGAGCCAAAGTCGACGGAACGCCGCTTTGGATGCGTGATCTCTTACCGCGACTTACTGATCCTTCTTCTTGCGACCCAGCATCACGTTGGTCAGGATGCCCAGGATCAGAGCGCAGGCGATCGAGGTGATGGTGATACTCTGTCCGTCGCCTACCGAGAAGCTCAGGGTCATACCGCCCACACCGGCGATCAGGATGACGCACGCCGTGAAGAGGTTGCGGTTGTCCTCCAGATCCACCTTCTGCACCATCTTCAGACCCGACACGGCGATGAAGCCGTACAGGGACATACAAACGCCGCCCATCACGCAGCTGGGGATGGTCTCTAAGAAGGTGGTGAAGGGAGCCACGAACGCGGCGGCCATTGCCAGAATGGCGGTCGCCAGAATGGTCACGATCGAGGCGTTCCCGGAGATAGCCACGCAACCCACCGACTCACCGTAGGTGGTGTTGGGGCAACCGCCGAAGAAGGCACCGGCGATGGAGCCGACACCGTCACCCAGCAGGGTGCGGGACAGGCCGGGATCGGTGAGCAGATCCTGCTCGATGATGGTGGACAGGTTCTTGTGGTCGGCGATGTGCTCGGCAAAGACCACGAAGGCGACCGGGATGTAAGCGACTGCGATGGTACCGATGTAGGCTCCGTTGATCTCCTTAACACCCTTGAAGGCCTCCACGAAGGTGAAGTCAGGCACCCACTGCATCTCCTTGAAGATCTCGAAGTTGATGATCTTGAGAGCATCGATGTCCTGGGTCATGCCGATGACCGTGAGGATCGCGGCGACGGCATAGCCCGCCAGAATACCAATGATGAAGGGGATCATCTTGATGAACTTCTTGCCGTAGACCGAGCAGATCATGGTCACAGCCAAGGCGACCAGACCGCAGACCATAGCCACATACTCGGAGGCAACAGGCTGACCCAGTGCATTGGTGACCGAACCCTTCATGAGGTCGCCGACGGCGTTTCCTGCCAGGGACAGACCGATGATGGCGACGGTGGGACCGATGACCACGGCGGGCATCAGCTTATCGATCCACTTTACGCCGAAAGCCTTGACCAGAATGGCCAGCAGGACATACACCAGACCGGCAAACACGGCACCGATCAGGAGGCCGGCGTAACCCAGCTGCATGGACACACCGCCTGCAAAGGCCGCGGCCATGGAGCCGAGGAAGGCGAAGGACGAGCCCAGGAACACGGGGCTCTTGAACTTGGTGAACAGCAGGTAGACGATGGTGCCGACACCGGCGCCGAACAGGGCGGCCGACTTGGACATACCGTTGCCGATGATGGTCGGCACTGCGATGGTAGCCGCCATGATGGCAAGCAACTGCTGGAGGGCGAACGCAAGGAGCTGGGGAATACGAGGCTTGTCTTTGATTCCGTATGCGAGTTTCATAGGAAATCCTCCTTCTTATTTGGTCACGGTGCAAAGGCGGAGCTCCGGCTTGCAGAAAAAAACTGCCTGACGAGGTCAGACAGCAGAGCGAAATCGTACCGTGTCCGCAATACGACCTCTTCAATTTGCAAACCATGCACCAACGCATCTGCCGTTCCGTAACCATGATCGGGTGTATTCTACCACAGATCGCCTTTTTTGTAAAGAGAAAACGCGAAAAAAGTCGAGCACAAAAATGAACAAACTTTTTGCCTTCGGTTTGTTCAATCTGCCATCACAAAACTTTCACGCTTTACCTTGACAAAATCTCGGAGATGTGCTATAATACAGCATCATAAACCTACGAGGAAGAAGAGTACCTCCCGAACCGAACCCACAGAGAGCCGATGCAGGGTGAGAGCGCGGCGGCAAGGGCGGGAGCGAATGGCCTTCTGAGGGCGGACGAACGCCGCACCCGATCCCGGATCGGGCGGTCAGTAGCAACCGACGGGATGCGTGCCCGTTATCCAAACGCCGTGTACGAGCCGCCCACCCCGGGGGTCATACGCGCCAAGTGCAGGCAACATACAGCCTGAACGCGGGTGGTACCGCGGATACATTCGTATTCGTCCCGACAGACATACTTGTCTGTGCGGGATTTTTTGTGTTGAAAGGAGATCTTACCATGAAGTCCTTCCCTCGCCGCTCAAAAATCTTTGTCCTGATCCTGACCCTCCTGCTCACCGCCTTGCTGCCCCTCTCCGCGACCTCCTGCGGCTCGGGCAAACCCATCATCGGCATCCTGCAATTCGGCTCCCACGAGTCCCTCAACAACTGCTGCGACGGTGTCCTGCAGGGGCTGGAGGAGAGCGGACTTGACCTCTCGCAATACGAGATCAAACGACTCAACTGCAACTTTGACATGACCACGGCGCAGTCTCAAGCCAAGCGGCTGGTCAATCAGGGTGCCGAGGTGATCATCGCCATCGCCACGCCCGCCGCCGTGACCGCCGCCACCGCCGCAGACGGTGAGGTGCCGGTCGTCTTCTGTGCCGTGACCGACGGCTCAGTCATGCAAAATTTCAAAAATGTGACCGGCTCCTCCGACGTGCCCAACTTTGCCAAGCAGCTGGAGGTCGTGACGGCCTTCATGAACAGCACCGAGCTGTCCGTCGGGGTGCTCTACTCCACCGACGAGTCCTCCTCCCCCTATCAGGTCTCGGAGCTGGAACGGGCGGCGGCGACCTACGGCGGCACGGTGAAGATCAACGCCCGCGCCGTCGCGGACATCACCACCATCGACACGCAGGTCAATGCCCTGCTGGATTCCGGAGTGGATTGCCTGATCAACCTGCTGGACAACACCATCGTGGGCAAGCTGGAGAGCAACATCCTCCCGCTGACCAACGCGCAGGGCATTCCTGTCTTCGGCTCGGAGATCGAGCAGGTCAAGGTCGGGTGCGTGGCCTCGGCTTCCATTGAGTATGTCACGGTAGGTCGTTCGGCCGGCAGTGCCGCCGCCGCCATTCTGGGGGGAACCTCCGCCGCCGACATTCCCGTTGCCACCATCAGCGACCCGACCAACTGCTACAACAGCGAGGCCTGCCGCCGTCTGGGGCTGACCGTCCCCGTCGACATGACCTTGGTCGATGTGTGTGAGTAAGCTGTACCCTTCCCCATCCTCTCCAAAACGAAAGGAACTCCTCCATGCAACTATTCCTGAACACCACCGTAGACGGCCTCGGAATGGGTCTGTGCTTTGCCGTGCTGGCACTGGGCGTTTATATCTCCTACAGCATTCTGGACTTTCCCGACCTGTCGGTGGACGGCACCTTCCCGCTGGGAGGGGTCGTCGCCACCATCCTCCTGTACCGCACGCCCCTCCCCCCGGTCGTGGCTCTCCTGCTTGCCTTCCTGGCGGGAGCCGCCGCAGGGGCTGTCACGGGGCTGTTGCACGTTAAACTCAAGATCACCCCGCTCCTGTCCGCCATCATCGTCATGACCGCTCTCCTGTCGGTCACGTTGGCTCTGACCCAACCGCTGACCGACGACGGCAACACCACGACCATTTTCTCCTATACCGCCAAAAGTGTGCCGAACCTGTTCGATCTCGGACTTCATGGGCGGGAAGCCAAGCTCGCCACCGTGGGTATCCTTTTCGGCATCCTTGTCCTACTCAAGCTGGCGGTGGATCTGTTCTTCGGCACGCGTCTCGGGTATATGCTCCGCGCCTCGGGAAGCAACAGCCGCGTGGTGGTCGCGCTGGGTCGGGACGCGGGGAACTACAAGCTGCTGGGGCTGTCGCTGGCCAACGGCCTGTCCGGGCTGTCGGGCGGCATCTACGCGCAGTATACCGCAAGCTATGACAACACCTGCGGCAGTGGCAAGGTCGTGCTGGCTCTGGCCTCGGTCATCATCGGGCTGGCACTGTTCTCCCGCCTTCGCTTTGTCAAGAATACCACCGCCGTAGCGGTGGGTGCCATCATCTACTCCCTGTGTCTGAACTATCTGGTTCTGGTGGACGAGAACGGCATCTACCTCAAACTGCTCAATGCGATCCTGTTCGCGCTTATACTGGTAGGCAACCGACAGGTCTCCCGCCTGCTCGGGAGACTCAAGACGCGCCCCACAAAAGGAGGTGACGGAGCATGATCCGCATGATGCATATCGACAAGACCTTCCACCCCGGGACGGTCAACGAGACCCGCCTCTTTCAAGGCTTCGACCTGGACATTGCGGACGGGGACTTCGTGGCGGTAGTCGGCTCCAACGGCTCCGGCAAGACCACCCTGCTCAACCTCCTGTGTGGCTCCCTGCCCTGCGACGGCGGGCGAATTTTGGTAAACGGACGGGACGTGACCTCCTTGCCCGAGCATCGCCGCGCCGCCTCCATCGGGCGAGTGTACCAAGACCCGTCCATGGGCACCGTGCCGGACATGACCATCCTTGAGAATCTGTCCTTAGCCGCCCGCAAGGGCAAGCCCTACGGCCTGTCCCGCGCGATCAACCGCCGTGAGGCGGCGACCTTCCGCGAGCTGGTCGCCTCGGTGGGGCTGGGGCTGGAGGATCGCATGGAAGTGCCGGTTGGACTGCTCTCGGGCGGTCAGCGGCAGGCACTCTCCCTGCTCATGGCGACCATGACACCCATTGATCTGTTGATATTGGACGAACACACCGCCGCCCTCGACCCCAAGACCGCCGAGACGGTCATGCAGATCACCGGGCGGGTGGTCGCCGAAAAGGGAGTGACCACCCTGATGGTCACTCACAATCTGCGCTACGCCGTGGAGTACGGGAACCGACTCCTCATGATGCATGAGGGACACGCCGTGCTGGACAAGGCAGGAGAGGCCAAGCAGGCGGTCGGGGTAGCCGACCTTCTGGGGCTGTTCAACTCCATCAGCATCGAGTGCGGGAACTGATACGAAGATTACAAGAACGGGCACCCTGCACCTGCGGGGTGTCCGTTCTCCTGTCGGATAAAGTCTTTTTACGAGGTGTGCTCCTCTAAGATGCTCCGCAGGGCACTCATGGAGCTGCTGTGGGAACGCGCAATGCGGACATTCTGTCCCTTGACCTCGCCCAGGGCGTAGTGCACCATCTTGTGGGAGACCGTACCGGTGAACAGCACCAGCAGGTCGGGGCGACCCAGATTCTTGAGTCCGCTCTCCATTTTGGGATATACCTTAGCCTTACAGTTGTAGGAGCGGCACAGCTCCTTGTATTGGCGGGTCATACATTCATTCCCGCCCACGATCACGACACTCATGTTTCGATCCCCTTTCGATGCTCACTTGTGGTTCCGTCCGAACAGCGAGAAGCCGTGCGGCTCGTACGGCTCGATGCTGACCGACAGGACTCGGTAGCCGGTCTGATCCAGGACACGGCGCAGCTCCCCCTCCGAGATCGGGTACTCGGTCAGGATGCGGGTCTTGCCCTCCTTATGGGAAGAAGTGACCTTCTTGACCGCGAAGGTCGCCCGTATCGCGTCGTTGATGTGCGCCTCACACATACTGCACGCCATGCCGTCTATCTCGACGGTAATGGCGGTCACGGTGGCCGCCATGGCGGTATCGGTCTCTTTTTTCATGCTCTTTGATCCTCCGTTTTATGTAGTTAGCCTTAGCTAACTAACGGGCATACTATCGAGTATGCCGACCTGTTTTACTTACTTTTTCAGTTAGCGTATGCTAACTGCCGGAATTATACCATAGTTTGACCGTGTTGTCAAGAGGGATTTTCGCTTTTTTGAAGGAGACCCGCGGAGTCATCTATTCGGATGACTCTGCGGGTCTCTTTCGTTATGAATATCATGGCTCCTCGGTCTGATACTCTGCCCTCGGCCCGCCGATATAGGGCGGGCGGGTACGGGCGAAGGTCACGGGTGCCTCGCCGATCCGATCGACCGACAGCCGCACAGGGACGGCCACCCGCCGCAGGTGCATCCCGATGAGGGTCTGCCCGATGTCCATGCCCGCATGGGCGCGGATGCTCTCCACGGCGACCGGCTCCGAGAGCCGATTCCAAACGGCCGTTGCGAAGGATCCGCCCGCGTGGGGCTGCGGCTTGACCCAGACCGGCTCCAGTCCGTACCGCTCGGCGCAGGCTCTCTCTACGATCAGGGCGCGGTTGAGGTGCTCACAGCACTGCGCCGCCGGGAATATGCCCTTCTCCCGCAGGAGGGGCAGGATGGTGTCGACCAAGGCCTCCGCCGCCTCGGGGCTGGAGTATTTGCCGATGCGTCCTCCCACCATCTCAGAGGAGGAACAGCCCACGACCAGTATCTGACCCGCAGTCAGGTGGGCGGCGGGGATCAGCTCGGAGAGGGCGGTGGCGGCATCGGCGCGGATGCGGGTCAGGATGTCGGTATTCGTTTGGTTCATGGGTAACTCCGTTATG